>NZ_CP049935.1:3600000-4071256 GCF_011383005.1 Phycicoccus sp. HDW14 | reverse complement strand
CGAACGAGCCCCTGAGCTCCACCGGCGACCTCAAGGACTCCGGCAAGGTCACCACGGACGACGACCGGGCCGCGATCGCTACACACCGACGTCGCAGCCCCTTCCAGCACGAGCACCTCGACTGGGACCACCCCGGGGGCGGCCAAGCGAAGTTCCTCGAGACCGCGCTCGCGCGCACACGCCCGAGCAGGCGAAGGCGCTCGCCGACGAGCTGCGCGAGGAGTTCCGGTGAGCCTGCAGCCGATCCCGCTCGACAAGTGGTCCGAGAAGCTCGCCCGCGGATGCGCGCAGTGGCTCAACGACCAGGGGGCCGTCGAGTACCGGCCAGCTCCGGCCCGCTCACCGGAGCCCGGCTGCCCCTCTTCCTCAACGGCCTGCCGGCCACACCCGACGTCGCCGGCTCGCTCACGGTCTACCCCGTCGACGAGGACCCGAGCTGTCCGACGTCGTCGTCGGGCTGCAGATCGTCTCCCGCGGCAAGCCGGGCGACAGGTTCACCGCGCTCGAGCTCGACGACGCGGTCTTCAACGTCCTCCACGGCGCTCGCGATCTCGTCTGGAACGAGATCCCCGTCGTGGTGGTCGCACGCCGGTCCGCCACCTCCCTCGGGCAGGACGGAAACCGGCGCTGGGAGCAGGTCTCCAACTACTGGGCCACCTCGGCCCGCCCACCCCACACGGGTCGACTGACCCGAGAAAGCAGGCATCATGGCTGACGAGCAGCTCGTCTCCCAGCTCGCCGCCGCTTCGCGGTCGAGGTCAAGAACCCCAGTGCCCCGACGACCGAGGTCACCGCGACCGCGACGGCGACGACGGACAACATCACGAAGACGAACCACGGGCTGTCGATCGGTGACCAGGTCACCTTCGCCGGCACCCTCGCCCGCCGCTCGCGGCCGCGACGGTGTACTACGTCGTCGCGGTCAGCACGAACACCTTCCAGGTGTCCGCGACCCCGGGCGGCACGAAGGTCGACATCAGCGCCGACGGCAGCGCGAACTACACCGTCGTCGCCGACTGGGTCCGCGTGCGCGCGATCAACTCCCTCAAGCCGACCGTCGACAACAAGATGGAGGACGACTCCGACTTCGACTCCGACGGCTGGACTCGAGATGAAGACGGGATGGGTTGGGCCCTCGAGCTCGGCCTCCTCCGCAAGATCGGGGTCACCACGAAGGCGCCGACCCCGGTCAGGAGATCATCCGCAACGCCGCCGACCAGTTCGGGCCGGCTCGGTCGTCGAGGTCGCTGGTTCGACCGCAACGGCGGCGTCGACGCCTACCAGGGCTTCGCCTCCGCGTCGTGGGAGCCCGACGGCGGCGGCACCACCGACCTCGACAAGGTCAGCGCGAAGCTGTCCGGCCAGGGCAAGCGGAACAAGATCACAACCCCTACCCGGCGACCCCCTGACCGGGGTCTGCCCGATGAACGGGGCGGGGGCGGGCTCTTCGGCTGGAGCCTGCCCCGCCCTCACCGCGTCTGCGGTGACGCCCAGCCGATCAGCCGAACAGCCGAAGGAGCACCACCATGCCCAAGTTCGCCGCGCTCGACCGCGCCCTCGACGACAACCTGGTCCTGCCGGTCCCGGTCCCGGGGCTCGACGAGCCGAAGGAGTACTCCATCCCGCCGATGTCGGCCAAGGCCGGCCTGTTCGCGCAGCGGATGATGAACCTCGCGCTCGCAGCCTCGATCGAGCAGGACCAGCGCCGCCTCGACCGGACAAGCCGATGCCACCCCGGCCCGCACCGAAGCCCCGGTCCTCGACGACGACGAGGAGCGGGACCTCTACGAGCTGATCCTCGGCGAGGACCTGCTCAAGCAGATGCTCGACGACGGTGTCTCGTGGCCGTGGGTGCAGCGGGTCTCGCAGACCGCGCTGCTGTACGCCACCGCCGACGCCGATGCCGCCCAGGCCTACTGGCTGAGTGGTGGTCAGGGAAAAGCGCTGATGCAGAACCAGTCACGGGCCACGGCACGGTCTCGGAAGAAGGCTGGGCCGAGTGGTACGAAGGCGTCCCGCAAGGGCGCCAAGAAGGCGGCGAAGCCACGTGGGAGTGGTTCCTCGAGCGGTGGCCGCTGATCGAGCTGGACCTGCACGAGTTCTACGGCGTCGACGTCGACGAGCCCGGCCTGCTCGAGTCGCGCACCTGGCGGTGGCTCGCGCTCCGCGTCCAGGGCCTGCTGAGCACCGAGGGTCGGCTGCACCGGGACAAGTACCCGCCGAAGCCGAACCCGCAGAAGTGATCCCGAGCGGAAGGGGCGTCCTCGAATGTCCCTCGACCTCGGCACCCTCGTCGCCTACATCGAGGCCGACGACTCGCAGTACAACCGCACGCTCGACCGCGCCGAGGGCCGTCAGTCCCGGTTCGGTGCGGCGATGCGGACCGGGCTCAAGGTCGCCGGTGGTGCGTTCCTGACCGTCGCCGGCGCAGCTGGCGCGCTGGGTGTGAAGACCGCGGCCGCGAACGAGCAGGCGGAGATCTCCTTCACCACGATGCTCGGCTCGGCCAAGAACGCCCAGAGCTTCCTCACCGACCTGTCCGACTTTGCCGCCAAGACCCCGTTCGCCTTTCCCGAGCTGCAGACCGCGGCCGGCTCGCTGATCTCGGTCGGGATCGACGCGAAGAAGGTCATCCCGATCATGACCAACCTGGGCAACGCCACGTCCGGTATGGGCACCGGGTCCGAGGGGGTCAAGCGGGCCACGGTGGCCCTGCAGCAGATGAACGCCGCCGGCAAGATCTCGATGGAGGACCTCAACCAGCTGCGCGACGCCGGCATCCCGGTGTACGACCTGCTCGCCGCGGCCACGGGCAAGAGCGTCCAGCAGGTCGCCGAGCTGGCCAACAAGGGCAAGCTCGGCCGCGAGGAGCTCGGGCAGCTGATGAGCGCGCTCGAGTCCGGCAAGGGCCTCGAGCGCTTCGCCGGCCTGATGGACAAGCAGTCCCAGTCGCTCAGCGGCATGTGGTCCACCCTGCAGGACACCATCGGCATGGGCATGGCCAAGGTCGTCGAGCCGCTCCTCCCGCTGATCAAGCAGGGCCTCGGCGGGGCCATCGAGTTCGTCACCGCCGCGATCCCCGCCTCACGGCCGGCGTGACCACCTTCGTCACGGCCGCCCAGGGCCTGTGGACCCTCCTCTCGAGCGGCGACGTGTCCGGCAAGCTGACAGAGGTCTTCGGCTGGGACGCTGGCTCCTCGGCCGTCTCCTCGCTGCTGCAGCTGCGTGACGCCGTCGCGTCCCTGTTCGACAAGTTCGGCGGGTCCGACGGCGACGTCGTCGGCAACTCCCTCGCGATGATCTCCACCGGCGCGAGCAACCTGGTCTCGGCCGGGCCTGCCATCGGCCCCAGCCTGTCGTTGATCGGCGACGCCCTCGGCTGGATCGCCGACCACGCCGACCTCGTCGGCACGGCGCTGCCCTACGTCATCTCGGCCCTCGTCGCCCTCAAGGCCGCCCAGGCCGCGAACAGCGTCGTCGGCCGGGACTCCGCGATCGGCATGGTCGGCCAGATCGGCTCGACCCTCACCCTCGCCGCGGCCAACCGGTCGCTCGCCACGTCGCAGCGCGCCGTCGCAGCCACCACGGCAACCTCGACCGCGGCCGAGCAGACGAGCATGGCCACCCGCGCCCGCGCCGCGGCTGCGTCCGTCGCAGGAGCCGCCCGGTCCGCGGCCGCGTGGGTCGCCTCGAACACCGCGACGGCGGCTTCCTCGGTTGCCTCGGCGGCCACCACCGCCGGCTCATGGGTCGCGGCCTCGGCCCGCACCGTCGGCAGCCTCGTCGCCCAGGGGCCGCCTTCGTGGCGACTCGTGCGGCCATGCTCGCCGGCGCGGCCGCGACCGGCATAGTCACGGCGGCCCAGTGGCTGTGGAACGCCGCCCTGACGGCCAACCCGATCGGCATCGTCGTCGTGGCGATCGCGGCCCTGGTCGCGGCCATCGTGCTCGCGTGGAAGAACAGCGAGACCTTCCGCGCCATCGTCCTGGCGCCTGGGACGCCATCAAGACCGGGATCGGTGTCGTCGTCGACTGGCTGCGGGCAGTGATCCCCGCGGCGCTGGCGTGGGTGAAGAACGCCTTCCTGCGCTACACCCCGCTCGGCGTCATCATCAGCCACTGGGGTCAGATCCGTGGGGCCATCGGTGCGGCGGTCGACTGGATCAAGGGCGCCCTGTCCTGGTTCGGTTCTCTCCCGGGCCGTTTCGCCGGCTGGTTCGGCGGGGTCGTCTCGTCGGTGAACACCAAGGTCGCGGCCGTCGTCAACCTCGTGAAGTCCCTACCCGGCAAGATCCTCTCGGGCCTCGGCAACCTCAAGGACCTGCTCGTCGACAAGGGCACCGACATCGTGCGGGGCATCATCACCGGCATCGGCAACATGGCCGGGAAGCTGGCCTCGTTCGTGAAGAAGTTCATCACCGACCACATCCCGGGCCCGGTGGCCGACATCCTCGGCATTAACTCCCCGTCCACCGTCATGGCCAAGCTGCTCGAGTGGGTGCCCCTCGGTGGCGTCAAGGGCCTGCAGAAGACCGGGCCGCAGCTGCGCGCCGCGATGGAGGACCTCGTCCGGCCGCCGGCGGTACCGCCGCTGACGGCCGCTGGGGCGGCCCTGGGCGCCCGGACAGTCCTCGACCCGTACACGAGCCGCGACGCCGCCTCTGCGTACGGCAGGGCCCCAGCAGGCATCGACTACGACCGGCTGGCCCGAGCCCTCCGCGAACAGCTCGAGGACCTGCAGCTGGTCGCGCCGGTCTCGGCCGCGGACATGGGTACGGCGATGGGAGTGAAGACCCTGTGACCTCCTCCCTCGAGCTCCGCGGCTTCGACCTCACCGCCGCAGCCTCCCCTCGCGGTGGCCGGTTCCGGCTCCACACCCTCGAGGGGTGGCTGTCGGTCAACCGGGTGCGGGACCGGCAGAAGCGGATGCAGCAGGCCGGGTCGTGGGCCTCGACCGGCTTCGCCGACGCCGTGAAGATCACGGCGTCGGGTACGGCCGACTACGCCGACCCGGCCGCGTGCGCGCTCGAGCGGCGCGAGCTGGTCGCGCTCGCCGGCGACGCGGAGTACCCGCTGACGGTCACGGACGCGGCAGGGCTGTGGACCCGGTTCGTCGAGGTGGACACGTTCAGCGCGGAGGTCGTCAACGAGCGGCGCCTGCGGTGGACCCTGACGGTCACGGCCAACGACCCGACGGTCTACGGGCTCGAGGCCTTCGGGTCGGCTGGCCTCGGCTCTGTCGCCGGCACCGGCCGCACCTGGCCGCGCACGTGGCCGCGCGACTGGGGGGTCGACCCGGACGCCACCCCAGCCAGGTCGTGGTCCTCAACGAGGGCAGCACGTCCTACTTCCCCGGGTCCAGATCGACGGGCCCGTGACCAACCCCGTCATCACCCTGCCCGAGACCGGCGACCGGATCGCCTTCATCGGGACGGTTGCCGCCGGGCAGTTCCTCGACGTCGACTGCGCTCGCCGCCGGGTCGTGCTGGCTTCGAGGTCGAACCCGCTGGCGGGGATCTCGGTGCGGAACCGGGTGTCGTTCATCGGGCAGTGGCTGGCCATCCCGGTCGGCGGGGCCACCGTCCAGTGGACCGCCGACGACGCCAACCCTGCCGCATCCCTCTCCGTGTGGTCCTACGAAGGAGCCTGGCTGTGACCGTTCTCAAGGTGGCCAAGACCGGCGAGCAGGAGGCGGACCTCCGCCAGTTCCTCTCGTACCTCTTCGCCCAGGACTCCGCCGGCATCGCGACCGACGGCGTGCTCACC
This sequence comes from Phycicoccus sp. HDW14, assembly GCF_011383005.1. GTDB lineage: Bacteria > Actinomycetota > Actinomycetes > Actinomycetales > Dermatophilaceae > Phycicoccus. The sequence goes on along the minus strand of NZ_CP049935.1, from coordinate 4,065,491 downwards.
GGGCTGGCCGTCACCCAGACCTCCACCGCCTCGAGCTCGGTGCAGATCGACGTCGGCGCAGCTGTCGTCCAGGACTCGCGCCTGGCCGGCGCGTTCCCGATGCTGAACAACGCACTCTTCCCCCTCGACGTGCTGGGTCCGAACCCGATGAGCGGGGTGCCGCGCAACGACATCGTCGTGATGGACTACGCCACCGAGTCCGTCCGCGTCATCGTCGGCACGCCCAACGCGGTCCCCACGGACCCCTCCGTCCCGGCCACCGCGGTCCGTCTGGCGCGCCTGCGGCACGCTGCGGGCGCGCTCACGATCCCCTCGAACAAGATCGAGGACCTCCGCTTGCCGACGCGGCTGTTCGGCGTCGTCCCGCCCACCAACACCGGGTGGGTCGACGGGGCCGGCATCTTCACCGCCAACAGCGGGTGGAGCATCAGCGGGTCCCTGTACAAGCGGTACGGCGACGTCGTGTCCGTGCAGATCAACGTCACCCGCACCGGCGGTGCGCTCGCCGCAGGCAACATCGGGAACCTCACCATCGCCAACATCGACCCCGCGCTCACGCCGGCACAGTCCAACGGTGCCCTCGGCGGCGGCCCCTCGGGCTCCGACTTCGCCGCCTACGCCTCCACCGGCGGCGGCGTCGTCCTCACCGCCACGTCGCAGGCGATCGCCAACGGTGACGCCGTCAACGTCTTCGGGACGTACCTGCTGTGAGCCGGTACGAGGTCTACGCGACGAGGTTCGACAACCCGGCCATCGTCGACGAGCTCGTGCCGGCCCGCGGTCTGTCCTTCTCGCTCCCGCTCAACGACCACGGGGAGTGCACCTTCACGTCGACGGTGGAGCCCGGCCTGTCCATGTGGCGGCCCACGCTCGCCCTGCCGCTCTCCGGCGTCCTCGTCGCTCGAGACGGCGTCCCGTGGTGGGACGGGGTCCTGGTCGCCGAGCAGCAGTCCGGACCCCGATCCTTCTCGTTCACCGCGCGTGAGTGGGGCTGGTTCCTCGAGGAGAAGATCGCAGCGAGCCCCCACCAGTGGCCGACGCTGACCAACGACCACCAGATCTTCCGCGACCTCATCGACGACGCTCAGGCCGTGGCCGGCCAGAACCTGATGATCGACACCGGCTCGAGCCTCGGTGCGTCGAGCTCGGTCAAGACCGACCTCACGGCCTGGGCGAAGACCACTGTCGGGAAGGAGTTCCGCAAGCTCGGCGAGGCCGCCGGCGGACCCGACTGGTACATCAGCATCGGTGGCACCCTCGACAACCCCGTGCGCCAGCTCTACCTCGCTGACCGCCACGGTCACATCGACCCGCAGGCGGTGCTCGAGTACGTCGAGGCGACCGTGCCGGCCGACGCACCGGACCAGCCGGCCAAGGTCGCGCTGCTCGGAGACCTGTTCCCGGGACCCGCACCTCGGGTCCCTGACCGCCGAGCCGGCGGCAACGTCATCGCCCTCGGCCGGTCCAGGCAGCTCGGTGAGGCCGCGACGGCGGTCGTGGCCACCGGAGCCGGGCAGGAGAAGGCGCAGCTGCGCAAGACGGCTACCGCCTCCGCGCTGCTGGCCGCCGGCTGGCCGCGGATGACGTCGTTCGTCGACGACTCCACGGTGCAGCAGGCTGACACCCTGCTGCGCAACGCCCGGGCCGAGCTCGCGAAGCGCTCCGGCATCGCCACCGCCTACTCGCTGGTCACGCTCGACCCGGAGGCGGGCGAGGTCACGTCCGCGGACTGGACGAACACCCCCGAGGCTCGAACGTGCAGGCCGTGCTCGACACCGACGTCTATGGCGGGGACCAGCCGGTCGGCGGTGCCGACGGCTTCACGACCCGCTGCATCAACACCGTGGTGCGGGTGCCCGACTCGGGCACCGCGCAGGTCGAGTGGCAGGTCGCCGACGTGCTGGAGGTGCAGTGATGGCCGGCCGCCCGGATCCGAGCATCGACATCTTCAAGGTCATCAAGGAGCTGCAGCGCGACGTCGCGAACCTCAAAGCCGCGTCCTCCTTCTTCGGGACCGGCGTGCGCCCCAACGGTGTCGGCGGTCTCGACTCCGACACCTACGCCCCGGGGTCGAGGGATTCCGACTGCAGGGCAACGGCAACGTCGAGCTCAACGGTGACCTCGACGTCAACGGGTCTTCACGGGTCGACGGCCCGATGACGGTCAACGGCGATCTCGACGTGACTGGCAGCTTCACCCTCCCGGACAACAGCATCGACAACTCGTGGCTCGCCAACCTCACCGGGTGGCGAGCCATCAGCACCGACAGCGCGACCGGCTGGGCCACCTCGACGAGCATGGCCACCAAGGCCTCCACCACCGTCACCGTGCCCACCGGGTACGACACGGCCCTGGTCATCGCGTGGGGCCTGGTCACCTTCCAGGACTCGGCACCGAACCGGTTCGACTGCCGGTGCGTCATCGAGGGCACCGCCGGCCCGACCCTGATCAACCTCGCCGACCTCGTCAACCAGACGACGGTGCTGCAGTCGCGCTCGCTCGCCGTGACCTCGGGGCAGGTCCTCGACCTGTCCGTGCAGGTCCTGTCCGCGGCGAGCACCGGCGGCGCCGCAGCGAACACCGCCATCTGCGGCGGCTTCGCCCTCTTCGCCCGCTGACGACCAGAATCGAGGGAACGTGGCCAACTTTGACTTCGAGCAGGTGACGGTCTGGGACGTGCTCCCCAGCGGCGGCATCCGGACCCTGCGCGGCGCGAAGGCCACCATCCGCGACGCGACGACCCGCGCCGTCCTCGCCACGCTCACCAGCGACCGCAACGGGCTCCTCAGCTTCACCCTCGAGAACAAGCCGATCGCCATCCTCGAGACCGTCACCGGGTACGAGCGGGTCATCGTCTCCCACACCGCGCTCGCGGCCGCGGCGTCGTTCACCCTGTCCGAGGACGCCGCCGTCGCCGCGCTCGTCGGGGACGGCCTGTCCGGAACGCGCGGGGCGCTCGAGCCGCTGTACGGCAACCGGGTCGTGCGCGGGGCCGAGACCGTCAACGTCAAGGACTACGGCGCCGCCGGCAACGGCACCGCCGACGACACCGCGGAGATCCAGGCCGCGATCAACGCGGCGATCGCGGGCGGCTCACGCCGGGTCTACGTCCCGGCCGGCACCTACCTGATCAGCGGCTCCGGCGACATCCTGACCGCCACAGCCGGGGTCGAGCTCTTCGGGTCCGGGACGCTGAAGGTGAAGAACGCCAACGGCCCGTGGAACGCCATGCTCAACACCGGAGCCAACGACGCGTCGGGCCTGTACGTGCACGGCCTCACCTTCGACGGGAACGCGACGAACAACCAGCCGGCCGCCGGCGACGTCGCCTCGGGCAACTACCTCAACGGCCGCCGCCGGCAGGCGATCCGAGCCGACTACGGCACCGGCATCCGCGTCGAGGGCAACACCTTCGTCGACCACGACTCGACCTGGGTGGTCTGCTCGGCCAACAGCGCGCGGGACGTGCGGGTCCTGAACAACCAGTTCCTCAAGATCGGCGGCCTCGTCGCCTCCGCCCAGCTGCACGACCACTCGACGGTCTACATCGACGCCGTGGGCTTCGAGATCGCCGGTAACACGTTCTCCGCCTACGCCGCCGGGGTCACCAGCGGGTCGGCAGCGCTCGGGGCGATCTCCCCGGTCGACACCCATGGCCCGTCGCAGAAGGTGCACCACAACACCGTCATCGGGTACGTCTACGGCGGCCAGCTCTCCACCTCCCCGTCGTTCCCGAACATCGGGATCGAGTGGCACCACAACGTCACGATCGGCTGCGGCCACGGCCTGCACATCACCCCGTACACCCAAGGCATGACCGGGGTGCGGGTCCACGACAACGTCTTCGGCCTCGACTTCCTCCTCTGGCGCGCGCACCCCTGGCAGAACGGGGGGTGCGGCATCGCGATGAACAGCGGCGACGGCGGCCCGATGAGCAACGTCGACATCGTCGACAACACGATCATCTGGGCGGCCGCCACCCACGCCGGGCAGTCGACCGTCGGTATCGGCTCGGTGGCCAACGGGATCCAGTGGGTTCGGCGCGAGGCCGGGAACACCGCCATCGACCGCGGAGTCAGCATCAGCCGCAACCGGATCGTCGGCGCCCCGGACAACGGGATGTATCTCCGCTTCTCCAACGTCGACGGGCTCGACATCAGCGACAACGTCCTCGAGAACGTCGCCTCGTCGGCGCTCGCCGATGCGACCTACTCGGTGGGCCTGTACCTGGACTGCTACACCTCGGTCGCACGGGCCAAGGTGAACCGCAACGCGGTCCGGGACACGCAGGTCGCGGGGTCGGCCCCGTACGGCAACACCGGCCCGACCGTGAACGCCGGCTACTCCCTGTGGTCGGCCGCCGGCAACGGCACCGACGTGGCCCGCCAGAACACCCTGAGCATCGCGTCCGGGGCGTTCGTGAAGTTCACTCGCGAGCTCGACAAGGCGGTGCACGAGCCTGCCGCCATCCGCACCGGCGGCAACTACATGCCCGAGCACCAGGGCAACACCACCCTGACGTTGACCGCGGACGAGGCGCACTTCGTCCCGATCGACCTCGGCCCGGGGGCGATCACCCAGGTGGCGCTCGAGATCACCACCACCGCGGCGGGATCCACGATCGAGGCGGCGCTCTACGCCGACCTCAACGGGCGACCTGGGAAGCGGCTCTACTCGCTCGGCACGATCGCCTCGAACCTCTCATCGTTCCGTGCCACGACCGCCGGGTCGTTCCCCCTCGCTGGGGGGACCTACTGGCTCGGCTTCGCCGCGCACGGCGGGGCCCCCGCCATCCGTGTCGGGACCGGCCGTGCCAGCAGGGTGGCCGGCCTCTCGTTCGCCGGCGTCGCGCTGGCTGACGTCACCGGTGTGAAGTCCGCTGGGCCTCACACCTCGCTGCCCTCGACGGCACCTGCGACCGGCCTGACCTACGGCCAGGGACCCCGCTTCTACGTCGTCGGCCAGTGACACCACCACCCACCCGCCCCGGACCTGACCGAGGAGGCCCGAGCGTGTCCGAGACATCGGAGACCGCCATGCACCTACCCCCGCCGCACACCCGCCGCGAGCTCTTCGCGAAGTTCGTCGCGTGGTGCCTCGTCGGCAAGGCCGCCGCGGACGGCACCGGCTATGCCTACGGCGGCAACGCCGTCGCGACGTCCGACTCGTTCGCGCTGTTGCGCACCGTCCCCGGCGGGATGCACAGCTGGGGGGTGCTGCTGCTCGCCGGCGCGATCGCGGTCGCGTGGGCGATCGGCCGCGACGGCCGCGGCCACCCCCGTGCCCTCAACATCACCCTCACCGTCGGGGTCGTGTTCTACCTCGTGTACGCCGGGCTCGTCGCCGGCTCGTGGGTCGCCCTGCACCGGATCCCAGCTTGGGGCGCACCGTCGACGCCACTGCTCCTCGCGTGCCTCTACTACGGATGCGCCCGGCAGTTCGCACCCTCACGGAGGACGTGGGCCGATCGGCTGCTCGAGTGGATCCGGGGGCTGCTGCCGGCGAGGTCGAACCGTGGACGGGGGTAGCCGATGCTCGCCGCGACGATCGCCGCAGCCATCAAGACGGCTGACACCTCCACCGCCCTCGACCTCCTGCCGTTCCTGTTCGGCGGCGCCGGCGCGCTCGGCTTCATCGGTGCCCTGCTCTCGAGCCGCTCGAGCAGGCAGCGCGACTTCGACTCCCGCCAGGACACGCGCATCAACGAGCTCGAGGCCCGCAACCGTGAGCTCGAGGCCGCGGCCGACGCCGACACCGAGGAGAAGGTGCGCCTTCGCGTGCTGCTCCGAGACAACCGGATCGACCCGGACACCGGAGAGGTGAAGCCCAAGTGAGCCGACACCGAGCCGTCCCGTTCCGCCGCCGCAGCGCCCCCATGCGCCCCGACGACAGGGTCGGGCCCGGCATCCGACGACGTGCCGGCTTCGTCGCGATCGCGGTCAGCTGCCTGCTCTTCGGCATCGGGTTGCCGATCGGCTTCGGGATCTTGACCGGCGTCGCGCAGAACGCCGAGCAGACCGCCGGCCTCAGCCGTGACGAGGTGGCCGAGCTGCGGTCCTACCTCACCGGGCGCCGCGAGGCGCGCGAGAAGGAAGCCGCCCAGGTGCAGGCCCAGCTCGACGAGCAGAACGCCGTGCTCTGCGCAGCGCTCGCCGAGGTGGCCAAGGACGCCAGCGCTCAGGGCCGGGCGACGCTCGCACGAGCTGGCAAGAGCCTCGGCTGCCCGGCGCTGCCGGCCAGGCAGGCGCCCTCATCGTCCTCGAGCCCCTCAAGCGAGGGGTCGTCGACGAGCGGCTCGCCAGCGACCGAGGGCGCCCCGGCAAGGTCGCCGGCCGCGCGCGCACCGACCTCCGGCGGCGGCAGCGCCACGGCACCGAGCTCGCCGCCACCGGCGCCCACCCCGACTCCCACGGACCGCGGCAGCGACCGCGGTCCGATCACCGGCACGGTCTGCGACCTGCTCGGCATCTGCCTCTGATCTACCCCACTCAGGAGGACAGCCGTGTCTCTCTCCATCCCCAAGTGGCTCGCCGACGCCGGCGTCACCAAGGCCATCCCCTCGACGCGCTACACGAAGGTCGGTGGCCGCCGGATCCGCCTGATCGTGCTGCACTTCGCCGTCACCCCGGAGACCGCCTCCGCGGCCGAGGGCGTGGCGAAGTACTTCCAGTCGGGCGTCAAGGCCTCGAGCCACTTCACCACCGACAACGACTCGACCGTCTTCCAGGTCCCCCTCGAGGACGTCGCGTGGGCCGCCCCCGGGGCGAACCACGACGGCATCCAGATCGAGCAGGCCGGGACCACCCAGACGCGCGAGCAGTGGCTCGACCCCTACAGCCTCGCGATGCTCGACAGGACCGCCCGGCTCGTCGTCGCTCTCGCGCAGCACGAGGGCATCCCGATGGTGCACCTCACCGACGCCCAGCTCGCCGCCGGCAAGGCCGGGATCGTCGACCACTGGGCCGTGAACCGCGTCTACAAGCGCTCCGACCACACCGACTGCGGGGCCCAGTTCCCGTGGGACCACTTCATGGCTCGCGTCGCCTACTTCGCGGGCACCAACCACCAGGAGGACGACATGCCCATCACCGACAAGGTCGTGCCGAGCGCCATGCTCGGCAAGAACGAGCCCGCCGTGGCCATCCCCCGCGCGCTCGACCTCATCATGCGCTGGTCCCTCGAGGCCCGCGACAACGCCATCCAGGCACGGAAGATCGCCGAGGCACAGGCCCTCAAGGGCGGCGCACTCACCGAGGACGAGGTCAAGGCCGCCGTCAGGGAGGCACTGTCCGAGGCCGCGCAGATCGAGGTCGTGGTGCGGCCGCAGGAGGTGACCCCGTGAGCCCGCGCATCGTCGGCTTCGCGCCGGCCGCGTGGCTCGTCGCCTTCGTCGCCTGGGTCCTCGACCCGGCGAAGCGCAAGGCCTTCTACGGGCTGCTCGCCGCGCTCGGCACGTTGCTGGTCGTCGCCGGCGTCCGGACCGACTCGTGGGTCACCGGCTGGGTCGGCGTCGTCGCGGCGGCGCTCGACCTGGTGGCGCTCGTCCTCGGGACGTGGAAGGCGCGCCGCATCGAGGTCAAGGTCCTGTACGCCGCCCAGCTCGCGCTGCTCGCCGCACTCAAGCTCGTCGGGGTCCTGACCGACGGCCAAGCCTCCTACCTCGGGGACCTCGGCAACCAGGCGCTCGCGATCGTGCCCATGCTGATCCTGTTCTGGCGCACGGACACGAAGACCCCGACGGGCGAGCCGCTGCTCGAGTACCGCGCCCGCCACGGTCTACGCGCCGCGCCCGAGGTCTGACGGTGAAGGCCGCCCTCCGGACGGTCGACGACCACGGCCGCGAGTACCAGGCGCTGATGTTCGTCTGCCCGGGCTGTGCCCGTGGGGGTGACGTCGGACTGCACATGCTGCCCGTCGGCGGCGACGTGCCCGAAGGCCGCGCCCGTTGGGACTTCGACGGGGACCTCGAGACGCCCACCCTGTCGCCGTCGATCCTGACCCGCTACACGATGCACGGGACCGACGGTCCGCGCGAGTGGGTGTGCCACTCCTTCCTGCGGGCGGGGGTCTTCGAGTTCCTCACCGACTCGACCCATCCGTTCGCGGGCCAGCAGGTGCCCCTCCCGGACCTGCCCGACTGGGCCGTCCGCGAGGGCTGACCCCGTGTCCCGACTCTTCGACCTGACCGAGCGCCAGGTCGTCGTCGCCGTCATCGCGCTCGCCGTCGCCGGCCGGGGGCTCTTCGCCCTCGGCCGGTTCCTCGCCCACCCCACCCTCACCGCAAGGAGTGCCCCATGAGCAAGACCTCGGCCGACCCGCGCATCACGAAGCGGAAGGTCACCATGCGCCGGTTCCGCGTCGTCGCCCCCGAGGTCCCGGGCGGCCCGCCCGGTGTCCGGGAGGACGTCGCGGAGGACTACGTGAACCCGGAGTTCGTCGACGAGTACGTCGCGGCCGCCCGCGCCCGCGGCTGGGACGACGTCGCCGTCTCCGACGAGCCCGACGCCGGCCCCGGCGGCTACCACGGCCAGACGGCCGTGCCCGCCGGCATCAACCACCCCGAGGCCGGCACCGTCCGTCCCGCGACGCAGGAGGACTGACCGATGTCCGTTCGTACATTGGCCCAGCGCAACGCGCTCGCCACCGCCTACGGCGCGGCCGCCCCATACGGCGCGCTGTTCACCGCGGACCCCGGTGCCACCGGCACCGCGACCGGTGAGCTGACCGGCGGGTCGCCGGCGTACAACCGCAAGGCCCTCAACTGGGGCGCCGCGTCGGCGTCGGCGATCTCCGGGGCGGGGACGTTCGACGTGCCCTCGGGCGTCACGCCGGCGTTCTTCGGAGCCTGCGTCAGCGTCACCCCGGGCACCGCGGACGTGCGCGACACCTTCGACATCGTCGACCAGCCCTTCGTCTCCCAGGGCACGTACACGATCAACGTCACCTACACCCAGAGCTGACGCCGTGAGCCTGCTCGCGGGGAAGGCGTACGACCCGGCGACCGCCGTCAGCAAGGCGACGACGGCGGCGCTGGCGATGACCGCCATCGACACCACGAACCTCCGCGTCGCGTTCACCGCCCCCGCCAACGGGACCGCCCTGGTCCGGCTGCAGGGGACGCTGCACGGGGCGACGACCTACCCGCAGATCCTGCTCGGGGTGGTGTCCGGTGCGACGGTGCTGGGTCGGGTGGCGCCGGCCGGCCTGGTCAACGGGGTGGCCGCGGCGACCACGTTCCTGACCGTGGAGGCGCAGTTCCTCGTCACCGGCCTGACCCCCGGCTCCGCGCAGACGTGGGACGCCGCCTACGGGGTCGAGACCGCGGTGGCGTCGACTGGGTTGAAGTACGGAGGGCCGAACAACACCACAGCGAACGACGCGTTCGGGGCGTTCCTCTTCGAGGTCTGGGACGTCGCCTGAGTGAGGAGCTGACCGATGACGCACGGCCTGCTCCCCGTCCCGCTGCTGTCGCCGTCGCGCGCGCTCCTGGCTCCTGGCTTCACCGGCAACGTCGGCTCGAGCCCTGCCGGCACCGACGCCACGTCGACGACGGTCTCGGCCACCTACAACGGGCCCTGCACCCCTGGCGCCCAGGGGTTCATCGTCTTCGCGTGGGACGCCACCGCCGGGTCCCCGCCTGTGCCGGTCAGCGTCACGGACAGCACCGGCAAGGCGTGGTTGCTGATCGCCGACCCCAACACCGGGCTGAACTACTACAAGACCAGCAACGGCGCCGGGATCGGCGTCGCGTGGTGCCCCACCCTGACCGGCGGGACGACGACGGTGACCGTCACGTTCAGCGCGGCCGCGGGGTTCCGCCGCGTCGCGATGACCGAGCACACCAACCTCGCCTCGGTCGACAAGGTCGCGTTCGGGTACGCCGCCGCCGACGGGACGTCGTTCTCTGCCGGTCCCGTCACCCCCGACACCGCCGGGCAGCTCGTCGTCGGCGCCGCCCAGCAGGCATGGCGGGCCGCAACGACGTTCACGGCGGGCGCCGGCTTCACGAAGCGGGTCGAGGGCGCGGGCGACTACCAGTGCGCGATCGAGGACCTCACCCAGGCCAGCGCCGTCCCGGTCAGCGCCACGTGGACCGCATCGCTCTCCTCGCGCGCGCCGGTCGTGATCGTCACCTTCCGCCGCGCGACCGCCGCCGGCGGCGGCTCGTACGCGGGATCGGCCGGGCTGTCGGGCTTGGGCTCCCTCACTGCTGGTGCTGCTGCCATCGCCGCGAGCGTGGCCTTGGCGCTGTCGGGCTCAGGCACTCTCGCCGCGACGGGCACCCCGCTCGGCACCGGGGCGGCGACTCTGACCGGGTCCGGTTCTCTCGCCGCCGCCGGCTCCGGGGCAGGATCCACCAGCGCCGCGCTCGCCGGCTCCGGCGCGCTGGCCGCCTCTGGCACACCCCGCCCGGCGGCCACCGCCGCGCTCGTCGGGTCCGGGTCGCTGGCCGCGTCTGGGACGCCCCGCCCGGCGGCCACAGCCGGGCTCTCCGGCTCCGGCAGCCTCTCGGGCTCCGCCAGCCCGGGCGCCTCCGTCAGCGCCGCCCTGAGTGGCTCAGGGACGCTCGGCGGCACCAGCCGGCCGTCGGGGGCGTCCACGGCAGCCCTGTCCGGTTCTGGGGCCTTGACCGGGACCTCCTCGTCGGCCTCGTCCGTGGCCGCGGCCATGACCGGCTCAGGCAGTCTGACCGGGACAGCCGGCCCCGCCTCGACGACGGCCGCGAACCTCAGCGGGTCTGGCTCACTCGCGGCATCTGGCACCGTGCCCGCGCCGGCAGCCGCTGCCGCGCTCACAGGATCGGGCGCACTCTCTACCGCGGGCCGCCCGGCCGTTGCCGCCTCCGCGACGCTGAACGGCGCAGGGTCCCTCACGGGCAGCGACGCCACAGCACCATCGACCGCGGCCGCGCTCGCCGGCACCGGCTCCCTGACGGGCCCCGGGCGCACTGGCGCGACCTCCGTCGCGTCGCTGTCCGGGACTGGGACGCTCAGCGCGTCGAGCTCGGCGAGTGAGAGCGCTACCGGTTCCGCGGCACTGATGGGCGCAGGAGCGCTCAGTGCAGCCGGAGGCGCGGCCGTCCGCCTCACGGTCTCCCTCACGGGATCAGGCCAGCTGTCGCCCTCGAGCCTGCCTTCCGTCGAGCTGAGTGCCGCCCTGTCCGGCGCCGGGTCCCTCTCGGGATCGGGCACCGCATCGAGCTCGAGCCCGAGCGGCCTGTCGGGTGGGGGCACCCTGTCCGGCGCCGGTCACGCCACGGCGCCGGCACGGGAGGTGACCTTCCTCGGCTTCGAGGAGCGGGTCCGTCCCGTCGCGTTCGCGGAGATCGGCCGTGCCGTCGACTTCGACGAGCGCACCCGGCCGCTACGCCTGCTCGAGCGTCAGCGAGCTGTGGCCGTCGACGAGCACCACCGTCCCGTCACCTTCCAGGAGGTCCCCGTGAAGCTGTCCCCCTTCGGCCGGGAGTACTACGACCCCGGCCCGTCGACCACGCCGGCGGTCGCGGCCGAGACCTGGCGGGCGTCGTTCGACGGCGGCCAGACCTGGCAGGAGCCGTCGTCGACGGCGGCCGGCCGGCCGAAGTGGCTCGTCGCCGGCGCGCGCGCGCCCGAGGACGAGGACGTCGACGTCGCCGCGGTCATCAGCGTGGAGACGACACCGGAGCTGCGGGCCGTCAACAACCCCGAGGTCATCGCTCGCCCTGGCCCGACCATCCACCTCCGTCGCAGCTGAGCCACTCACCACGAACCCGACTGGGCGCGCCCTTGCGTGCCCCGGCCGGGACCTTCCCTGACCCCACCATCCGAGAGGTTCCAATGACCACCACCACCAGGCGGTACGCCGCGGCCGCAGCTGCACTCGCGGTTGCGGCCTTCGCCGGCGCTGTCGCGCTCGGCGCCAGCCCCGACGTCCGCGCGACGTGCACGAAGGACCCGAAGGTGACGCAGGGCGCCACCGTGGTGTCGTTCGACGTGCACTGCTCGGTGCCGCTCGCGGCGGCCGCGACGGTCACCGTCACGGCGACCCCGACGGACACGCCGGCGGAGCCGAGCCCGAGCGGCTCGCCCAGCTCGACTGTGTCGACGTCGCCGTGGTCGACGCCGTCCTCGTCGTCGACGAGCACCCCGTCCCCGTCGGCCACGGGCGCGGCTGGTCTGCCGACGGAGGCGTCGGTCGGCACCACGGGCAGCCTCACGAAGCGCGCCGGCGGCACCCTGCCGGCCGGAACCTACGCGAACGTGGAGTTCACCAGCGCGGTCCGGCTCGACGCCGCCGGCGTGACCCTGCGCAACGTCAAGGCGCCCGCGGTGACGATGTACGGGACCGGCCGGTACGTCCTCGACCGGGTGGACACCGGCGGCGTGTTCGTCGACTCGTACTACAACGCGATCGACGGCGTCACCATGACCGGGGTGCGGGTCCGCGGCTCCGACGGCGACGGCATCGACATCTTCTCGAATGCCCGCTTCCAGATCAGCAACGTGGTCATCGACGGGCTGATCGCCGACGGGTTCACCTTCCCGTCCGGGTCCGACGCGCACGGCGACGGCATCCAGGTCCGGGGCGTCACGAACCTCGCGATCCGGAACGCGATCGTCGACATGGGCCCGTGGCAGCCGCAGAAGAACGCCGCCCTCTACCTCGAGGACGTCGGCCAGGGCATCCGCGGTGTGACCGTCGACAACGTCCGGCTCGCCGGCGGCGGGTACACCTTCTACACCGCGCCCGCCCGCGCCGCGTCGACGCTGCGGAACGTGAGCATCTTCCGCTCCGGCAACTGGGGCCCCGTCCTCGTCGAGGGCAACAAGGCAGGCTGGACCTTCACCAACGTGACCGGCCCGGCTGGCCAGCAGCTCACCCCGTAACTGCCGGCGCTCGAGCGCGCCACCCTGCACAGGAAGCCGCCCCCGGCTCGGTCCTCACGGACTGGGTCGGGGGCGGCTTTCGTCATGCCCGGGTAGCCTCCGCGGATGGGCGGGCAGCGGGGCGGCTGGGTCTACCGGACCTTCCGGTGGCGCGAGGGCGACGGCGACGCCAAGGCCTGGCGCCAGCAGCTCGCCGACGACGGATGGGAAGAGTCCGAGTACGGGGTCGGCGAGTGGTCGGTCATCGACGGCCAGCGTGGCTTCGGTGTGACTGTCCGGCGGTGGATGGAGCGACCGGGCGCGACGCCACCGCGGTGAGTCAGGCGTCGACGCTCACGGGCGCCACTCGTTGAGCAGGTTGGGGTACTCGGCGTGGCCGGCGGCGGCCCGGCAGTCCTTGCAGTGGAGCATGTACGCGATCCGCGTCACCGGGTACAGCGCCGACAGCCGGTCCCAGAGTGCCCCGTGGCCGATCGGGGCGGCCATGTACTCGAGGTTGAACTGGAAGCCGTCGACGAGCCCGATCCCGTGCGGGCAGGCGGTGAGCGTCCCCTTGCGCACGATGACGGGGAAGTCGAGCGGCTCACCCTGCGCGCGCCACAGGTGGGCCACGCGGGCGCCACGGACCTTCTTGGCCGCCCGGCGGGCCAGCGATGTGAACACCGACATTGGAGCCTTCTCTCTGCAGATGGCGATGGTCGTCCTCACCGGGTACGTCGTCGCGACCGCCCCGCCGGTGGCCCGGCTCATCGAGGCCCTCGCGAACGTGCCGAACGACCCTCGGCGCGCGGTGGCCTTCGTCGCCCTGCTCTCGATGAGCGTCTCGCTGCTCAACTGGGGCCTGTCGCTGATCTTCGGCGGGCTGCTCGCCCGGGCCGTCGCCCGCCGCGAGGACCTGCGCGTCGACTACCGCGCGCTCGGCGCCGCGGCGTTCATGGGCCTCGGCGCGGTGTGGGCCCTCGGCCTGTCCTCCTCGGCGGCCCAGCTCCAGGCCACCCCGGCCTCGCTCCCGGCACCCCTGCTCGACATCACCGGGGTGCTCGACTTCGGCACGACGATCTTCACCTGGCAGTCGATGGTCTCGGCCCTGCTGCTCATCGTCCTGACGACGGTCATCGCCTGGGCGTCGTGCCCGCGCGGCGCCTCCGTGCGCACGGCGGCGGACATGGGCATCGACACCGAGGACCTCCCGGACGAGCCACCGGTCCGCGAGCGCCCCGGCGAGTGGCTGGAGTACTCGCGCGTCCTGCCGGTGCTGCTCGGGGTCATCACGCTCGGCTGGCTCGTCGGGCAGCTGCTCGAGAAGTCGGCCGTCGCGGTCCTCAGCAGCCTCAACGGCTACCTGCTCGTCTTCCTCGTCCTCGGGCTCGTCCTCCACGGCACGCCGCGCCGCTTCCTCATGGCCGTGCAGAAGGCGGTGCCGGCGACGGCCGGCATCCTCGTCCAGTTCCCGCTCTACGCCGCGATGGCCGCCGTCCTCACGAAGGCGGAGGGCCGCGGCGGCGAGACCCTCTCCGACCACCTGTCGAGCATCTTCACCTCGTTCGGCGGCGGGGGCGGGTTCGCCGTCGCGCTCGCGGTGTACACGGCCGTGCTCGGCATCCTCGTGCCGTCCGGTGGCGGCAAGTGGCTCGTCGAGGCGCCGTACGTCATGCAGGCCGCGACGGACGTGCAGATGAACCTCGGCTGGACCGTGCAGATCTACAACATGGCCGAGGCGCTGCCGAACCTCGTCAACCCGTTCTTCATGCTGCCGCTGCTCGCGGTCCTCAAGCTGAGGGCGCGTGACCTCGTCGGGTTCACCTTCCTGCAGTTCGTCATCCACCTGCCGGTGATCCTGCTGCTGGTCTGGCTGCTCGGCAGCACCTTCGACTTCGTACCGCCCGTCCAGCCGTAGCGACCGACCGTCAGCCGGAGCCGCCGAGGTCGACCTCGTAGGCCTCGAAGACGAGGTCGGAGCCGCGCTGGCGGTGGCGCACCAGCCGGCCGATGAGGGCCGTCGCGGCCTCCCGGTGGGCGTCGACCGCCTCGGGCCCCTCGAGCCCGTCGTCGCGCTCGCCGAGCAGCCGGTCGACCTCGGCGAGCAGCTCGACGTGCTCGGCCGTGCGGTGGTCGACCTCCCGCGAGAGCCGGGGCGCGTGGGCCCGCAGGTCGTCGTAGAGGCCGCCGGGGGCCTCGGTGAGCGCCACGTGGTCGCGCAGGTCGTGGGCGAGCTCGGTGAGCGCGGCACGGACCCGCCTGCGCCACACCGGCCCCAGACCGACGGGCAGGGCGAGGGCGGCGTCGAGCGCGGCCATCGACTCCCCCAGCTCGGCCCGGTGGGCACGGACCTGCTCCAGGTGCGTCGCGATCACCTCGTCCACGGGCCACCTCCTCGGCGTGAGGCCATGCTCCCGGATCCGGGGCGCGGCGGCCAGTGCAGGGCGGCGCGGGCCGGCTCCTAGAGTGGGCGCCGTGGACCTCGACCCTCTGCCCGTGCCCCCGGCGACGGCGCCGCGTCGGTCCTCCCCCGCCTGCGCCGCGCCCTCGACGGCGGTGGCGCGGTGCTGCCCCACGTCGCCAGCGGTCCCGTCCCCGAGCTGCCCCGGTTCGCGGCGGCCGCCCTGCCCGAGGACCTCGCCGTCGTCGTCGGGACGTCCGGCTCGACCGGCACCCCGAAGCTGGCGATGCTCGGCGCGAGCGCCCTGACCGCGAGCGCGCACGCCACCCACGAGCGCCTCGGCGGCCCCGGGCAGTGGCTACTGACCCTTCCCGCGGGGCACGTCGCCGGCCTCCAGGTGCTCCTGCGCGGGCTGGACGCCGGGACGGTGCCGGTGGTCATGGACCTCGCGAACGGGTTCTCCCCCACCGCCTTCGTGGCCGGCGTCCGGCGCCTCGACCCCCAGCACCGCCACTACACGTCGCTCGTGCCGACCCAGCTCGTCCGCCTCCTCGAGGACCCCGCGGCGACCGCCGCCCTGGCCTCCCTGCACGGCGTGCTCGTCGGGGGCGCCGCGACACCGCCCACCCTGCGCCGCCGGGCCGAGGCCGCCGGGGTGCGCGTCGTGACGACCTACGGGATGAGCGAGACGTGCGGTGGCTGCGTCTACGACGGCCGGGCCCTGACCGGCGCCGGCGTCCGCCTCGACGACGAGGGCCGGGTGCACCTCGGGGGCGCGACCCTCGCGCACGGCTACCTCGGGCGGCCCGACCTCACCTTCCGCGCCTTCACCGTCGACCCCGACGGCTCGCGGTGGTTCCGCACCGACGACGGCGGGCACCTCGGCGAGGACGGCCGGCTGCACGTCGACGGCCGGCTCGACGACGTCGTCGTCACCGGGGGGATGAAGGTCGCGCCCCGGCCGGTCGAGGAGGCGGCCGTCGAGCACGTGCCGGGGGTGCGCGAGGCGGTCGTCGTCGGCACGCCCGACCCGGAGTGGGGGCAGGCGGTGAGCCTCCTCGTCGTGCCCGAGGCGGGCGCACGGCCACTGTCGGTCGTCGAGGTCCGCGAGCACCTGCGCGGCCACGTCCCCGACCACGCGCTGCCCCGGCGCGTCACCGCCGCACAGGCCGTTCCCCTGCGGGGTCCGGGCAAACCGGACAGAGCCGCCGTCGCCGGTCTCTTCGACGTGGGAGGATGACCCGGTGTTGCGGTACCTGCCCTACGTCCTCAGCCTCGCGCTGACGGTCTACTGCCTCATCGACTGCCTCCAGACCGACGAGGTGGTCATGCGCAACCTGCCGAAGATCGCCTGGGTGATGCTCGTCCTCCTCTTCCCGGTCGTCGGCCCCGTCGCCTGGCTCGTCGCCGGCCGGCCCTCCGCCGAGAGCCGTTCCGCGCACCTCACCCAGCAGGAGCGCTGGGAGGCCGACTACCGCCGCAAGGAGCGCGAGCGCGAGCAGCGCGAGCGCCGTCAGGCCCCCCGGGGGCCGGACGACGACCCCGACTTCCTCAAGGGCATCTGACCGCACGATGGCCACCCTCTCGCAGTGGGTGTCGGGCGCCCGCCCACGCACCCTGCCCGCCGCCGTCGCGCCCGTCGTCCTCGGCACGGCCGCCGCACTCCGGGTCGAGGCGGCGGATGCGCTGCGCGCGGTCCTGGCGCTGCTCGTCGCGCTCGCCCTCCAGGTGGGCGTCAACTACGCCAACGACTACTCCGACGGCATCCGCGGCACCGACGAGGTGCGGGCCGGGCCGGTGCGCCTCGTCGGGCAGCGCCTGGCCGAGCCGCGCGCGGTGCGGCTGGCGGCGTTCCTCGCCTTCGGGGCGGCGGGCGCGCTCGGGCTGGTGCTCGTCGTGCTGTCGCAGGCCTGGGTGATGCTTCCGCTCGGCGCTCTCGCCGTGCTGGCCGCGTGGCGGTACACCGGCGGGGACAACCCGTACGGCTACCGCGGGCTCGGCGAGGCGTACGTGTTCGTGTTCTTCGGCCTGCTGGCCACGCTCGGCACCGAGTACACGCAGGCCGGCGCGCTGTCGTGGTTCGGCGTGGCGGGGGCCGTGGGCGTCGGCTCGGTGGCCTCGGCCATCCTCGTCGCCAACAACCTGCGCGACATCCCCACCGACACCGAGCACGGCAAGCACACGCTCGCGGTGCGGCTGGGGGACGCCCGGACGCGCGACCTGTACACCGGGCTGATGGCCGTGTCGCTGCCGGCGCTCGCGGTCATGGCGGTGTGGCAGCCGTGGGCGCTCGTGGCCCTGCTGGCGCTGCCGCTGGGCCTGCGCGGGGTGCGGGTCGTGCGCGCGGGGACGACGGGGCCGGGGCTCATCCCGGTGCTGGCCTCGACGGGGCTCTACGAGGTCGCGTGGGCGGTGCTGGTGCTCGCCGGCGTGGCAGTGGGAGCAGCGCTCGGCTGACCCCGGCGCCGGGTCACGCAGGACCTCCCGCGACTCCCGGAACCTTCGCGGTGGCGAGGGAGCTTCCGGGAGAGCGGGCCCACCTCGTGCGACCTCCGGGCGGTTCCGGGCGCCCCACGACGCGTCGAGGTGCAGGCACCCCGCACGAGGTCGGGAGGGACTGCCCTCGGCTCAGCGGAAGTCCTCGTCCTCGGGCCTCGAGGCGGTCGCCGGCTCGCGGCCGACCTCGGCGTCCTCGGCCTGCTCGTCGCCGACGGGGTGCTCGGCCCGCTCCTGGCGGGCGGCGGAGCGGCGCTCGATGCCCTCGGCGAGCTGGGCCGAGTACTCCTCGCGGAAACGCCGGAGCGCCACGTACGAGATGGCCATCGAGGCCAGCGCGGCGAGCACGACGAGCAGCACGTACTGGCTCTCGTCGCGCAGCCCGGCCAGCCAGCCGACGAGCAGGCACCCGAGGAAGATCATCAGGCGTAGGACGGTGTAGCGCAGGACCGCGTTCATCGCAGGAGTTCGCTCCTCAGAGACCGGAGTACGAGTGCTGGCCGACGAAGTACATGTTGACGACGGCGAAGTTGAGGATGACGCAGGCGAAGCCGGCGAGCGCGATCCAGGTCGCGTTCTGGCGCCGCCAGCCGGTCGTGGCCCGGGCGTGGAGGTAGGCGGCGTAGACCACCCAGATGACGAAGCTCCACACCTCCTTGGGGTCCCAGTTCCAGTACGAGCCCCAGGCCTGCCGGGCCCAGATCGCGCCGGCGATGACGGTGAAGGTCCACATCGGGAAGGCGACGATGTGCGCGCCGTAGGCCATCCGCTCGAGTGAGCGGGCCGAGGGCAGCCGGCCCATGAACGCGGGCCCCGGCTTGTCGGCCGCCTCGAGCCGGTCCTGGATGAGGTAGAGGATGCCGAGCGAGGCCCCGAGCGTGAAGACCGCGACGGTCATCGTGGCGACGGTGACGTGGATGGCCAGCCAGTACGAGCGCAGCGACGGCATGAGCTCGGAGGCGTCGGTGTACCAGACGGTGATGGCCGCGCCGAGCACGAGCAGCACCGGGCCGACGACGAACACCCCGAGCCAGCGCAGGTCGCGCCGGCTGGCCCAGCCGACGTAGGCCAGCAGCGTGAACATCCCGCCGACGATGGCGAACTCGTACATGTTGCCGAGCGGCCAGCGGTGCACCTCCGCGGCCCGCAGCACGACGCCCGCGACGAGCAGCACCGTGCCGAGCAGGGTGAGCATCCAGGCGATGCCGCCGGCCTGGCGCGCCGAGCGCGGCTCGGAGTCGTGCCCGCCGGACCCCGGGGCCTCGACGACCTCACCGGCAGCCCGTCCCTCGGCCCCGACCGAGGCCCCACGAGCTCGCGCTCGGGACGGCCTCGCGCGCCGGCACGACCCGGGCGAGGTAGAGGCCGTGGGCGAGCATGGCCAGGGTGAGCACGACCATCGACGAGTACACGGAGTAGTTCGACAGCTGCGCGAGCGTGTAGTCGGTCATCGGCGTCCTTCGGGGTCGGTGAGCACGGCGGCGACCTCGTCGTCCATGCCCTCGTCGTCGTCCTTCGCGAGGCCGCCGACGGAGACCACGGTACGACCCGTGGCCGCGTCGGGGCGAACCCGCACGAACACCCTCCGCCGGCGCACGACGAGGCTGAGCACCAGCCCGGCGAGCATCAGCACCGCCGAGACGAGGGTGAGGGTCTTGCCGGGGTCGGTGCGGATCGAGAGGCCGGCGAACCGCTCGACGCCGTCGAAGGTGATCGAGCCCCGACCGTCCGGGAGCTCGAAGGTCTGGCCCGGCCGCAGGAGGATGCGCAGCTGGCCCTCGCCGTCCTTGCCCGGGAGCGGCTTCATCTCGGAGGTGTCGAGGGTGTAGACCGACTGCGGCCGACCTCCGGGGAGCAGGTTGCCGCTGAACGCCGTGAGCGCGAGCTGGGGGTCGAGGGTGTCGGGGAAGACCGAGTGCGGCCCCGCTCGGAGTCGATGACCCCGGTGGGCAGGAAGAAGCCCGCGAAGCCGAGGTCGTCGGGGCGGGCGCCGGGGACCTTGATGGCCCCGACCGAGGTGTAGTCGTTGTCCTGGGCGAGGAACGGCGTGGCCGAGGTGTAGATGGCCGTGCCGTCGGCGTCGCGCACGGTGACCTTCGGCGCGTAGCCGTTGCCGAGGAGGAAGACCGAGCCGCCGCCGGTCTCGAGCGGGTGGTTGACGGCGATCTCGCGCTTCTCCGCCCGGCCGTCCGGGCCGGTGAACGTCGTGAAGGCCCGGAAGTCGCGCGGCATCCCGAACTGGCCC
The DNA here is from genome assembly GCF_011383005.1 of Phycicoccus sp. HDW14. Taxonomy (GTDB): domain Bacteria; phylum Actinomycetota; class Actinomycetes; order Actinomycetales; family Dermatophilaceae; genus Phycicoccus. Next base: position 4,045,504 of record NZ_CP049935.1, on the reverse strand, counting down.
GCGCCCTTGTCCTCGGTCTCGAACTGCACGTCCATCCGGTCGAGCCGGATCGTGTACGGGTCGAGGGCGTTCGGGTCGACCCACGGCCCGGGGCTGAAGGTGTCGTAGCCCCCGAGCGTGTTGGCGAAGGTCTCGCCCACGGGCACGATGACGTCGCCCTTCCAGCCGAGCAGGTGCCCCAGCCGACCCCGACGAGGACGCCGATGAGGGCGAGGTGGAAGACGAGGTTGCCCGTCTCCTTGAGGTAGCCCTTCTCGGCCGACAGCGTCGTGTCGTCGTGCGCGTGCACCCGGTAGCGGCGGCCCCGCAGGGTGGCGCGCAGCCGGTCGCGCACCTCCTCGGGCGTCCCGTCGACGACCTCCTCGCGGTGGGCGGGTAGCCGCTCGAGCCGGCGGGGGGCCCGCGGGGGCGTGGACCTCAGCTGGTGCCAGTGGATGCGGCTGCGCGGCAGGACGCACCCGATGAGCGAGACGAAGAGCAGCAGGTAGATCGCGGCGAACCAGGGCGAGGCGTAGACCTCGAAGAACCCGAGCCGGTCGAGGAGGGGGCCGGCCGTCGGGTGGTCGCTGATCCACTGCGCGGTGCGCGCGGCGTCGATGGAGCGCTGCGGGAAGGTCGAGCCGGGGATGGCCCCGACGGCCAGGAGCAGCAGGAGGAAGAGCGCGGTGCGCATGCTCGTCAGCTGCCGCCAGGCGTAGCGCAGCCAGCCGACCGGGCCGAGCCGCGGGAGGGTGACGGACCCGCCCGAGCCCGAGCCCCCGTCGCCGTCGGGCGGCGAGGGCTGGGTCGACAGGGTGCGGTCGTCGGTCGTGCTCACAGCGACACCACGAACCCGTTGACGAGCTCGGTCTGGACCCAGGTGTTCATCGACTCCCAGACCCCGGTGAGCAGGAGCAGCCCGACGAGGACGAGCATGACGCCGCCGAACACCCGGATGCCGCGCGTGTGCCGGCGCAGCCAGCCCGAGGCCCGCCCGGCCCGGTCGAGGCCGGCCGCGACGAGCAGGAACGGCAGCCCCAGCCCGAGGCCGTACGCGACGGCCAGGGTGACCCCGCGGGCGACCTGCGGGTCGGCCGAGGCGGTGGCCATGACGAGCACCGCGGCGAGCGTCGGGCCGGTGCACGGCGCCCAGCCGAGCGCGAACACGGCACCGAGCAGCGGCGCCCCGAGCAGCCCGGCCCGCGGCCGCCAGTGCACGCGCTTCTCGACGCGGTCGCCGAGCCCGAGGAAGACCAGCCCCATGAGGACGACGAGCGCGCCGCCGACCCGCATGAGCACCTCGCGGTGGGCGACGAGCCCCTGGCCGACGGTCGTGACGAAGATCGTGCCGAGGACGAAGACGAGGGTGAAGCCGGCGACGAAGAGCAGCGCCCCCACCACGGTCCGCCCGCGCGAGCGCTCCGCCGCCGTCTCGCCCGTCAGGCCGGTGACGTAGCCGAGGAACCCCGGCACGAGCGGCAGCACGCACGGGCTCGCGAAGGACACGAGCCCGGCGAGGGCGGCGACACCGACGGCGAGCGGCAGGGCACCGCTCGTCACCGCGTCGCCACCGGCGGCGGCCAGGACCGGGGTCACGTCTCGGCGACCACGTCGTCGACGAGCCCGGTGAGGGTGCTCGTCGAGACCGGTCCGTTGACCCGGGCGGCGATCCGCCCCGAGCGGTCGAGGACGAGCGTGGTGGGGACGGTCGGCGCCTTGCCCTGGAGCCGGAGGAGGGTGAGGCCGGCCTTGTCACTGAGGCTGGGGTAGGTGATGCCGGCCTTCTTCACGAAGGCCGCTCCGCGCTCGGCCTCCTCGCGGAAGTCGATGCCCATGAAGGCCACGGGGGCCTTCTTCGCCTGCAGCTGTTCCCAGGCCTTCTGCAGGTCGGGCGCCTCGGCGACGCACGGGGCACACCACGAGCCCCACACGTTGAGGACGAGCACCTGCCCGCGGGTCGAGGTGATGTCCCAGGCCGCGCCGTCGAGGAGCGTGCCGTCCATCGTCACGGGCTCGTCGCGGTCGCCGACCGCGATCGTCTCGACGCTGCCGTCGCCGGACACGTAGCCCTTCTGGTCACCGGCCTTGGCCTGGGCGGCAACGGAGTTCGGGTCCTCGGTGCAGCCGGTGGCGGCGAGCACCGCGGCCAGGCCGGCGGCGCCGAGCAGGGTCCGACGGGGATGCCTCGACGTCACGCGCCGGCCCCCTTCTGTGCCTGCGGCAGGAGCATCGCGGCGGGTTCGCAGTACTCGAGCGAGAGCAGCTCGTCGCCGACGAAGGTCAGGGAGGTGAGGCTGGCCAGCGAGCACTCGCGGCGGGCCGGGTTGTGCACGAGCGAGCGGCCCTCGGTGGCCAGCCGGATCATCCAGATGGGCGCCTGGTGGCTGACGACGACGGCCTCGTGGCCGCGGGCGGCGGCGCGGGCGTCGACGACCGCGTCGCGCATCCGGTGGACGATCTCCGCGTACGGCTCGCCCCACGAGGGACGCAGCGGGTTGAGCATCTTCGGCCAGAGCCGCGGGTGGTGCAGCAGCCCCTTGCCGCCGGCCACCAGCAGGCCCTCGAAGGCGTTGACGGCCTCGAGCAGCCGGTCGTCGGTCGACACCTCGAGCCCGTGGGCCTCGGCGACCGGAGCGGCGGTCTCGCGGGCCCGCTCGAGCGGGCTCGACACGACGTGCACGACGTCGTGGTCGGCGAGGTGCTCGGCGGCCAGCTCGGCCATCCGGTGCCCGAGCCCGCTGAGGTGGTAGCCGGGCAGCCGTCCGTAGAGGACGTGTCCGGGGTTGTCGACCTCACCGTGCCGCAGCAGGTGCACGACGGTGCGCTGCGGCTCGACGGGCGCGTCGGGGGACGAGGTCATGGCCGCGATTGTCGCAAACCCACCTGAGCGCGGCGGACCGGGTTCGACGGCCGGGCGACCGGCGGGTCAGCCCGCCGCGGCGGCCGCCGCGCCGGGCAGCGCGGCGAGCACCTTCTCGACCGCGGCGTCGTCGTGCGCGGCCGAGACGAACCAGCACTCGTACGCGCTCGGGGGCAGGTAGACGCCGGCGTCGAGCATCGCGTGGAAGAAGCGGGCGAAGGCCTCGGTGTCCTGGCCGCGGGCGTCGTCGTAGTCGCGCACCGCGCCGTCGCGGAAGAACACGGAGAACATCGAGGAGGCGGTCTGGACCCGGTGCGGCACACCGGCCCTCGTCAGCGCCTCGGACGCGGCCCCGCGGATGGCGGTCGACACCTCGTCGAGCCGCGCGTACACCGCGTCGTCGCAGAGCCGCAGCGTGGTCAGGCCCGCCGCGGTCGCCACCGGGTTCCCCGAGAGCGTGCCGGCCTGGTAGACCGGTCCGTCCGGCGCGAGCAGCGCCATGACGTCGGCCCGGCCGCCGAAGGCCGCCGCGGGGAAGCCGCCGCCCATCACCTTGCCGAAGGTCAGCAGGTCGGGGGCGAGGTCGAGGCCCTCGTGGCCCCACCAGCCGGCCCGGCTGCAGCGGAAGCCGGTCATCACCTCGTCGGACACCAGCAGCGCGCCGTGCTCGGCGGTGACCCGGCGCAGGGCCTCGGTGAAGCCGGGGTCGGGCGCGACCACCCCCATGTTGCCGGCCGCCGCCTCGGTGACGAGACAGGCGATCTGGTCGCCGCGGGCGGCGAAGACGGCCTCGAGCGCCTCGACGTCGTTGTACGGCAGGACGAGGGTCTCGGCGGCCACCTCGGCCGGGACGCCGGCGGAGTCGGGCAGGGCCAGGGTCGCGACCCCGGACCCCGCCGCGACGAGCAGCGAGTCGACGTGCCCGTGGTAGTGCCCGGCGAACTTCACGACGAGCGGGCGGCCGGTGAAGCCGCGGGCGAGGCGGATGGCGCTCATCGTCGCCTCGGTGCCGCTGGAGACGAGGCGCACCTGCTCGACGGGCGCGACGCGCTCGACGATCTCCTCGGCGAGCAGGACCTCGTTCTCGGACGGTGTGCCGAACGAGGTGCCCCGGGCGGCCGCGCGCTGGACCGCCTCGATCACCTCGGGGTGGGCGTGGCCGAGGATCATCGGCCCCCAGCTGCCGACGAGGTCGACGTACTCGCGGCCGTCGACGTCGGTGAGGGTCGAGCCGCTGCCCGAGGCCATGAAGCGGGGGGTGCCGCCGACCGAGCGGAACGCGCGCACCGGGCTGTTGACGCCGCCCGGGGTCACGGCCCGGGCGCGGGCGAGCAGGGCGGCCGAGGCGGGGGCGGGATCGACGGTGGAGGAGGTGGTGGTCACCGGTCCATTGTCGGGTCAGCGGGGGCTGGCGGGTTCGTCCGGGGTCGTCGGGTCGGCCGCGTAGGCGTCGCGAACGGCCTGCATCGCCTCGCCGAGGGCGTGCACCTGCTGGCGGCTGAGGACGTCGACGAGGTGGCGCCGGACGCTGCGGACGTGGACGACGGCGAACCGCTCGATGGCCGCGCGCCCCTCGTCGGTGAGCTCGAGGACGACCCCGCGGCGGTCGTCGCTGGCCGGTGTCCGCACGACCCACCCGCGCCGCTCGAGCCGTGCCGCCGTGTGGGTGACCCGGCTGCGGGACTGGACGATGAGCGCGGCGAGGGCGGACATCCGCAATCGGCGGCCGTCGGCCTCGGAGAGCATCGAGACCAGCTCGTACTCGGAGAGGCTGACGCCGAAGCACTGGAGGTCGCGCTCGAGGGCGGCGTCGAGCTCGCGGGTGCCGCGCAGGTAGGCCCGCCACGCCCACTGCTCCTCGGCACTGAGCCAGCGCACGTCCTCGGCCACGAGGTCATCGTCGCACGTCGCGGGCCTGCGGTCGGCGAGCGACGGCCCGGCGGGCCGTCCCGAGGACCGGTCCCCGGGATGCGGAATAGACCGCGATGGGTCATAGTTGAAGCGTCAACTACCGGGTCGCACCCCTCGGCGACCGGCCCCGTCACCTCCGAAGGAGCAGTTCCCATGAGCACCGCCACCCTCACCGGCCTCACCGCCGGCACCTGGACCATCGACCCCACCCACACCGAGGTGGGCTTCGTCGCCCGTCACCTCATGGTGAGCAAGGTCCGCGGCTCGTTCACCGAGGTGTCCGGCACCGTCGTCGTCGGCGAGACGCTGGCCGACTCCTCCGCCGAGGTCGTCGTGAAGACCGCCTCCGTCGCCACCGGCACCGCCGACCGCGACGCCCACCTCACGAGCGGCGACTTCTTCGACTCCGAGGCCCACCCCGACATGACCTTCCGCTCCACCTCCTTCGACGGTGAGACCCTCGTCGGCGACCTGACCATCAAGGGCGTCACGAAGCCGGTCACCCTCGACGTCGAGTTCGGTGGCGTCGCCACCGACCCGTGGGGCAACGAGAAGGCGGCCTTCGAGGCCAGCGGCGAGCTCGACCGCACCCAGTGGGGCCTGACCTGGAACGCCAACCTCGAGAAGGGCGGCGTCCTCGTCTCCGAGAAGATCAAGCTCGTCATCGACGTCCAGCTCGCCAAGCAGGCCTGAGCGGACGCCCTCCCGGCTCCGCACCCTCCGGCGAGCCCCCGAGGCCGCCGTCACCCCACCGGGTGACGGCGGCCTCGTCGCGTCGGTGGCGCCCCGGCCGGCCGTCGCGGGGCGTTGGCCTCGCCGAGAGGAGGCAACACGCAGGGCGCCGGCCGCGATCGTCTGCGTGTTGCCTCCTCTCGGCGCGGGCCGGGTTCGACCATCGCGCCCCACGAGGGTGTCGAGCGGCTCGGCTAGCGTCCGCCCCATGGCGGACTGGAGCGAGGTCGTGGCGGCGGTCGGGCAGGCCCTCGGGGTGACCGCGAGGGAGGAGGCGCCCGGCTGAGGTCGCTGTGGGACGAGACCGGGCCCGACGACCACGCGCAGCGGTGCGTCCTGGCCCACTACCTCGCCGACCTCGAGCCCACGCTCGACGCCGAGGTGGCTTGGGACGAACGCGCCCTCGCGGCCTTCGCCCACGTGCGCCCCGACGAGCTCGCACCGGTCGGCATCCCGGACTCCGCGGGGATGGCCCCGAGCCTGCACCTCAACCTCGGTGACGGCTACCGCCGCCAGGAACGGCTCCACGAGGCCCGGCAGCAGCTCGAGGCCGCCGAGGCGGCGTCCGGCGCCCTCGGCGACGACGGCTACGGGGAGATGCTGCGGGCGGGCGTCCACCGGCTGCGCGCGCGGGTCGACGCCGGCGACGTCACGGACGCCGGACCGCCCGGGCGATGAAGCACTGCGCGAGCAGGTTGCGCACGTGCACCTCGGCGACCTCGTCGTGGGCCAGCACCTCACCGAGCGCCACCTCGACGCCCTCGCCGGCACCCACGACCCGGTGGTGCTCGTACCGCATCCGGCCCGTGGAGTCGTAGGCGCGCAGCACGCGGGCGTCGTCGTCGAGCCAGTCCGGCACCGACCCGTCCGCCGGGGCGGGGCACGGCCCGGCGTGGACGAACACCGGACCGACCTCCTGCCACGGCCGGGCCACCCGAGCGGCGCGTGCCCGACGAGCAGGAGGCGCTCCCCCGGGCGGCTGCGGGCGAGGCAGCACCGCAGCTGCGAGCCTCCCTCATCGTCGACGAAGGGCTCGGCGGGGCGGCCCCAGGCGTCGACGCCGTCGCGGCGCACCGCCTCGAGCTCGGCAGTGGGCAGGGGCAGCAGGGCGATGGTCGTCATGCCCGTGGAACGCGCGACCCGACCCCCGTGTGAGCCACGGGGAGCCCAGCCCTCCACAGTCGAGTGCGGAAGTGGTCGCCGGAGCAACCACTTCCGCACTCGACGCGGGTCGCGGTCAGAGGCGGGCGGCGGCCTCGAGCGCGAAGTACGTGAGGATGATGCTCGCCCCGGCCCGGCGGATGCCGATGAGCGACTCGTCGACCGCCCGGTCGCGGTCGATCCAGCCCCGCTCGGCGGCGGCCACGATCTGCGAGTACTCCCCGAGATCTGGTACGCCGCAACGGGAACCGGGGAGACCGCAGCGGCCGCGGCGACGACGTCGAGGTGCGGCCCGGCCGGCTTGACCATGACGAGGTCGGCCCCCTCGGCGACGTCGGCCTCGAGCTCGCGCAGCGCCTCCCGGCCGTTCGCGGGGTCCTGCTGGTAGGTGGCGCGGTCGCCGACGAGCGAGGACTGCACCGCCTCGCGGAACGGCCCGTAGAGCCCCGAGGTGTACTTCGCGGCGTAGGCGAGGATCGCGGTGTCGGCGTACCCGGCCCCGTCGAGGGCGTGGCGCACGTGCCCGACCTGACCGTCCATCATCCCGGACAGCCCGAGCACCGGTGTGCCCGTGGCGGCCTGGGCCAGCGCCATCGAGGCATAGCGCTCGAGGGTGGCGTCGTTGTCGACCCGGCCGTCGAGGGCGAGCACCCCGCAGTGGCCGTGGTCGGTGAACTCGTCGAGGCAGAGGTCGGACATCACGACGAGGTCGTCGCCGACCGCCTCGACCACCCGGCGCAGCGCCACGTTGAGGATGCCGTCGGGGTCGTCGGCGCCCGAGCCGCGGGCGTCCTTCTCGAGCGGGACGCCGAAGAGCATGATGCCGCCGAGTCCGGCATCGACGCAGCGCCGCGCCTCCTCGACGAGCGAGTCGAGCGTGTGCTGCACGACCCCGGGCATCGCCGAGATCGGAACGGGTGCGTCGGCGCCCTCGCGGACGAAGACGGGCAGCACGAGCTCGGCCGGGTGCAGCCGGGTCTCGGCGACGAGCCGCCGCAGCGCCGGGGTGGTGCGCAGCCGGCGCGGGCGGCCGACCGGGAACGCGGCACCCGGGAGCGGACCGCCCCGGTCACGTGGCGCGCTTCCGACCGCCCGCGCGGCGCTGGCTCGGCCGGACGACCTCCTCGCCCGCCTCGGCGGCGTCGAGGGCCAGCGACCGGCCGTGGTCGGCGAGCGCGTCGACGAGGGCCTCGGCGCTCGGCTCCGGCGCGAGGACGTCGACCCGCAGGCCGTGCTCCTCGGCGGTCTTCGCGGTGGCCGGCCCGATGCACGCGATGACGGTGCTGGGGTGCGGCTTGCCCGCGATGCCGACGAGGTTGCGCACGGTCGAGGACGAGGTGAAGAGCACGGCGTCGAAGGCGCCCGACTTGATGGCGTCACGCACCGGTGCGGCCGGCGGGGCGGCGCGGACCGTGCGGTAGGCGGTGACGTCGTCGACCTCCCAGCCGTTCTCCTGGAGCCCGGCGACGAGGGTGTCGGTGGCGATGTCGGCGCGCGGGAGGAAGACCCGGTCGATGGGGTCGAGGTCGGGGTCGAAGGGCGGCCACGCCTCGAGCAGACCCTTGGCCGACTGCTCGTCGGTGGGCACGAGGTCGGGGTTGATGCCCCACTCCCGCAACGCCTCCGCGGTGACGCCGCCGACGGCCGCGACCTTGAGCCCGGCGAACGAGCGGGCGTCGAGGCCGAACTCGTCGAACTTCTCGCGGATGGCCCGCACGGCGTTGACCGAGGTGAAGCCGACCCACTCGTAGCGGCCGGTGACCATGCCCTTGACCGCGCGCTCGAGCTGCTGCGGCGTGCGCGGCGGCTCGACCGAGATGGTCGGGACGACCTCGGCGTGCGCGCCGTGGTGCTCGAGGCGGCTGATCGTCGAGCCGGACTGCTCCTTGGTGCGCGGCACGAGGACCGACCAGCCGTAGAGCGGCTTGGTCTCGAACCAGGAGAGCGCGTCGCGCATCGCGACAGTGTCGCCGACGACCGCCAGCACCGGGAAGTGCCCGGCGGCCATCGCCTCGGGCGCCGCGCCGAGCGTCGTGACGACGGTGCGCTGCTCGGTGGTGGTGCCCTTCTCGGTGACCGCGACCGGGGTGTCGGCCGAGCGACCGGCGGCGGCCAGCGCCCGCAGCGCCTCGGCGGCCCGGTCGGGGGTGCCGAGGACGACGACCGTGACGGCGGCGTCGACCCCGCCCGAGACGTCCGGCGTGGACGGCCCGGCGACGACGACGTGCACCGCCGTGGAGGACTTCGAGGTGAGCGGCACCCCGGCGTAGGCCGGGACGGCGGTCAGGCTGCTGACACCCGGGACGACCTCGAAGGAGACGCCGGCCTTGACGAGGGCCTGGGCCTCCTCGGCGAGGCCGTTGAAGATCGCCGGATCGCCGTCCATGAGGCGCACGACGAGGCCGCCGGGGTGGGCCTTGGCGGCCCGTACGACGAGCTTGGCCCGGGAGGCCTGGGTGAGCCGCTCGCCCTGGTCGCCGTGACCGGCGTCGACGACGTCGACGTCGGGGCGGGCGTGGCGCAGGGCGAGGCCCTCGCGCGCCACCTGGTCGAGGACGACGGCGTCGGCGGCCGCGAGCAGCTCGGTCGCGCGGACCGTGAGCAGCCCGGGGTCACCGGGGCCGCCGCCGACGAAGGCGACGCGTGCGGGGACGCGGGTGGTGGGACGGGTGGACGAGCGCGTGGGGCTCACTGGGCACGCTCCGTGACGAGTCGTTCGGTGGACGTGGGCATGAGGTCGGCGGCGCCGTCCTCGAGGAGGAGGCGGGCCAGCCTCCGGCCGAGGTCTGCGGCCTCGGCGGGGTCACCGGTCAGGGACCGGCGCAGGTCGGAGGAACCGTCGGGGGCCGCGACGACGGCCCGCAGCGACAGCTCGGTGGTGTCGACGCCCTCGACGACCTCGGCGAGCGCACCGACCGGCGCCGAGCACCCGGCCTCGAGCTCGGCGAGCAGGGCGCGCTCGGCGGTGACGCAGGCCCGGGCGTCGGGGTCCTCGAGCGGGGCGACGGCGGTGCGGGTGGTGTCGTCGTCGGCGCGGACCTCGACGGCCAGCGCCCCCTGCCCCGGCGCCGGCAGCACCTGGAGGGGGTCGAGGTACTCGGTGACCTCGTCGGCCCGCCCGAGCCGCCGCAGGCCGGCGGCGGCGAGGACGACGGCGTCGAGCCGGCCGTCGTGGACGTGGCCGAGCCGGGTGTCGACGTTGCCGCGCAGGTCGCGCAGCTCGAGCCCGAGCCCGAGCGCCTCGAGCTGGGCCCGCCGGCGCGGCGAGCCGGTGCCGATGGTGGCGCCGGCCGGCAGCTCGCCGAGCGTGAGCCCGTCACGGGCGACGAGGGCGTCGCGGACGTCCTCGCGCACCGGAACGGCGGCCACGACGACCCGGGGGTCGGGGGCGGTCGGCAGGTCCTTGAGGGAGTGCACGGCGAGGTCGACCCGGCCGTCGGCGAGGGCCTCGCGCAGCGCGGAGACGAAGACGCCGGTGCCGCCGAGCTGGGCGAGCGGCGTCGTGCGGTCGAGGTCGCCCTCGGTGCTCACCTCGACGAGCTCGACGTCGTGCCCGAGGGCGCGCAGCCGGTCGGCGACCCAGGACGACTGGGTCGTCGCGAGGGCCGAGCGGCGGGTGCCGAGGCGCAGGGCGCTCATGCGTCCTCCCCCGGGATGACCGGCGGCACCGAGACGACGGAGACGTCGCGCGGGTCGAGGTCGAACAGCTCGGAGAGGGCCCGGGCGTAGCTGCCGCCCTGGCCGTCCCGCGCCAGCTCCTTGACCCGGACGGTCGGGGTGTGGAGCAGCTTGTCGACGACGCGCTCGACGGCGCGGCGGACCTCGGCGCGCTCGGCGTCGCCCATCCCGGGCGTGCGGCGCTCGAGGCGGGCCAGCTCGGCGTCGACGAGCTCGCCGGCCCGGGCGCGCAGGGCGGTGACGGTGGGCGCGACGGCCTGCCCGGAGCGCTGCACGAGGTAGGCGGCGACCTCGGCGGTGACGAGCTCGGTGGCGACGGTGACCTGCGGGGCCGACCCGGCCTCGGCGAGGTCCTCCCGAGCTCGGCGAGGCCGACGCGCGTGGCGCCCTCGAGGTCGGCGACGGCGAGGTCGACGTCGTGCGGGAGAGCGAGGTCGACGTAGACCTGCGGACGCCCGCCGCGGGCGGCGAGGGCCTCGGCGACGTGGTCGGCGGTGACGACCTGGCCGCGGGCGCCGGTGGAGGAGATGACGACGTCGGCGGCGGCCAGCGCGGGCCCGAGCCCGGACAGCGGCACGGCCGAGCCGCCGACCCGGTCGGCGACCGAGCGCGCGCGGTCGGGGTCGCGGTTGGCGACGACGAGCGCGCCGGCCTCGAGCCGGGCGACGGTGGCCGCGGCGAGCGCGCCCATCCCGCCGGCGCCGACGACGAGCACCGAGAGGTCGCCGAGGCCACCGAGCACGGACTGCGCGCGGGTCAGGCCGGCCTGCACGAGCGAGCCGCTGACGAGGTCGATCTCGGTCTCGGCGTGCACCCGCTTGGCGACCCGGAGGGCCTGCTGCAGAAGGCCGTTGAGTGCCGGACCCACATGACCGTGACGCTGGGCGCGCGAGAGCGAGCGGCGCACCTGGCCGAGGATCTGCGCCTCGCCCACGGCCATCGAGTCGAGCCCGGCGGCGACGGTGAAGGCGTGGCAGATGCCGCGGTCCTCGTAGTGCACGTAGAGGTGCGGCTGCAGCTCGGCGCGGTCGACGCCACACGCGTCGGCCAGGGCCTTGGTGATGTCGACGAGGGCGCCGTGGAAGGTCAGCGACTCCGCGTACACCTCGGTGCGGTTGCACGTGGAGAGGACGACCGCCTCGGTGACGTGCTCGGAGCCCAGGACGGTCTCCTCGAGCGCGGTGGCCGACGGACCGTCGAGGACGACCGACTCCAGCAGCGAGAGGGGTGCCCCGTGGTGGGACAGCCCGAGGACGACGAGGCTCACGGGGCGACCGCCTCGGCGACGGCGAGCCGCTGGCCGTGGAAGGCGAGGATCTGGAGCTCGGTCGAGAGGTCGACCGTGCGGACGACGACCTCGTCGGGGACGGTCAGCACGACCGGCGCGAAGTTGAGCACCGAGCGGACCCCGGCGTCGACGAGCGTGTCGCACGCCTCCTGGGCACCCTCGGGCGGGGTGGCGATGACACCGATGGCCAGGCCGTCGCGCTCGACGAGGTCGGGGAGGTCGGCGGTGGAGCGCACACGCGTGCCGGCGATGACCTCACCGACGACGCGCTCGTCGCGGTCGAGGAGCGCGATGACGCGAAAACCCCTCTCCGCGAACCCTCGGTAGGCCGCGAGCGCCCGGCCGAGGTTGCCCATCCCGACGATCGCGACGGGCCAGTCCTGGGTGAGGCCCAGGGCGGCGGCGATCTCGGAGGCCAGCCGGTCGACGTCGTAGCCGACCCCGCGCACCCCGTAGCTGCCGAGGTGCGACAGGTCCTTGCGCAGCATGGCCGAGCTGACACCGGCAGCGCTCGCGAGCTCCTCGGAGCTGACCGAGAGGGTGCCGTCGGAGGCGAGGGCGGTGAGGGCCCGCAGGTACCCCGGCAGACGGGCCACCGACGCCTCCGGGACTCCCCGGCGGGTGGCTGCTGCGGCGGACACGAGCGGTCACCGACTCCTTTCGCGGACCGCGGGCCCGGGACGAGGTGTGGAGCCGGGACGGCCCCCGGGACCCGCGGGAAACCACGTCAGCCTACGACTTTGTGAAGACAGGCACAAAGTGACGCCGGACCCGGTGAGATGCCTCACCCGGCGGATGTGCTAGGCGCCGGCGGACCCGTCGGCCGGCCGCGCACCGGGGGCCGGAGCGGCGAGCGCCGCGCGCAGCCGCTGCTCGTCGACCCGCCAGAAGTCGTGCTGCCGGCCGTCGACGAGGGTGACCGGCACCTCCTCGGACCAGCGCTGCACCAGCGCGGGGTCGGTGTCGACGTCGACCTCCTCCCAGCCGACGCCGAGGTCGGTGCACACCCGCTCGACGACCTCGCGGGCGACGCCGCACAGGTGGCACCCCGCACGGCCGACGAGCGTGACGCGCACGGGAGCGGCGGCGGGCTCGACGGGGTCGGCGGAGGTGGCGGGCATCGTCAGAAGAAGATCGACCGGCGCTGCATGAGCAGCGTGTAGAGCGTCTGCTGGATGGTCTCGCGGACCTGGTCGGTGAGGTCGAAGACGAGCATCGGGTCGTCGGCGGAGCCGTCGTCGTGGGTGTCGGTCTCGATGGGTGTGCCGAACTCGATGATCCACTTGCTCGGCAGCGGGATCATCCCCAGCGGGCCGAGCAGCGGCCAGGTGGGGGTGACGGGGGCGTACGGCAGGCCGAGCACCCGGGCGAGGGTGCCCATGTTGCCGAGGATCGGGTAGATCTCCTCGGCCCCGACGACCGAGCACGGGACGATCGGCACGCCCGCGGCCAATGCCGCCGAGACGAAGCCGCCGCGCCCGAAGCGCTGGAGCTTGTAGCGCTCGCTGAACGGCTTGCCGGTGCCCTTGAAGCCCTCGGGGAAGACGCCGACGAGCTCGCCGCGGGCGAACAGGCGCTCGGCGTCCTCGTTCGTGGCGAGCGTCGAGCCGGAGCGACGGGCCATCGTGCCGACGAACGGGGTCTGGAAGACGAGGTCGGCACCGAGCGCGCGCATGGTGCGGTGGGCGGGGTGCTCGTCGTGGATGGCCAGCTGCACCATCAGCGAGTCGACGGCCACGGTGCCCGAGTGGTTCGAGACCACGAGCGCGCCACCCTCGGCCGGGATGTTCTCGATGCCGCGCACCTCGACCCGGAACCAGTGCCGGTACAGCGGCCGGAGCATCGGGTAGAAGACGTTCTCGGTGAAGTGCTCGTCGTAGCCGAAGTCGTCGACGGTGTAGTCGCCGTCGACCCGGCGGCGCAGGTAGGCGATGACCTCGGCGACGCGGCGCTCGACGTCCTCGGGGCCACCCCGGCGGCCTCGGCGGCCACGCGCAGCGCGACGACGAGGGCCTCGACGAGGTCGGCGACGTCGGGGACGGGCAGGCCGCTGCGGGCCGGCGCGTCGGAGAGGGTGGGGTCGACGGGGGCGCGGGGGTCGGCGCCTCGGGGGCCGGCGGCGGCTCGGCGAGGCGCAGGTGCGGGCGGCGGGCCGCCTCGTCGCGGCGGGCCTTCTCGCGCGGGGAGAGGCGGGCCCGGCCGGTGCGCTCCCCCGCCTGCGTGGTCGCCCGGGCCGACGGCGCCGAGGTGATGCGTGGGGCCGGGCGGTGCTTGCGGCGGCCGGGGGCGAGGTCTCGACCGGAGGCATCGGTGGGGTGCTCGCCGCCGTCGACGGTGCCGCCTTCTTCCGTGCGGGCTTCGGGGCTGCGGCCTTGCTCGGCGCGGCCTTCGGGGCGGTAGCCTTCCGCGCCGCGGCCTTCTGCGCACCAGCCTGCTTCGGGGCGGCCTTCGTGGCGGACGCCTTCCTGGTGGGTGCCTTCGGCGCCGGTGCCGTCGTCGCCGCCGGCTCCTCGGCGGGCGTGACGGGCTCGGCCCCGATGAGCGGGGTGGCGCGGCGGCGGGCGCGCTCGCCCCCGGCGCGGGCCGCACCCGCGGCGAGGGTGCCCCGGCGCGCGGCCATCAGCGACCGCTCCCGGCACCGAGGGCCCGCAGCACGGCCTGGCTGGCCACCCCGGCCACGCCGCTGACGGCGTCGCCGAGCACCGACCCGCCCGGCACGGCCGTGCCGAGCGTGGCGGCGAAGGCCGCGAAGGCGTCGTGGGTGGTGAAGCGCGGCTCGAACCCGAGCTTCGTGCGCATCCGGGTCGTGTCCAGGCCCCGACCGAAGGCGAGGAAGGACATCTGGTCCGGCGAGAAGTCGGCCAGGCCCAGCCGCTTGGTCAGGCCGCCGACGAAGCCCGCCGTGTTGAGCGGCAGCGGCAGGACCGGCCGGCGAGCGAGCGCCGCGGCCTGGAGCACGGTGACGACCCCGTCGCCCGCGACGTTGACGACCCCGGTCGTCGAGCCCGTGCCGCCGAGGACGAGGGCGTCGATGGCGTCGTTCTCGTGGAGGAACTGCATCCGCGCGTCGTAGCCGAGCGGGACGGGGATGACCGGCATCGAGAAGTAGTCGGTGATGGAGGTGCGGATGCGCGGGCCGATGACGTTGGCCAGGCGCAGCATGAGGATCTCGGTGTCGGGGCGGCGCCGGGCGAAGCCGCGCACGTAGCCCTCGACCTCGATGGAGTCCTTGCCGAAGCCGCCGGACGGGCTGCGCCGGGCGCCCATGTCCTCGGTGAACAGCGCGGGGTCGCGCGGCGTGGAGCCGTAGACGGCGGCCGAGGACTTGACGACGAGGCGCTCGACGGTGGAGGACTTCTGGCACGCCGCGAGCAGCTGCATCGTGCCGATGACGTTGATCTCCTTCTGCGGGGTGCGTCCCCGACGAAGGTCGGCGTGGCGATGACGTTCATGTGCACGACCGTGTCGACGCCGGCCGCGTCGATGACCCGACCGATCATCGGGTTGCGGATGTCGGCGCGGACGAACTCGACGCCCCCGATGTCGTGCGGCGGCGGGATGACGTCGACGCCGACGACGTGCTCGATGCCCGGCTCGGCGGCGATGCGGCGCGCGAGGAGGCCCCGAGGTACCGGGACACCCCCGTGACGAGAACCACCCGCGCCAACGCCTGCTCCTTCACGTCGTTCCTGGGTCCGACCCTACCCACTGCCCCCTGCCGGCGCGTCACCCGGCGGAGGTCCCGGGGACGACAAAGGCCCCCGGCTCGTGCCGGGGACCTTCGGCGGTCAGAGGTGACGCGGGGTCACTTCTTGTTGCGACGCTGGTGACGCGTCTTGCGCAGCAGCTTGCGGTGCTTCTTCTTGGCCATCCGCTTGCGCCGCTTCTTGATGACAGAACCCATGGGTGTTCCTCACGGTGGTACGGGGGTGCGGCGGCCCACCCTACCGGCACGCGAGGGCGGCCCCCAAACCGCGGTCGCCGTACCCCGTCCTTGCCGGCCCCGGGCCGAGGGCACCGCCGGCCGGTTCGCGACCTACGATGGGGGCCGCGACCACGGCACGGGAGGCCAGCCCCATGAGCGACACGACGATCGACTCCGGTCGGTCCGGACCCGACGACGTCGACGACGTCGACGAGCTCGACGACGACGACCTGCTGCCACCGGGCCGGCTGCACTCGCGCGGCTTCGTCTTCGGCGAGATGCTGCTCTTCGCGGTCCTCAGCCTCATCGCCTCGTTCGTCCTCAGCGTCGACGCGATCAAGATCGCCGAGAACCCCGACGTCATCCTCAGCTGCTCGATCAACCCGATCCTCGACTGCGCGCGGGTCGGGGCCAGCTGGCAGGCGCACGTTCTCGGCTTCCCCAACGCCTTCCTCGGGCTGATCGCCGAGCCGGTCGTCATGACCATCGCGGTCGCGTCGCTCGCCGGGACCCGCTTCCCCCGCTGGTTCATGGGCACCGCCAACGTCGTCTACTTCCTCGGCGTCGTCTTCGCCTACTGGCTGCTCTACCAGTCGACGTTCAGCATCGGCGCCCTCTGCCCCTGGTGCCTGCTCGTCACGGTCTCGACGACCTTCGTCTTCGTGTCGATGACGCACTGGAACGTCCTGCACGACAACCTCTACCTGCCCGCGCGGGTGCAGGCCTGGGCCCACGGCGTCGTCGTCAAGGGCTACCTCATGGCCGGTCTCGTCATCTGGCTGACCCTCGTGTTCGCCCTCGAGCTGCTCAAGTGGGGCCCGGCGATCCTCCGGGCCGGCTGACCGGCCACCCCGTACCCGCAACGCCCGAGGGGCGGCCCGCCGTGGCGGGCCGCCCCTCGGGACGTGTGCGGTGGTGCGATCAGGCGGTGTCGACGAACGAGCTGTGGAGGTAGGTGTGCACCTCGTCCTCCGGGACGCGGAACGACCGACCGACCCGGATCGCCGGCAGCTCACCGGCGTGGACCATGCGGTAGACCGTCATCTTCGAGACGCGCATGATCGTGGCGACCTCGGCGACGGTGAGGAACCGCACCTCGCCGAGCTGACGCTCCGTGGACATCGTGACCTCGATCTTCTGCTCTTCGCAGCGCCGGAACACGCCCCGGCTTGGCTCCCTGCGTCGTGCTGTCGCAACCATAGGGGCAGTTGTGACCACTGTGAAGGTCAATGGTCGGAAAATCCTCCGAAAGTCCAGCCGACACGCCGAACGGACCGCATGGAATCAGGCGTGTCGACCGCCGATCGACGCGTGGTTCCTCGCCGGGGCCTCAGTCGAACCAGGGGTCGAGGCCGTGCAGCGGGAAGACGGCCTGCCGGGTCGCGAACACCGCCCGGTCGAGCGGGTTCTCGGGGTTGTGCCCCATCCCCCACGGCTGCACCCAGATCGGCAGCCGGTCGGCCGGCAGGTCGCCCATCCGCCGCGGTCCGGGACGCCCGAGCAGCGACTGCACGTGGTCGCGCCACTCCTGCGGCACCTCGGTGGCCACGTCGACCGGGTGGTGCGCCGCGATGGCCGTCAGGTGGGTCCACGAGCGCGGCACGACGTCGACGAGCTCGTAGCCGCCACCGCCGAGGGCGACCCAGCGGCCGCCGGCCACCTCGTGGGCCAGCGTGTGCAGCTCGTCGTGGGCCCGGCGCTGGGCGTCGACGGTGATGGCGAGGTGCGCGAGGGGGTCCTCGAGGTGGGTGTCGCAGCCGTGCTGGGTCACGAGGACGTCGGGGGCGAAGGCGCGCACGAGCGGCGGGACCACCGCGTCGAGGGCCCGCAGCCAGGCGGCGTCGCTCGTGCCCGGGGGCAGGGCCACGTTGGCGACGCTGCCGCGGGCGTCCGGCCCGCCGACGTCGCCGGGCCACCCGGTGCCGGGGAACAGGTGCTGCCCGCTCTCGTGCAGCGAGATGGTGAGGACCCGGGGGTCGTTCCAGAAGACCCGCTCGACCCCGTCGCCGTGGTGGACGTCGATGTCGACGTAGGCCACCCGCTCGGCCCCGTGGTCGAGCAGCCACTGGATGCCGACGGCGATGTCGTTGTAGATGCAGAAGCCCGCGGCGTGCGTGCGCATCGCGTGGTGCAGGCCGCCGCAGTAGTTGACGCCGTGCTCGGCCTCGCCGTCCCAGACCCGCCGGCAGACGTCGACGGTGCCCTGGACGATGCGGGCCGAGGCCTCGTGCATCCCGAGGAAGGCGGGGTCGTCGTCGGTGCCGAGGCCGCGGTGCACGTCGGCGCGCGAGGGGTCGGCCGAGGCGACCTTGACCGCCTCGACGTAGGCGGGGTCGTGGACGGTGGTCAGCAGGTGGTCGTCGGCGACACCGGGGTGGATGACGTCGACGTGGTCGAGGACACCGAGGGCGCGGGCCAGGCGGGTCGTCAGGTCGAGCCGCACGGGGCCCATCGGGTGGTCCGGCCCGAAGTCGTAGGCGGTGAACACGTCATCCCAGATGACGCTCGTCCGTGGGGCCATGGGCTGAACGCTACTCGCTGGTCAGGGCGTGGCAGGCTGGACCCCGACGTACCCCACACCGGGAGGACAACCGATGGGCAAGAGCGCGCACGGCGACGGCGAGGTCCTCGTCATCGGCCTCGGACGCTTCGGTGCGGCCGCCGCCCTCGAGCTGCGCCGGCTCGGCCACAAGGTCACCGCCATCGAGAAGGACGGCTTCCTCGCCGAGAAGTTCCTGGGCCGCATCACGCACGTCGTGCACGGCGACGCCAGCGAGGTCCAGGTCATCCGTGACGCCAAGGCCGGCCGGTTCGGCATCGCCGTCGTGGCCATCGGCTCGTCGGTCGAGGCCTCGGTGCTCGCCGCCGCCAACCTCGTCGACGCGGGCGTCCCCGCCATCTGGGCCAAGGCCCTCTCCCCCGAGCACGCGCGCATCCTCGACCGCATCGGGGTCAAGCACATCGTCCGGCCCGAGGCCGACACCGGCCGCCGGGTGGCCCACCTCGTCGGCGGCCGGATGCAGGACTACATCGAGTTCGACGACGGGTTCGCCATCGTCAAGATGCGGCCGCCGACCGAGACGGTCGGGTTCACGTTGGAGCAGAGCGCGATCCGCAGCAAGTACGGCGTCACGGTGGTGGGCGTCAAAGCGCCCGGTGAGGACTTCACCTACGCCGTGCCGTCGACCAAGGTCTCGGCGCACGACCTGCTCATCGTCAGCGGACCGACGACCCTCATCGAGCGGCTGGCCGCCCGCCCGTAGTCGTGCGACTCAGCCGGCGGGCTCAGAAGTTGGGGATGCCGCCGCGGTCGCCGGAGAGCGGGAGGGTCATCGCGACCTCCTCCTCGCCGTCGTCCTCGGAGACGACGCGCATCGGCCGGCGCAGCCCGGTGGGGCGGAAGCCGAAGCCGCTCGCGAAGGCCACGGCCCGGCCGTTGTCGGTGCCGACCCAGTAGTAGAGCTGCGAGCGGCCCTGCTCGGCAGCGACCCTGGCGCCGGCCCGCACCAGGGCGGTGGCGACGCCGGAGCCGCGCGCCTCGGGGCGCACGAAGAGCCCGAACAGCTGGGCCGCCTCGGGCTTGGCCTCGCCGACCTCGCCGACGCTCGCGATGCCGACGGGCTCGCCGTCGACCTCGGCGAGCAGCCGGGTCGAGCGCTCCATCCGGGCCCGCCAGAACTCCTCGGGTTCGGCCTCCTCGGCGGCCTGCGTCGCGACGAAGGCCTCCGGCGACTCGGCGAGGGCGGTGAGGCGGACGGAGCGGTACTGCTCCCACTCCTCGACGCCCAGCGGGCGCACCGTGATGTCGCTCATGGCACGTCACTCTCCCACGAGACCCTCGGTGTCCGGCAACCGGGGACGGTGAACAGCGTGTGACGGCGCCCGCTCAGCGGACCCGCCGGGCCATCCGGACCTCGTCGCACGTCGGGTCCCACGGCATCGTCCCGGTCTCCCCGGTCAGGGCGAACCCGTGCCGGAGGTAGAAGCGCAGGGCCCGGCTGTTCTCGCGGGCGACGTCGAGGGTGACCCGGCGACGGCCGTCGGCGACCGCGCCGGCCAGCGCTGCCTCGACCAGGGCGTCCGCGGCGCCGCTGCCCCGGGCGTCGGAGACCACCCACATCCCGACGACGTACGCCTCGTCGTCGGGCTGGTCCTCGTCGTGCCAGAGGCCCACGGTGCCGACCGGTCGCTCGCCGTCCCACGCGAGCCAGACACTCGGCCCGTCCGCGACGAGGGCCTGCCAGTCCTCGTCGCTGCGCTCGGCGGCCTCGGCCCAGGTGGTCCAGAAGGCCCGAGGGCTGTCGAGCAGCGCGGCGAGGCGCACGTCGCGGTAGGCGCGCCAGGTGGCCGTCGTGACCGGCTCGACGCGCAGCGGCGGGGCCAGGCCGGGGACGGCGTCGGGCTCAGCCACCGGCGAGCTCGGCGCTGCGGACGGCGGCGGCCTCCATCGCGCTGATGAACGCGGCACGCACCTTGTGGTCGTCCATGACCCGCAGGGCCGCGGCGGTGGTGCCTCCGGGCGAGGTGACCTGCTCGCGCAGCACCGTGGGGTGCTGGCCGGTCTCCTTGATCATCGTCGCGGCCCCGAAGAGCGTCTGGACGACGAGCTCGGTGGCGGTGGCGCGCGGCATGCCGAGCACCACGCCGGCCTCGATCATCGCCTCGACGACGTAGAAGATGTACGCCGGCCCGCTGCCGGAGATGGCGGTGACGGCGTCCTGGAGCTTCTCGGGACCTCGAGCACCTTGCCCGTGGCGGCGAGCAGCTGCTCGGCCTCGGCGACCTGCTCGGGCGCGCAGTGCGCCCCGCCGGAGACCGCCGCCATCCCCTGGTCGACGAGCGCCGGGGTGTTGGGCATGACCCGCACCACCGAACGGCCCTCCGGCAGACGGGACTCCACGAAGGACGTCGTGATGCCGGCCGCGAGGCTGACGACGAGGTTCCCGCCGTCGACGTGCGGGCCGATCTCCTCGAGCAGCGAGCCCATGTCCTGCGGCTTGACGACGAGGACGAGGGTGTCGGCGAGCGCGGCGGCCTCGGCGTTCTCGAGCACCCGGACCCCGTACTTCTCGACCAGCTCGGCGGCCCGCTCGGGGCGCCGCTCGGTGATGAGGAGGGAGTCGGCCGGCCGTCCCGCGCGCAGCAGCCCCGAGAGGAGCGTCTCGCCCATGACACCGGCACCGAAGATCGCGACCGTACCCATGGGGCGAGTATGCCCGTCAGCCGCTCGAGGCGAGCGAGCGCAGGAAGAAGCGGACGTTGGCGGGGCGCTCGGCGAGCCGCCGCACCAGGTACCCGTACCAGTCCGCGCCGAACGGCAGGTAGACGCGCATCTGGTGGCCGCGGTCGGCGATCCGCTTCTGCTCCAGGGGTCGCACGCCCAGCAGCATCTGGAACTCGTAGGTGTCCGGGGAGCGTCCGTGGTGCGACGCGAGGGCCTGGCCGATCTCGACGAGGCGCGGGTCGTGCGTGGCGACCATCGGGTAGCCCTCGCCGGCCATGAGCACCTTGAGGCAGCGGACGTAGGAGAGGTCGACGTCCCCGCCGTCCTGGTACGCGACCGAGGCGGGCTCCTTGTAGGCGCCCTTGCAGAGGCGGACCCGGCTGCCGGGGCCGGCGAGGTCGCGGCAGTCGGCCTCGGTGCGGTGGAGGTAGGCCTGGAGCACGGCGCCGACCCACGGGAAGTCCTCGCGCAGCGCCCGGACCGCCTCGAGCGTGCGGTCGGTCGTCGTGTGGTCCTCCATGTCGAGGGTCACGGTCGTGCCGACCCGCTCGGCCGCCTCGCAGATGGCGCGCGCGTTCTCGAGGGCGATGGCGTCACCGTCACCCGGGATGGCCTGCCCGACGGCGCTCAGCTTGACGCTCACCTCGGCGGCCCCGAAGCGCGAGAGGTCGGCCTCGTCGAGGGCGGCGAGCAGGGCGAGGTAGGTGTCGCGGGTGTGCTCGGCCTGGGCCCGGTCGGTGACGTCCTCGCCGAGGTGGTCGATGGTGGCGAGCCGGTTGGTGGCGCGCAGCTCGCCGGTGACGCCCACGGCGTCGGGCACCTCCTCGCCCGCGACGTAGCGGGCGACGACGGACCGACTGACCGGGGCCCTGACGACGGCGGACCGCACGGTGTCGGACCCGGACAGCTGCAGCAGTGCTCCACGGAGCAGGTCGGAGGCGTCCACCGCAGCAGGCTAGCCGCCGGACCGGCGGCGCTCGACGCGCGGTGCCGCGCGACCCGACCTACGGTGGCCGGACGTCCCCGTCCGTCCCCGACCCCCGGGAGCCCCACCGTGCGAGCCCGCCCGTCCACCGTCCTCCTCGCCACCGCCGCGCTCCTCGCCGCGCTCGCCGCCCCGGCGGCCCCGGCCGCCGCGCAGGCTCCGCCGAGGCCGGACCCGGCTCCCTCGGCGGGTCTCGACCGGGCGGTCGCCGGCTGGCACCCGGGCCGGCACCTGCCGTTCCTGTCGATCGTCACGCCGGTGGACCCGTGGACCCGAGCCTCGATGGTCGGGGTCAGCTGGAAGCCCGGGTGCCCGGTGCCGATCGAGGACCTGCGGATCGTCACGATGACCTTCTGGGGCTTCGACGACCGCCCGCACGTCGGCCGGCTCATGGTCCACGAGGACGTGGCCCGTGACGTCACGCGCGTCTTCGGACAGCTCTACGAGCAGCGCTTCCCCATCCGCCGGATGCAGCTCATCGAGGCCTACGGCGGCAGCGACGACGCGTCGATGGCCGCCGACAACACCTCGGCGTTCAACTGCCGGCCGATCACCGGGACGACCGACCGCTTCTCGATCCACAGCTACGGCAAGGCCATCGACGTCAACACCGTCGAGAACCCCTACGTCAAGGGCACGACGGTGCTCCCGGCGGCGGGGCGCGACTACCTCGACCGCACGGACGTCCGGCCGGGGATGGTCGTCGCCGGCGACTCCGTCGTGAAGGCCTTCGCGGAGAGGGGCTTCGCGTGGGGCGGCGACTACACGAGCCTCAAGGACTACCAGCACTTCGAGATCCCCAACCCCTGAGCCGCGGGGCCGTGGTGGGCGCTCAGGGCGTGCGGCGGGGCAGGGTCAGGCTGCCGAGGAGCAGCGCCACGGCGACCCAGAGCACCATGACGCCGAGGCTCGGCAGCACGTCGCCGAGCGGGTCGGCCTGCGCCGAGACGTCCTTCATCGCGTCGACCGCGTAGGACAGGGGCAGCACGTCCGAGACCGCCTCCAGCACCCCGGGCATCCGGTCGCGCGGCATGAGCAGTCCGCAGAGCAGGAACTGCGGTAGGATGAACGCCGGCATGAACTGCACGGCCTGGAACTCGGTGCGCGCGAAGCCGCTCGCGAGCAGCCCGAGCGCGGTGCCGAGCACGGCGTCGACGACGGCGATGACGACGAGCAGCCACAGCGGCCCGGCGACGTCGAGGCCGCACACCCACACGGCGAACGCGCTGGCGACGACGGCCTGCACCACGGCCATCACCCCGAAGGCCAGCGCGTAACCGAGGATCAGGTCGCCCTTGCCCAGCGGGGTCGTCAGCAGCCGCTCGAGGGTGCCGGTGGTGCGCTCGCGCAGCGTGGCGATGCTCGTGACGATGAACATGACGACGAGCGGGAAGACCCCGAGCAGAGCGGGCCCGATCTGGTCGAAGACGACGGGCGAGTCGGAGTAGACCCAGGCCAGCAGCCCGAGCAGCACGCACGGCACGACGAGCATCAGCGCGACGGTGCGGTGGTCGCCCCGCAGCTGGCGCAGGATGCGGGCCGCGGTGGCGAGCGTGATGCGGGGGTTCACGCGGCACCTCCGTCGTGGCTGGCGTCCTCGTCGACGAGGGCCAGGAACGCCGAGTCGGCATCCTCGGTCCCGGTGCGGGACAACAGCTCCGGGAGGGGCGAGTCGCTGAGGACGCGACCGGCGCGCAGCAGCACGAGCCGGTCGCAGCGCACCGCCTCGTCCATCACGTGGCTGGAGACGAGCAGCGTGCGACCCTCGGCGGCCAGGCCCCGGAAGATCTCCCAGAGGTCCCGGCGCAGCACGGGGTCGAGGCCGACGGTCGGCTCGTCGAGCACGAGCACCTCGGGGTCGCCGACGAGGGTGCAGGCCAGTCCGGCACGGGACAGCTGCCCACCGGAGAGGTTCTCGACGCGGGCGTCCGCGTGGTCGGTGAGGTCGACGGACTCGATGGCCCGGTCGGCGGCGGCGTCGTCCCGGCCGAGGACCCGGGCGAAGTAGCGGACGTTGTCCTTCACAGACAGGTCGGCGTACACGCTCGCCGCCTGCGTGAGGTAGCCGACCCGTGAGCGCAGGGCCGGCGACCCCGCGGGCTCGCCGAGGACGGTGACCGTGCCGCCGGCGACGACCTGCACGCCGACCACCGAGCGCATGAGGGTCGACTTGCCACCGCCGCTCGGGCCGAGGAGGCCGACGACCTGCCCGCGCGGCACCGTCATCGAGAGCCCCGGGAGCACCTCGCGGCCGCCCCGCGTCACCCGGAGGTCCTCGACCACGATCGCGTCGTCGGCCATGACCCCGACGATGGCACCACCGGGACCGCGTGTCGAGCACCGGTGCGGCCCGCCGACCCCGGGACCTCCGCTCAGGAGGCGACAGGGTCGAGGTGCAACCGGGCGAAGGCGAGCGCCTCGGCGAGGTCGAGGTCGCGGCCCTCCTCGTCGCTGCGGCGGGTCGAGACCTCGACGACGACGTCGCCCGCGAACCCTTTCGTCGCCAGCGCCTCGAGGACCGCACCGCAGGGCTGGCCACCGCGGCCCGGGACGAGGTGCTCGTCGCGCGGGGCACCGGACCCGTCGGCGAGGTGCAGGTGGGTGAGCCGGGGGCCGAGGCGGTCGACCATCTCGAGGGCGTCGGAGCCGGCGGTCGCGGTGTGCGACAGGTCGAGGGTCACGTGGTCGTAGGGCTGGGGCACGGGGTCCCAGTGCGGGAGGTAGGCCTCGACCTCGCGGGTGCGTGCGCCGGCGCGCCACGGGTACATGTTCTCGACGGCCAGCCGGACGTCGGTCTCGTCCTCGCGCAGGGCGACCCCGTCGGCGAAGCCCCGGGCGTACTCGCGCTGCCACCGGAACGGCGGGTGCAGGACGACCGTGCCGGCGCCGAGCTCGCGGGCCAGGCCGACGGAGCGGTCGACCTTCTCCCACGGGTCGGCGCCCCAGACCCGCTGGGTGACGAGCAGGGTCGGGGCGTGCACCGAGAGCACCGGCACGCCGTGCAGATCCGAGAGTCGTTGCAGCGCACCGGCTTCTCGGGTCAGGGGGTCGGTCCAGACCATCACCTCGACACCGTCGTAGCCGAGCCGGGCCGCTGTGGCGAAGGCCGAGGCGCACCCCTCCGGGTACACCGACGCCGTCGACAGCGTGACCCGGGCGGCCACGCTCACCCCATCCGGTCGAGGTGCCGCAGGAGGATGCCCTCGCGCAGCGCCCAGGGGCAGATCTGCAGGTGGTCGAGCCCCAGCAGGTCCATCGTGGCGTCCGCGACGACGGCGCCGGCGAGCAGCTGACGGGCGCGCGACGCCGAGACGCCGGGCAGGTCGGAGCGCTCGCGCGTGGTCATCGCGGCGATCTCGGGCAGCTTCTCGGCGAGGCGCGCACGCTCGAGCAGCCGCTCCTCGTACATCCCCTCCGAGCTCGGGGCGGCGCCGCAGATGCGCGCCAGCGAACGCATCGTCTTCGACGTGCCGACGGCGAGGTCCGGGGTGCCGGCCTTGGCGAGCGGACGCAGCTCGGCGGCGATGGTCGCGCGGACGCACCGGCGGGCCTCGCGGACGTCGTCGGCCGACGGCGGGTCGCCGGGCAGCAGGTCACGGGTGACGCGGCCGGCGCCGAGGGGCACGGAGACGGCGACGTCTGGGTCCTCGTCGAGGCCGAGGGCCAGCTCGAGGGAACCGCCGCCGATGTCGGCGACGAGCAGCCGGCCGGCCGACCAGCCGAACCAGCGGCGCACGGCGAGGAAGGTCAGCCGGGCCTCCTCCTCCCCGGTGAGGACGTCGAGACGGACCCCGGTGCGCTCGGCGACGTGGTCGAGGACCTCGGTGCCGTTGGGGGCCTCGCGGATGGCGCTCGTGACGAAGCCGCGCAGGTCCTCGACGCCCTGGTCCTCGGCGACGGTGAGGCACTCGGCGACGAAGTCGGCCAGCCGCTCGCGGCCCTCGTCGCCGATGGCCCCGTCCTCGGTGGCGTGCTCGGAGAGGCGCAGGTCGATCTTGTGCTTGCTCGCCGGCAGCGGCTGGGCGCCGGGGTGGGCGTCGACGACGAGGAGGTGGACGGTGTTGGAACCGACGTCGACGACCCCAAGGCGCATGGGGCCAACCTAGTGGGTGCGGCGGCGGTCCCACGGCGCGGTGTGGGGGCCGCGGTGCGGTGACGCTGCGGTGACCACGCCCGTGCATAGGGTGGGCGGGTGCCCGAAGCCTCCCTCGACATCCCCCGCACCTGGGCCGAGTTCGCCGACCCGGCCGACGCGGGCCAGCGCTTCCGCGTCGACCTCACCTGGCTGACCTCGAGCTGGACCTGCATCTTCGGGTCCGGATGCCGCGGCATCTACGCGGACCGGCCCGACGACGGGTGCTGCACCCTCGGCGCGCACTTCACCGACGACGACGACCTCGAGCGGGTGCGGCGGGTCGTCGCCGAGCTCGGGGAGGACGAGTGGCAGCACCACCCGGGCCACGGCAAGCGCGGCGACAAGAACCCGGCGCGGCGCTCGGCGTGGACCGAGGTCGACGACGAGGGCGACCGCAAGACCAAGGTCGTCGACGGCGCGTGCATCTTCCTCAACCGGCCCGGCTTCCCGGCGGGTGCGGGGTGCGCGCTGCACCAGCACGCGGTGCTCACCGGCACCCCTCCGCACGAGGCCAAGCCCGACGTCTGCTGGCAGCTGCCGATCCGCCGGTCGTACCGCACCGTCGAGCAGCCGGACGACACGTCGTACCAGGAGGTGACCATCGCCGAGTACACCCGGCGCGGATGGGGCCCCGGCGGGCACGACCTCGACTGGTACTGCTCGTCGAACCCGGAGGCGCACGTCGGGCGCGAGCCGGTGTACCGCAGCAGCCACGCCGAGCTCGTCGCCCTGATGGGCGAGGCGGCGTACGAGGAGCTGGTCGTCCGGTGCGAGGCGCACCTCGCGGTCGTGCGGCACGCGAGGTCGGCCGGGGCCCGCAAGCTCATCCCGCTGCTCGTGCACCCGGCGACGGCGGAGGCCGACACGATCGGCGGCCGGCGCACCAAGGTGCCGCGCGTCCGGGGCGGGTCGGCGCTGCCCGACGGGTCGAACGAGCCCGCGCACCCTGCGCCGTCGTCCTGACCGGTTCCCGCACAGCATGATCCGCAGCCCGAACATCTGGGACACCCCGGACGTCTACGAGCTCGAGAACCTCGCGTCCGACCGGGCGGGGGTCATCGACCGGGCGGTCGCAGCGCTGCACCCGTTGGCCGGCGCGGACCTGCTCGACGTCGGGTGCGGGTCCGGGTTCCACCTCCCCCGGTTCGCCGAGCGCGGGGCGCGGGTGGTCGGGGTCGAGCCGCACCTGCCGCTGGTGCGTCGTGCGGCGAACCGGCTGCGCGCGAGGGGTTCCCGCGCGCGCGTGCTGGCGGGCGACGCGGAGGCGCTGCCCCTGTCCGCCGGCTCGGTGGACGTGGTGCACGCGCGGTGGGCCTACTTCTTCGGGGCGGGGTGCGAGCCGGGCCTGGCCGAGCTGTCCCGCGTCGTCCGGCCCGGCGGCGTGGCCTGCCTCGTCGACAACGACGCCACGCGCTCGACGTTCGGCGCGTGGTTCTCGCGCGCCTACCCGGCCTACGACCCCGTTGCCGTGCAACGGTTCTGGGACCGGCAGGGCTTCACGACGGAGGCGCTGACCATCGAGTGGACCTTCGACCGGCGCGAGGACCTCGAGGCGGTCGTGCGCATCGAGCTGCCACCGGGTGCGGCCGATGCGGTGCTGGCCGAGCACGAGGGGCTGGGCGTCGACTACGCCGTCGCCCTCCGCTGGCGCCGCTACTGAAGGCGCCGTCCGGGCGACGGGAGCACGCAGCCGGGAGGGTTCACCGTGCGCCGACCCGGTCGACCCTCCCGTGGGCGGCATCACCGGCCCCGGTCGGAGGATCGTGCCCCTCCCGGGGGAGACGATCCTCCGACCGAAGTCAGGTCAGTCGCGTCGGACCCTCGTGCGTGGCGGCCACGGCGATGCGCCCGGCGTGCTCGTCGGACATCGGCGGGAGACCGTCCAGCGGGAACCACGCCACCTCCGACGACTCGTCGTCCGCGACGTGCGCCTCCCCCGACACGTACCGGCACCGGAAGACGTGGTCGACGTACTGCGACCGGTCGCCGTTGGGGTACTCGACGACGCCGGTGACGCCGACCCACGCCAGCAGGTCCACCTCGCAGTGGACCCCGGTCTCCTCCAGGCACTCCCGCACCGCGGTCTGCGCCGGGTGCTCCCCCGGGTCGCTGATGCCCGTGACCGGCGTCCAGGCGCCGGTGTCGGCCCGCCGGACGAGGAGCACCTCGTCGCCGTGCAGGACGACCGCCGTCATCCCCGGCAGCCACAGGAGGTCGTGCCCCACCCGCTCGCGCAGCCGGAGGATGAAGTCGGGAGTGGCCACCGGCCCACCCTAGGCCGCCCCTCGCCGTGCCATGCTGCCGGAGTCGTCACCCCGAACCATCGGAGTCCTCATGAGCTGGGCCTTCCTCCTGACCTCCCTCGCCGTGGTCGCCACACCCGGCACCGGGGCCGTGCTCACCATCGCCGCCGGCCTGCGCCACGGCCGGCGGACGGCCGTGGTCACCGCGGCCGGCTGCACCCTCGGGACGGTGCCCCACCTCGTCGCGGCGACCACCGGGACCGCCGCCCTGCTGCGCGCCGGGGGCACCGCCTTCGAGGTCCTGAGGATCGCCGGGGTCGTCTACCTCGTCGTCATGGCGGTCCTCGCCTGGAGGGACCGCGGGATGCTCGGCGTCGAGCGCGACACCCCGGCCGTGTCGACGGCGCGGACGGTGCTCAACGCGGTCCTGGCCAACCTGCTCAACCCGAAGCTCACGCTCTTCTTCTTCGCCTTCCTCCCCCAGTTCGTCGACACCACCGGGCCCGGTGCGCTGACCCAGATGCTCGGTCTCAGCGCGGTCTTCATGGCGATGACGTTCGTCGTCTTCGCGGGGTACGGCGCCTTCTCGAGCGCCGTGCGCCACCACGTGGTCGAGCGCCCCCACGTCGTGCGGCGCATCCAGCGGACCTTCTCGCTCTCCTACCTCGCCCTCGGCGCCCGGCTCGCGACCACCGACCGCTGAGGTCGACCGCGCTCAGCCGTCGAAGCGGGGTCGCGGCAGGTCGACGACCTCGCCCAGCCGGCCCCACTCGTCGGCCCCGAGGCGCGCCCAGGGGTCGAGCGCGCGGATGTCGACGTGCGGCCGCCGCAGCATGTCCGCCGAACCGGCCACCGACTCCGACACCGCAGCGTGCAGCACGACCCCGACGACGACGAAGCAGTTGCCCGTGGGGCGCACCTCCCCAGCCGGCACTCGAAGGCGACCGGCGAGGAGGCGACGCGGAACGGCGCCACGGTCACGGACGGCTCGCGCTCGACCGACTCGGCGTCGAACTCGGCGACCTCCGGCGGGTAGTCGGCGCTCGTCCCGTTGACGATGCGGGACAGCGGACCCGAGGCGACGTTGACGACGAACTCCCCTGTCTCCTCGATGTTGTCGAGCGTGTCCTTGCGACCGACCGACGTGAACGCGAGCATCGCGGGGTCGGTGCTCACGACGGTGAAGAACGAGTGCGGCGCGAGGTTGTCGACCCCCGACGCCGAGCGGCTGCTGACCCACGCGATGGGCCGGGGCACGACGGACGCGGTGAGGAGGCGGTACGCGGCACCGGCCCGCATCCGGGCGTCCTCCGGGCCGTGCCGGACGGCGAGCTCGTGGCGCATCCCCCGAGCCTAGGCAGGTCCGCGGGTCAGGCGTCGTCCGGGTCGAGGTCGAGGGCGATGTCGACGATCGGCGACGAGTGCGTCAACCCACCGACGGACAGGTAGTCGACGCCGGTCTCGGCGTACTCGCGGGCCACCTCGAGGGTCAGCCCCCCGGTCGCCTCGAGCTCGACGGATTCCCCCGTCGCGCGCACCGCTGCCACCGCCTCGGCCAACTGCTGCGGAGACATGTTGTCGCACAACAGGAAGCGCGCGCCGGCGGTCACCGACTCGAGCGCCTCCACCGTCGTCGTCACCTCGACCTGCACGTCCACGTCCGGATACGCGTGTCGCACGGCCTCGTACGCAGCGGTCAGCCCGCCCGCGGCGAGCTTGTGGTTGTCCTTGATCATCGCGACGTCGTAGAGACCCATGCGCTTGTTCGTGCCCCCACCGCACCGCACCGCGTACTTCTCCAGCGCACGCAGCCCCGGGGTGGTCTTGCGGGTGTCGAGCACGGTCGCGCCGGTGCCGGCGAGCTCATCGGCCCAGCGCCGCGTGTGGGTGGCGACCCCGGACGTCCGGGACAGCACGTTGAGCACCGTGCGCTCGGCGACGAGGGTCGTGCGGGTCGACCCGCGCAGGGTCGCGAGGTGGTCCCCGCGGCCCACGCGGTCGCCGTCCGTCGCGTGCAGCTCGACCGCCACCGCCCCGTCCCCAGCCGCCGGGCCACCGCGTCGAGCACCAGGGCGACCACCGGCAGGCCCGCCAGCACACCCGCCGAGCGGGCCACGACGTGCGACACCGACTCCTGCGACGCCGGGATGGTCGCGAGCGTCGTCACGTCGCGGCCACCACCCCCGAGCGTGCCGAGGTCCTCGTCGAGGGCCCGCTCGACGACGAGCCGGGCATCCTCCTCCGGGAAGCCGAACCCGCTCACCGCGCGCCGCCGCCCATCGGCTCCGAGACCTGCCGCTCGCTCACCACGAGCGCTCCCTCGGCCGACCGCACGAGGCCCTGGTGCACCAGCCAGCGCGCGTCGTCGCGCTCGGGGAAGTCGGTGCGCACGTGGCCGCCCCGGGTCTCCTCACGCCGGCCGGCCAGGGCGGTCAGCGCCTGCCCGAGGTGCAGCAGGTTGGTCGTCTCCCACGTCCGGGGCCCGGGCTCGGCGGCCCCGGTCGGCAGGGCCGCGAGGGCCTCGAGCTCGAGCTGCGCCCGGGCCGTCGAGTCGGCGCTGCGCAGCGGCCCGCATCCACGGGTCATGGTGCGCTGCAGCCCGATCCGCTGGGTCGAGTCGAGCAGCCGGGCCGGCTCGTCCAGGCCCTCGACCGGCAGTCGCTCCGGCAGCTCACCCGCCGCGAGCCGCGCCGTGACGTCGTCGGCGATGCGGTGGGCGAACACGAGGCCCTCGAGGAGGGAGTTCGATGCCAGCCGGTTCGCGCCGTGGACCCCGGTGCACGACGCCTCCCCGCACGCGTACAGCCCGTCGACGGAGGTCCGCCCGCGCAGGTCGGTCTCGACGCCGCCGGACGCGTAGTGCTGGGCCGGCGCGACCGGCAGCAGCTCGGTGGCCGGGTCGAACCCGAGCTCGCGGCAGCGCGCGACGATCGACGGGAAGCGCTCGGCGAGGAACTCCGCTCCGAGGTGCCGCGCGTCGAGCCACACGTGGTCGAGCCCGCGCTCGCCCATGACGTCGAGGATGCCCCGCGCCACGACGTCGCGCGGCGCGAGGTCGGCGAGCTCGTGGCGGCCCTCCATGAACCGGACCCCGCGGTCGTCGACGAGGAAGGCGCCCTCCCCGCGGACGGCCTCGGAGATCAACGGCTGCTGCCCCGTCGAGCCCTCCCGAGGAACAGGACGGTCGGGTGGAACTGGACGAACTCGAGGTCGGTGACACGCGCCCCGACCCGCAACGCGGCGGCCATCCCGTCCCCCGTGGCGACGGGCGGGTTCGTCGTCGAGGTGTAGATCTGGCCGAGGCCGCCGGTCGCCAGCACGACGGCGCGCGCGTGCGCCGCCCCCACGCCGTCGACCTGGCCCTCGCCGATGACGTGCAGCGTCGCACCGCAGGCCGACCCGTCGGCGGCCGTCAGCAGGTCGACGACGAGCGCGTGCTCGACGACCTCGATGCCGGGGTCGTCGACGACCCGCTGGAGCGCGGCGATGAGGGCCCGGGAGATCTCGGCCCCCGTGGCGTCCCCGCCGGCGTGGGCGATGCGGTCGCGGTGGTGCCCGCCCTCGCGGGTCAGCTTGATCTCCCCGCCGGCGTCCCGGTCGAACTCGGCGCCGAGGGCCACGAGCTCGCGCACCCGGTCCGGCCCTCGGTGACGAGGGCGCGCACGGCCTCGACGTCGCAGAGCCCGACCCCGGCCACGAGCGTGTCGTCGAGGTGCTCCTGCGGGGTGTCCTCGGGGTCGAGCGCGGCCGCTATGCCGCCCTGCGCCCACTGCGTGGAGCCCGCCGAGAGAACGGTCTTCGTCACGAGCAGCACCCGGTCGACGCGTTCCCTCAGCCGCAGGGCGCAGGTGAGACCGGCGATCCCCGACCCGACGACGACGACGTCGGCCGAGACCGTCCAGCCCGGTTCGGGGGCGCTGAGGCGCCGGGGAAGGGTGACACCGGTGGAGGTCATCGGGCCGCCTCAGACGTCGGCGCGGGCGTGGGGGACGTCGGAGAAGACGTCGATGGCCCCGCCCCCGGGTCCGAGGACGAGCGGGGTGTTGTCGATGAGCCGCGTGGTGCCGATGCGCGCCGCGACCGCCAGCAGCGCCTCCCCGCGGTACCACTCCGGCACGTCGGCGAGGGTCTGCGGGTGCACGAGGACGAGGTAGTCGACGAGGGCCAGCGGCTCCTCGACGAGCACCTCGCGCGCGGCCCGGCGCACCGCGGACGGGCCGAACGGCGCGGCGTCACCTCCGGCCCGCAATGCCCGCGACAGGCAGAGCGCGACCTCGCGGTCGGAGTCGGTGAGGTAGGTGTTGCGGCTGCTCATCGCCAGGCCGTCGTCCTCGCGCACCGTCGGGACCGACACGACGTCGACGGGGAAGTCGAGGTCGCGCACCATCCGCCGGATGAGCAGCAGCTGCTGGGCGTCCTTCTGCCCGAAGTAGGCGCTGCGGGCGGCCGTGAGGTGCAGCAGCTTGCCGACGACGGTGAGCACCCCGTCGAAGTGCCCTGCGCGAGAAGCGCCTTCGAGCACCTCGCCCAGCGGGCCGGCGGACACCCGCACCCCGGGGTCGCCCTCCGGGTACACGACGTCGGGCGTCGGCGCGAAGACGACGTCGACCCCCGCCTCCCGGCAGATCTCCATGTCGGCGTCGAAGGTGCGCGGGTAGCGCGACAGGTCCTCCTTCGGCCCGAACTGCAGCGGGTTGAGGAAGATCGTCACGACGACGTGGTCGTGGCGCTGCCGGGCGGCCCGGATCAGCTGGGCGTGCCCGTCGTGCAGCGCCCCCATCGTCATGACGGCCGCGACGTCCCGGCTGGTCAGCGCCTCACGGGCGGCCTTGAGCTCCGCACGCGTGTGCGCGACGACGGGGGTGGAGGTGGTGGCGGTCAACGGGGCTCCTGGTCGGCGAGGATGTCGAGGAGGGGCTCGGCCGCGGTGGCCCGCAGCCGGCCGTCGTCGAGGGCGCGCAGCGCCGTGGCCCGGGCGAGCGCCACGTAGGTCCTCCGGATCTCGGGGGCGAGCCGGTCGAGCTCGCGCAGGTGGTCACCCACCGTACCGACGTCGCCGCGCGCGACGGGCCCGGTGAGGGCCGCGTCACCCAGGCGCAGCGCGTTGTCGAGCGCGGCGTGCATCAGCGGGCCGAGCAGGCGCCGGGGCTCGGGCACCCCCGCCCGGGTCAGCACCTCCATCGCCTCCGCCGTCAGCGTGACGAGGTGGTTGGCGCCGTGGGCGAGCGCCGTGTGGTAGGCCACCCGGTCCTCCTCGGCCACCCACACCGGCTGTCCGCCCATCTCGAGGACGAGCGCCTCGGCGACCGGCCGCAGCGCCTCGTCGGCGGTCACCCCGAAGGCGCAGTCGGCCAGCCGGTCGAGGTCCATCGCGGTGCCCGTGAACGTCATCGCCGGGTGCAGCGCCAGCGGCATCGCGTGGTGCCCGCGCACCGGGTCGAGGACGGACGTGCCGTGCCGGCCGCTCGTGTGGACGACGATCTGGCCGGCCTGCCAGGCACCGGTGGCCGCCAGCCCGGCCACGAGGTCGGCGAGGGCGTCGTCGGGGACGGCCAGCAGCACGAGCTCGGCGCCCCCGACGACGGACGGCACGTCGGCGACGGGCACGCCGGGCAGCAGCGCGGCCGCCCGCTCGAGGCTGGCGTCGGAGACGGCGTAGGCACCGCTGACCCGGTGACCCGCGCGGGTCAGGGCCGCCCGAGGACCGCGCCGACCCGCCCCGCACCGACGACGCCGACGGTGAGGCGGGCGGGGTGCTCGAGGCCGTCCACGAGCGAGCACGCTACTCCGGAGGTGCACCGGTAGCGTGCCGCGGGTGGACCCGGTGCCCTGGCGCGACGCGTGGCAGCAGGCCCTCTACGGTCCGGCCGGCTTCTACCGGGGCGACGGGCCCGCCGGGCACTTCACGACCTCGACGCACGGGCCGCTGGGACCGGTGCTCGCCGAGGCGTTGGGCCGGCTCGCCGACGGCGAGGGCGCGACGCACGTCGTCGACGTCGGCTGCGGGCGCGGCGAGCTGCTCCTCGCCCTGCACGCCGTCCGACCCGACCTGCGGCTCACCGGCGTCGACGTCGTCGAGCGCCCGGCCGGCCTCCCCGCCGACGTCGGGTGGACGACCTCGCCCGGTGGCGCCGCCGTCCCCGAGTCGCTGGGCGTCCTCGACGGCCCCCTCGACGACGTCCTCGTCGTCGCCCACGAGTGGCTCGACGTCGTGCCCTGCACCGTCCTCGAGGTCGACGCCGCCGGCGTCCTGCGCACCGTCCTCGTCGACCCGGCCACCGGCGAGGAGCGCCTCGGCGACCCCGTGGGCGAGGCGGACCGCAGCTGGTGCGCGACGCACTGGCCCGCCGACACCCCGGGGCAGCGGGTCGAGTGCGGACTGGTCCGCGACGACGCCTGGGCCGACCTCGGGGCCGGGTCCGCCGCGGCACCCTCCTCGCCGTCGACTACGGCCACACCCGGGCGACCCGGCCCCCGACGGCACCCTCGTCGGCTACCGCAGCGGCACGACCGTCCCCCCGCACCCCGACGGCAGCTGCGACCTCACCGCCCACGTCGCCGTCGACTCCCTCGTGCAGGACGAGCGCACCACCCAGCGGGAGGCCCTGCGCGCCCTGGGCCTCGACGCCACGACCCCGGACCACGGCCTCGCCACGACCGACCCCGCCGGCTACCTCGCCGCCCTCGCCCGGGCCTCGGCGGTCGCCGCCCTCACCGACCCCGCGGGCCTCGGCGGCTTCTCGTGGGTGCTGCGCCGCGTCCGCGCCGGATGAGCGGCCACCCGGTGCGGCAGACTGGCCGGGTGAGCCCCGACGCCCCCGCCGAGCCGCGCGCCCTCGACGTCGCCGTCGGTGCCGGCGGCCTCGCCACGGCCGACATGGTGCTCAACATCGGCCCGCAGCACCCGGCCACGCACGGCGTCCTGCGGCTCAAGGTCGTCCTCGACGGCGAGCGCATCGTCTCCGCCGAGCCGGTCGTCGGCTACATGCACCGCGGCGCCGAGAAGCTCTTCGAGGTGCGTGACTACCGGCAGATCACGGTCCTGGCCAACCGCCACGACTGGCTGTCGGCGTTCTCCAACGAGCTGGGCGTCGTCCTCGGCGTCGAGGCGATGCTCGGGATGG
Source organism: Phycicoccus sp. HDW14 (assembly GCF_011383005.1). Taxonomy (GTDB): domain Bacteria; phylum Actinomycetota; class Actinomycetes; order Actinomycetales; family Dermatophilaceae; genus Phycicoccus. The sequence continues at coordinate 4,010,259 of NZ_CP049935.1, read as the reverse complement.
AGGTCCCCGTCCGCGCCGTGTGGCTGCGCACGCTCCTCGCCGAGCTGAACCGCGTTCTCTCGCACCTGATGTTCCTCGGGTCCTACCCGCTCGAGCTCGGCGCCATCACGCCGGTGTTCTACGCGTTCCGTGAGCGCGAGGAGCTGCAGGCCGTCATGGAGGAGGCCTCCGGCGGGCGGATGCACTACATGTTCAACCGGGTCGGCGGCCTCAAGGAGGACGTCCCCGCCGGCTGGCTCGGCCGGGTCGCCGACGCCGTCGGGTCCGTCCGTCGACGTCTGCCCGACCTCGAGTCGCTGCTCGTCGGCAACGAGATCCTCCTCGCCCGCACCCGGGGGGTCGGCGTGCTCGACCCGGCCACCGCCCTCGCGTACGGGGTCTCGGGCCCGATCGCCCGGGCCAGCGGCGTCGACCTCGACCTGCGCCGCGACGACCCCTACCTCGCGTACGCCGAGCTGTTCGCCCCGGTGGCCCCGGCCGGGTCGTCACCCGCACCGAGGGCGACTGCCTCGCCCGGCTCGAGGTGCTCCTCGAGCAGGTGCACGTCAGCCTCGACCTCGCCGAGGCCTGCCTCGACACGTTGCGCTCGCTGCCCGCCGGGCCGGTCAACCAACGGCTGCCCAAGGTGCTCAAGGTGCCGGAGGGCGAGCGCTACACGGCGACCGAGAACCCGTTGGGGCTCAACGGGTACTACCTCGTCTCGCGCGGTGAGAAGACCCCGTGGCGGCTCAAGCTGCGCTCGGCCTCGTTCGGCAACGTCCAGGTGCTCTCCGAGCTGCTGCCCGGCTGCCTCGTCGCCGACATGGTCGCGGTCCTCGGCTCGATGTTCTTCGTCGTCGGCGACGTCGACAAGTAGGCGACCAGCCGCCCGGCGTCAGCCCGCCGAGAGCGCCCGCCGCGTCGACCACGCCTTGGTCGCCAGGTGCAGCTGGAAGCGCGTGTCCGGCAGCGAGAGGTCGTGCCCGGAGAGGTCGCGGACCCGGTCGAGGCGGTGACGCAGGGTGCTGCGCCCGATCCCCAGCGCCTCGGCCGCGACGTCGTAGCGGCCCCCGCGTCGAGGAAGTGCGCGAGCGACGACACCAGGGCGGCCCCCCGCCGCGCGTCGTACTCGAGCAGGGCACCCAGCCAGCGCTGCACGAACGCGTCGATCGCCGCGAGGTCGGACACCTCGGAGAGCAGCTGGTAGACGCCGAGGTCGTCGTGCACGACGACGGCGCCGTCCCGTCCACCACCGTCGGGGACGCGCAGGGCCAGCCGTCCCTCGCGGTAGGACCTCGGGTAGTCCTCCGGGCCGCGGCATACCCCACCGACCCCGACGTGCAGGGACCGGCCGAGGGGCGAGGCGCGCAGGCCGGCCAGCAGGCCGTCGAGGACACCGCGGTCGTCGGGTCCGCGCACCTCGAGGAGGACGACGACGGTGTCGCCACGGGGCATGAGCAGGGGTGGTCGGTGGCCCACGACGGCGGCCCGGACGACGTCGACGAGGGCGTCGGTGCCCGGCCCGGACCGCGGCGTCCCGACGACGACCACCCGGTGCGGACGACCCACGTCGCGCCCGAGCGCGGCCGCCCGCCGGGAGGCCCCCTCGACGTCGGTGCCGCCCACGAGGTCGGCGACGACGTCGACGCCCAGGCGCAGCTCGGTCTCGGCGAGGCTGACCAGCCGGGCCAGCTCGATGGCCAGGACGGTCGCCCCGTGCTCCAGGGCCACGGTGTCCGCCTCCCCGGCGGCCCCGTCGGGGTCGACGAGGAAGAGCACCCCGACGACGTCGCGCCGCGGGCTGGCGACCGTGACGAGCCGGCCGTCGCGGCGGACCGGCCGGCCGGCCCGCAGGACCTGCTCGAGGAACCGCTCACGGCCCCGGGCGTCCCGCGCCGCGGACGACGCGGGTCGCTCGCCCGGCCCGGCCCAGGCCAGCAGGGCACCGCCGCGGTCCTCGATGCCGGCGGCCAGGCCGGTCAGCTCGTGCAGGGCCCGGACGATCCCCTCGTGGCCCCCTCCGGTCAGCGCGACCTGGGTGAACCGGTCGTGGATGGCGGTCTGGCGCTCCAGCGCGGCGACCGTCTCGGCCAGCGCGCTGTTGGCGGCCTCCCTGCTGGCGTGCAGCCGCGCGTTGGCCACCGCCACCCCGGTCTGCTGCGCCAGCGACCGCAGCAGCACCATCCCCGCCGCCGTGGGCGCGACCCGTCCGGAGACGACGAGGTGGCCCGGTGAACTCCTCGAGGCTGCGCAGGGGCAGCGCCCAGGCCCAGCCCTCGCCGGGCAGGTCGAGGGGGCCACCGGTCCTCGAGCACCCCTCGAGGGCCCGGCCGGCGGCGGCCAGGACCTCGCTGCCCGGGGCGAGCGAGGACTCCCACCCGCCGTCCTCGAGGTGGATCCCGACGGTGTGGCACGGCACGAGGCTCGGCACCGCGGTGGCCGCCAGCTGGAGGACCTCGCGCTCGTGCCGCCGCTCCATCATGACGAGCGAGATGGCCAGCAGCCCCCGCACGCTGGACAGCTGCTCGAGCAGCTCGCCCGTCGGCGGTGCCGGGTCGCGCGCCGGCACCGTCCGCCGGAGCGGGACGAGGGCCGGGGTGGCGCTCACGCGCCGACGGTGGCGAGCTCGCCGCTCGCCCGGTGGTGGGGGTTCTCCAGCACCAGCCCACCGAGCAGCAGCTTCGGGTGGGTGCGCATGAGGTCGAGGAGGATGCCGCTCCCGAGGCGCCGCAGGTCGTAGAGGCAGAGGATCGCGTGCTCGAACCGGGAGGCGAACCCGTCGGCCCAGGTCTCGTACCGCAGGACGTGCTCGCGCGGGGCCGGCGCCCGCTCCAGCCACGACATCTCGCCCACGACGCGGGCGAACCCGAACGTCGGCACGACGCTGGCCTCGGCCGCCATCTGCTCCCAGAACTCGATCATCCGCTCCGGGTCGAAGGCGCCCCGCGCAGGCAGGTCTGCCCGGAGCCGTAGAGCTCGAGCTGCCCGGAGGCGAGGAGCGCGTCGGCGTCGAGCCCCTCGGTCACCTCGGCGATGACGTCCTCGACAGGGGTGGAGTCGACGACGGCGAGGCACTTGTCCCCCGCCCGCAGGCCACCGCGCAGGAAGGGCAGCAGGAGGGCGTCGCGCTCCTCGTCCCCGTAGTAGAAGCCACACAGGTGGTCGCCGGGCTGGGGCGCGGTGGCGGAGGCGGTGTCCATGGGGGCTCCTTGGGGCGACGGTGCCGGTGTGGCGGACCGTATCCGCGCGCGCCGTCGGCGCGGACGGGCGTTGCACCCTGAGGAACGCCGGGAACGGTCCGCGACCCACCGGGGGCGGCCACGGGGGGCCGGGTCCGGCCGGAAGTCGGCCCTCCACGGCCCTCGCGGCGGCCTCCCGGGCGCGCCGATCCTGTCGGGGACGCGGGCCGGCGACCGGCCCGCCGTGCGCCGACCAGGAGAGACAGATGCCGCGACTCGCGCGTTCGGAGTGGTACGACCTCACCCGCGACATGAACTGGGACCTCACCTACGCCACCGAGGAGGAGGTCTTCCCCGAGCTGCTGTCCAACGGGTTCGGCGTGCCGACCCACGACTGGTGGACGTGGGACGAGCCCTACAAGATCACCTACGCCGAGTACGTCCACAACCAGGCCGGCAAGGACGCCGGGCTGTTCTCGGTGAACAACGTCGTCGGGCGCTCGAAGATCTTCGAGAACCTCGACCCGGGCTGGCTCGCGGCCGTCACCGCCCACTACGGCGCCATCGCCGTGGCGGAGTACCAGGCCGGCATCGGCGAGGCCCGGATGGCCCGCTTCGGCCGGGCCGCGGCCTGGCGCAACATGGCGACCTACGGCGCGCTCGACGAGACGCGCCACGGCCAGCTGCAGACCTACTTCCCCTACCAGGCCCTCAACAAGGAGCCCCGCCTCGACTGGGCGCACAAGGCGTACCACACCAACGAGTGGGGCATCATCGCCTCCCGCCACCTCTTCGACGACATGTTCACCGCCAACGACGCGGTGTCGATGGCCATCCAGCTGACCTTCACCTTCGAGACCGGCTTCACCAACCTCCAGTTCCTCGGGATGGCCGCCGACGCGATGAAGATCGGCGACATCGACTTCGGGTCGCTCATCCCCTCCATCCAGACCGACGAGGCCCGCCACGCCCAGCAGGGCGAGCCGACGCTGAAGATCCTCGTGGCGGCCGGCAAGAAGGACATCGCGCAGGCCCTCTTCGACAAGATGTTCTGGCGGGCCTGGAAGGTCTTCGCCCTGCTCACCGGTCTGTCGATGGACTACTACACGCCGCTGGCGCACCGGACGCACTCCTTCAAGGAGTTCATGGAGGAGTTCATCAACACCCAGTTCATCGACCAGTTCCGCGACTTCGGGCTCGAGCCGCCCTGGTACTGGGACCGGCTCCACAACGAGATGAGCTGGGTGCACCACGCCTACCACCTCGGCGTCTACTTCTGGCGGCCCACCGTGTGGTGGAACCCGGTCGCCGGCGTCGGCCCCGAGGAGCGGGCGTGGCTGGAGGAGAAGTACCCCGGCTGGAACGACTCGTTCGGGACCTACTGGGACCAGATGGGCGCGAACATCCGTGCGGGACACCCCGAACTGACCCTGCCCGAGACCTTCCCGGTCGTCTGCAACAGCTGCCAGCTGCCGGTGTGCACCCCCGCCGGGTACGCCGCCGGCTACCTCGACAGCCCGCTGCCGCTGCAGCTCACGGTCGACGGGCGCCTCTACACGTTCTGCTCCGAGCCGTGCCAGTGGGTCTTCGAGCAGACCCCGGAGCAGTTCGCCGGGCACACCTCGATCATCGACCGGCTCCTCGGCGGCGTCATCCAGCCGCCGACCATCCCGGGCGCCCTGGCCTACATGGGCCTCTCGCCCGAGGAGTGCGGGCAGGACGGCACCGACTACGACTGGGCCCACGCCACCGCCCCGGTGACGGCCGGGCCGGCCGCGTCCGGCGCGGCGTGACCCCCCTCGAACCCACTGCCTGACAGGAGACAGACCATGGCCATGTTCCCGGTGCAGGGCATCGTCGAGGGCGACTTCGTCGTCGTGCTCGTGACGCCCGACGACACCGACCCGATGACCGCGGTGGCCCAGGCCATCGCCCACCACGGGATCGGCACACGCGTTGCCGCACAGGACCGCCCGCTCAAGGTGCGGTACCAGGGCAGGATCCTCGACGACGACGCCACGATCGCCGGCTCGGGCATCGCCCCCATGGAGGTCCTCGAGGTCGTCCACGCATGAGCAGCCCGGCCCGCTTCGTCAACGCCGCCTCGGTCGACGACCTCTGGGAGGGCGACCTCCTCGACGTCGAGGTCGACGGAGAGCAGGTGCTGCTCGCCCACCTCGACGGCGGCGAGATCAAGGCCTACCAGGGCATGTGCCCGCACCAGGAGGTGCTCCTCGCCGACGGCGAGTGGGACCCGGACACGAACGTCCTCGTCTGCCCGGGGCACCGCTGGGAGTTCGACCTGGCCACCGGCAAGGGGCTCAACCCCACCGGGTGCCAGCTCTACGAGTTCGACGTCCGGGTGGTCTCGGACGAGATCCGCGTCGGCATCCCCACGGACGGCCAGCGCCACCACAACCGGTTCCAGACGTGAACCCCGACGCCCCCGAAAGGCACCCCATGGACGCGCACCCGAAGATGGTGGGCCCGGTCGTTCGCGGCCTCGACGCCAACCTCGCCGACGCGGTGATCAGCGCGATCGAGGTCGACAACCCCGACGTCGACGTCCTCGTCGACGACCAGGGCGGCTACATCCGCATCGCGACGCCGACGCGGTGCCGCATGACGCGGGCCAGCCTCGAGGACGCTCTCGGGCGCACCTTCCGGCTGCACCAGCTCGAACCGCAGCTGGCCGGGTTCGCCGGCCGGATGAAGCTCACCGACGACGAGGTCGTCTGGTTCCTCGAGAGGAAGGACTGACGATGGCCACCACCCAGCGACCGCGCCCGAAGACGTGGAGCCTGCTCGGCGACGTCAAGCGGCGCCCGAGCTCGTACGAGGCGACGGCGGCGAAGTTCAACTACCACTACAAGCGCGAGCCGGCGCCGTTCGAGATGGACCCGCAGGCCCCGTTCAACCGCCTCTACCTCGAGCACCGCGAGGGCTCACCCTTCACCGTCGAGGACTGGGAGGGCTTCAAGGACCCGGCGAAGCTCACCTACGCCGACTACGTGATGCTCCAGCACGACCGCGAGACGTACGTCGACCTGCTGACCGACCACCACGAGGCGGCCGAGTCCGTGGCGGCGCTCGACCCGGCGTGGGTCGCGACGCTGCGGGACCTGTTCGTGCCGTTGCGTTTTCCGCTGCACGTCCTGCAGATGACCGGGCTCTACGTCGGGCAGATGGCGCCGACGGCGTTCATCATCAACTGCGCCAACTTCCAGGCCGCCGACGAGCTGCGCCGCATCCAGCGGATCGCGTACCACACGAAGTCCCTGGCCGTCGGTCACGGCGACGACCTCGCCGAGACCTCGACCGCCCGCGGGCCGTGGGAGCAGTCGGCGGCGTGGCAGCCGCTGCGCGAGACCCTCGAACGGCTGCTCACCGTCCGCGACTGGGGCGAGGCCTTCGTCGCGCTCAACGTCGCCGTCAAGCCGGCCCTGGACGCGGTCGTCGACCAGCAGCTCTCCGAGCTGGCGTCGCGCAACGGGGACGAGTACCTGTCGCTCCTCATGGCCGAGTTCCAGCTCGACGCCCAGCGCAGCAGGGACTGGACCACGGCGCTTCTGGGGTACGCCGTGGAGCAGGACCCCGCCATGGCCGACGTCGTCGCGGGGTGGCTGGCGACCTGGCAGCCCCGCGCCCACGCGGCGGTCGCCGGGCTCGCACCGCTCTTCGGGGCGGCACCGAACCCGCTCGACCCGGCCCTGGTCGTCGCGGCCGCCGACGACGCCGTGCTCGGCGTCGCGGCCGCGGCCACCCGCTGACGGGCCGGCCTCCGGTGGACGGCACCGACACGCTGCGGCACCGGGTGACGCTCGCCGGCACCGACACCTCGTTCGAGGTCGAGGCCGGCGAGCGCCTCCTCGCGGCCGCCCGCCGGGCCGGCACCTGGCTGCCTTTCGAGTGTGGCTGGGGCGGCTGCGGCACCTGCAAGGTCACGGTGCTCGACGGGGAGACCGAGCTGCTCTTCGACGCCCCCTCGGTCGACCCGCGCGACGAACGCCGCCGCCGGGTGCTGGTGTGCCAGTCCACAGCCCGCGGCGACCTGACGATCCGGACCGGGCAGACCTCGTCCGAGCCGTGGCCGGAGCGGCCGCTGCGCGACCACCGCGGGCGGCTGGTCGAGCACGAGGACCTCGGCCCCGACCTGGCCCGCCTCCGGTTCCGCCTCGAGGCCGAGGCGGTCTACCGGCCGGGCCAGCACGCCATCCTCGACCTCGGTGACGGCCTGCGGCGGTGCTACTCCCTGGCCGGGGTCCCGGGCACCGACGAGGTCTCGTTCATCGCCAAGCGCTACCCGGGGCGCCCCGGGAGCAACCGGCTGTTCGACGTGGCCGTGGGCCAGGAGGTGGCCCTCGAGCTGCCGTACGGCGACATGTGGGTGCGCGAGGGCGAGGCGCCGGTCGTCCTCGTCGCCGGCGGCACCGGCATCTCGGCGGTCCTCGCGATGGCCGAGGACCTCGCCCGACGGCGCACCTCCCGCGCGGTGCACGTCTTCTACGGCGCCGGGACCCGGGGCGAGCTGGTCTGCTGGGAGGAGCTCGAGGCCGCCGCGGCCGACCTGCCCGACGGCCACCTGCACGGCGCGCTGCTCGAGCCGTCGGCCGGGTGGAGCGGGGTCGTCGGGTTCGTGACGGCGGCCCTCGGGGCCCGCCTGCCGGGGCTGGCGGACGCCGTCTTCCACGTGGCCGGGCCACCGCCGATGACCGACGCGACGGTCGGCCTGCTGCGCGACCACGGGGTCCAGCTCGACCGGGTCCACTTCGACAGCTTCGGCTGACCGCGGCGGCCGGCCGGGGCTGCGCAACCACCCGGGGAGCGGCTACATTGCCCGGACGGGCACGCGCCCGTACCGCCGCCCGGCTCACGCCGCTGCCCACCAGGGGACCCCAGATGCCCAGGCCCTCCGCGCTCGCCTGCGCCCTCGCCGTCGGCTGTGCCCTCGCCGCCGCCGGCCTGTCCGCCGCCCCCGCCTCCGCGGCCTCCGGTGACCTCGCCTACTCGTGCGAGTGGGGCGTCGACGCCACCGAGGGCACCGACCCGGGCACGGCGTCGTGGGACACCGCCGTCGCCGACGACCTCGTCGTGGACACCGGCACGTCGGTCGAGATCGCCCCGTACAGCGGCACCATCACCCTGCCGGACGCCTTCGTCGCCGCGCTGCGCACCTCCGGACGCACCCGGCTCGCGGGCGGCACCCTGCTGGCGACGGGCATCGCCGAGACCGACGAGCCCCAGCAGCTCGAGCTCGGCTACGGGCCCGTGCCGATCCCGGCCGAGGGACCCGTGGTCCTCGACGTCGACGGCATCGACGAGGCGGTCATCCAGGCCGACGACCCCGGCACGTACACGCTGCTCGCCGACAGCTTCTACGTCTTCGTCGAGGAGGACGTCAACGTCGGCCTCCGGTGCACCTTCGACGGCGAGGGCGACCCCGTCGTCGACCGGTTCCGGGCCGTCGGCGACCCCGTCACCGAGGAACCGACCGACACGACGGCACCGACGGCCGTCGCCTCCCCGGTCCGCCCGGCGCTCGTCCAGACCGACGTCGCCGAGGGGACCCCGGGCGGCAGCACGGGCGGCCCGCTCCTCGCGGCCGGCGCCGCCGTGCTGCTCGGGCTGGCCGGCCGCCGCGCCCTGCGCCGGGCCCCGCGCCGCCACTGAGGCCGATGCCCGACCCACGTCCCGGCACCTGCCGCCGCTCGCTCCTCGCGACGGCGGGGGTCCTGGCCGTGGGCGCCCTGGCCGCCTGCGCCGACCCGCCGGCCGGGTCGACCGCGGTCCGGCCGACGACGGCCCCGTCGAGCGTGAGCGACACCCCGGCGTCGAGCCCGACCCCCTCGGCCGAGCCCGTGCCCACGACGACGGCCACCCAGCGGGCCTCGAGGAACCCGTCCGGCCATCCCGACCACGTCGTGCTCGTGCGGTCCGACGGCGAGACGATCGTCGACGCCCCGGTGCGCCCGGTCGGGCTCGACGACCGCGGCATCCTGTCGCCGCCCGGCGGCGTCGTGGGCTGGTACGACGAGCCGGGCTGGCCGCGTCCCGGCTACCCCGGGGCGGCGATCCTCGCCGGCCACGTGGGGACGCCCGCCCACGGCGCCGACGTCTTCCGCGAGCTGCCGGAAGCCCGGCGGGGCGACCGGGTCACGGTGCGCTACGACTCCGGTGACGTCGTGCACTTCGTCGTGCGGCGCTCGGCCGGGATGCCGAAGGAGCAGACGCCCAGGGACGACTCCATCTGGGACTCCGGCAACCCCCGTCCCCTGCTGCGACTCATCACCTGCGACCCCCGCACCCCCCTCGCGAAGGGCCACTACGAGGGCAACTGGGTCCTCTGGGCCGACCTGGCCTAGGAAGCCGACGGGGCCCGGTGGCTCAGTCGTCGTGGTCGTCGGGCCGGTCGTCGTCGGACTCGTCGATGCGGCACCACGCCTGCGCCAGCATCCCGGCCCCCGCGAGGAGGAGGGACGCGACGGTCATCAGGCCGAAGGGCAGCAGCCGTTCGCGGTTGGCGACGAGCGAGAGGTCGGTGAGCAGCACGAGCAGCTGCCCGAGGTACCACCCCGCCGCCGCCGCACCCGTGAGCGCCCCGGCCTGGGCGAGGACGACGGTGCGGGCGGCGCGCAGGGCGTCGACGGAGGTGCGGCGGCCGCTGCGCAGGTGGTGGCGCACCGGCCGGGCCAGCCAGAGCACGAGCCCGCCCATGACGACGAGCAGGAGCCCCGCGACCCACGGTGGGCGCTGGAGCAACGTGCCGTCGCGCGTGACCACCGTCGCGACGAGGAAGCCGACGACCGTGGTCACCACCGCGACCACCGTCAGCGTCTTGGTGCGGATCCCGTTGCGGTTCAAGTCAGCTCACTCACGTCGGTCGAGGCCCCGCGGACCCCGGAGGTGTCCACCCGGGCCAGCAGGTCGGCCACCGGCACCACGTCGTCGGCCACGCGCAGCACCGCGCCGGGATCGGCGTCGAGCCACGGCACGAGGACGAACGCCCGCTCGTGCGCCCGCGGGTGCGGCAGCGTGAGGTGCGGACGGGCCGAGACGACGTCGGTGTCGTCGGTGGGGTCGCCGTACTGCACGAGGTCGAGGTCGAGGGTGCGGGCGCCCCAGCGGACCTCGCGGGTGCGGTCGAAGGCGGCCTCGACGGCGTGCAGCTCGCGCAGCAGCGACACCGGCGAGAGCGACGTGCGCACGAGCACGACGGCGTTGACGTAGACCGGCTGGTCCGCCGGTCCCCCGACCGGGTCGGACTCGACGACCGCCGACCGGGCGACGACGGACAGCGCCGGGTGGTGGCCGAGGGCCTCGACCGCCCCGGCGAGGGTCTCGGCCGGCGAGCTGGTGCCCCACGGCAGGTTGGCCCCCACGGCGACGACCGAGGCGACCGGCGGGCGCCGGCGCACGACCCGCACCTCGACGTCCTCGAACGGCACACCGACGGGGGCCTGCGGCTTGTGCACCGTGACCGTGACCTCGTCGACCGCGTTGTGCGACAACGCGTCCTCGGCGATGACCTCGGCCAGGCGCTCGATGAGGTCGAACGGCTCGCCCTCGATGCGGGCCAGCGCGGCCGCGCCCACCTCGCCGTAGTTCACGGTGTCGGCGAGGTCGTCGGAGGCCCCCGGCGCGGCGAGGTCGACGGCCAGCTCGACGTCGACGACGAAGTCCTGCCCGTCGCGCTTCTCGTGCTCGAAGACCCCGTGGAAGCCGCGCCCGCGCACGCCGCGCAGGAGCACCCGGTCGCGGGCGGTGCCGGCGGGGCTCACCGGGGACCCACCGACCCGAGCTCCTCGGCGACGTCGAGGGCGTCGACGGCCGCGACGACGTCGTGCACCCGCACCCCCCACGCCCCGGCCCGCGCCGCGTGCGCGGTCGTCACCGCGGTGACGACGTCGCGCTCGAGCGGCGCCCGCTCCTCGCGGCCCTCGCGCCCGACGAGCCCGAGGAACTTCTTGCGCGAGGTGCCGACGAGCACGGGGAGGCCGAGGTCGAGCACCGCGTCGAGCCGGCGCAGCAGCTCCCAGTTGTGGTGCGCCAGCTTGGCGAACCCGAAGCCGGGGTCGAGGACGAGCCGCTCGCGGGCGATCCCGGCGGCCTCGAGCGCCTCGGCCCGCTCGCGCAGCTCGCGGCACACGTCGGCGACGACGTCGTCGTAGTGGGCACGGTCCTGCATCCCGGCGCTGTGGCCGCGCCAGTGCATCGCGACGAACGGCACCCCGCGCTCGGCGACCAGTGCGGCCATCTCGGGGTCGGCGAGCCCGCCGGACACGTCGTTGACGAGGGAGGCACCGGCGTCGAGGGCGGCCGCGGCGACGCCCGAGCGCATCGTGTCGACCGAGACCGTGCCGAGCCGGGCCAGCCCCTCGACGACCGGAAGCACCCGGCGCAGCTCCTCGGCCTCGGAGGGACGCTCGGCGCCGGGGCGGGTCGACTCGCCGCCGACGTCGAGCACGTCGGCGCCCTGCTCGAGGAGCAGCCGCCCGTGGGCGAGGGCGTCCTCGGGCTGGAACCACGCGCCGCCGTCGCTGAAGGAGTCGGGCGTGACGTTGACGACGCCCATGACGACCGGTCGCCCGGGTCGCCCCGTGGGGAGGGCCCCGGTCGCGGTCACCGCTTCCCGCCGAGCAGCAGCGACATCGCCTCTGCCCGCGTGGCGGGGTCGCGCAGCTGGCCGCGGACCGCCGAGGTGATGGTGCGCGAGCCCGGCTTCTGCACGCCGCGCATCGACATGCACAGGTGCTCGGCCTCGACGACGACGATGACGCCCTGCGCCCCGAGGTGCTCGACGAGGGCGTCGGCGACCTGGGTCGTGATCTGCTCCTGGACCTGCGGCCGGCGCGCATAGACGTCGACGAGGCGCCCGAGCTTGGACAGCCCGGTCACCGTCCCGTCCGAGCCCGGGATGTACCCGATGTGCGCCACGCCGTGGAAGGGCAGCAGGTGGTGCTCGCACGTCGAGTACATCGGGATGTCCCGGACGATGACGAGCTCCTCGTGCTCGATCGGGAACGTCTTGCTGAGGATCTCGGCCGGGTCCTGCCAGAGCCCGGCGTACAGCTCGTGGGCCGCCTTGGCCACCCGCTTCGGCGTCTCCTGGAGCCCGTCGCGGTCGGGGTCCTCCCGATGGCGAGCAGGAACTCGCGGACCGCCGCCTCGGCGCGCGGCACGTCGACCGGCGGGCGGGACGCCGACGGGGCCGACGGAGCCGACGACGCGGCGGCGTCGGGCTCAGGGCTCGACACGACCACCCTCGGGCACCTCGATGACCGCGGTCGGGGGGTGCTCGTCGTGGCCGGGGCGGGCACCGTCCTGCGCGCGCGCGTCGATCGCGGCCTCGGTGCGGGGGTCACCCGGGTTGAGCGTGGCACCGCTCGGCGCGCCCGAGCCGTTGCGACCGGCCATCGCGGCCTCCTCGGCGGGGGTGAGCACGGGCGGGATGTCCGAGAGCGTGCGGTGCTCGCTGGAGAGCCACAACGGCCGCTGCGGGCGCTTGTGGATGTCCTTGAACATCTCCGCGAGCTCGGCGGCGTTGAGCGTCTCCTTCTCGAGCAGCTCGAGGACGAGGGCGTCGAGGATGTCGCGGTTGTCGTTGACGACGTGCCAGGCCTCGTCGTGCGCGGAGTCGATGAGCTTGCGGACCTCCTCGTCGACGACCGCCGCGACCTGCTCGGAGTAGTCGCGCTGGTGGCCCATGTCGCGCCCGAGGAACGGCTCGCCCTGGCTCTGGCCGAGCTTGATCGCGCCGACCCGCTCGCTCATGCCGAACTCGGTGACCATCTTGCGGGCCATCGCGGTGGCCTTCTCGATGTCGTTCGCGGCACCGGTGGTGGGGTCGTGGAAGATGATCTCCTCCGCGACCCGGCCGCCGAGCGCGTAGGCCAGCTGGTCGAGGATCTCGTTGCGGGTCGTCGAGTACTTGTCGTCGACGGGCATGACCATCGTGTAGCCGAGGGCCCGACCGCGCGGGAGGATCGTCACCTTCGTGACGGGGTCGAGGTTGTTCATCCCCGCCGCGACGAGGGCGTGCCCACCCTCGTGGTACGCCGTGATCTTGCGCTCCTTGGCCGACATGATGCGCGTGCGCTTCTGCGGGCCGGCGATGACGCGGTCGATGGCCTCGTCGAGGACCTCGTCGTCGATGAGCTTCTTGTTCGTGCGGGCCGTGAGCAGCGCGGCCTCGTTGAGGACGTTGGCCAGGTCGGCACCGGTCATGCCCGGGGTGCGGCGGGCGACGGCGAGCAGGTCGACGTCGGAGGCCATCGGCTTGCCCTGCGCGTGGACCTGGAGGATCTTGTGCCGCCCGATCATGTCGGGGTTCTCGACGGCGATCTGGCGGTCGAAGCGGCCCGGGCGCAGCAGGGCGGGGTCGAGGATGTCGGGCCGGTTCGTGGCCGCGATGAGGATGACGTTGGTCTTGACGTCGAAGCCGTCCATCTCGACGAGCAGCTGGTTGAGCGTCTGCTCGCGCTCGTCGTGGCCGCCGCCGAGACCGGCACCGCGGTGGCGTCCGACGGCGTCGATCTCGTCGACGAAGACGATGGCCGGCGCGTTGGCCTTGGCCTGCTCGAAGAGGTCGCGGACGCGGGAGGCGCCGACACCGACGAACATCTCGACGAAGTCCGAGCCGGAGATCGAGTAGAACGGCACCCCGGCCTCACCGGCGACGGCGCGCGCGAGGAGGGTCTTGCCGGTACCGGGCTGGCCGTAGAGCAGGACGCCCTTGGGGATCTTGGCGCCCACGGCGAGGAACTTCGCCGGCTCGCGGAGGAACTCGACGATCTCGTGGAGCTCCTCGACGGCCTCGTCGGCGCCCGCGACGTCGGAGAAGGTCACCTTCGGGGTGTCCTTGGTCGCGAGCTTGGCCCGCGACTTGCCGAACTGCATGACCCGCGAGCCGCCGCCCTGGGCCTGGCTCATGAGGAACCAGAAGAGGCCGACGAGCAGCAGCACGGGGAAGAAGGAGATGAACAGGGTCCAGAAGGCGCTGTCGCCCTCGACCTTGTCGTCGTAGCCGTCCGGCAGCGAGGTCTTCAGCTCCTGGACGAGCTGCTCGGCCCGGGCGTCGACGTACTCGGCCCGCACCTTGGTGGCGCCGGAGATCTTGGCCTCGGAGTCGGAGAAGGACTGGCCGGACTTCAGGTCGAGGCTGATGACGTTGTCGGTGGTCATCACCGCCTTGTCGACCTTCTTGTCGGCGATGAGCTTCTCGGCCTGGGCCGTCGTGATCGTCGTGTAGCCACCGTTGCCCCGACGGTGAACACGAGCAGGAGGAGCACGAGGGCGGCGAGCACCCAGAAGACCGGGGCCCGGAGAATGCGTTTGAAGTCCATCTGGTCGCGGGGCCTTGGCCCCACCCTCCTGCTCGTCGTCTCTCGTCCCCCGGAGAGCTCCGGCGGGACCCGTACACGCTAGCAACGAGCCCGTCGGTGCTCGTGTTCCGGCGGGGGAACTGGTTCGACACCCGCCGTCCCGGCGGGCGCTGGTGCGGTCAGCTGTAGACGTGCGGTGCGAGGGTGCCGACGCAGCGCAGCCCCCGGTAGTCCTCGGCGTAGTCGAGGCCGTAGCCGACGACGAACTCGTTGGGGATGTCGAAGCCGACCCACTGCACGTCGACCTCGACCTTGGCGGCGTCCGGCTTGCGCAGCAGCGTGCAGATCTCCACCGAGGCCGGGCTGCGCGACTCGAGGTTGCTGCGGATCCAGCTGAGGGTGAGCCCGGAGTCGATGATGTCCTCGACGATGAGCACGTGCCGGCCGGTGATGTCGGTGTCGAGGTCCTTGAGGATGCGCACGACGCCGCTGGACTTGGTGCCCGAGCCGTAGGACGACACGGCCATCCAGTCGACGGGGACGCTGCGGGGCAGGGCGCGCATCAGGTCGGCCATCACCATGACCGCCCCTTGAGCACGCCGACGAGCAGGAGGTCCTTGCCCTCGTACTCGGTGGCGATGAACTGCGCCAGCTCGTCGAGCTTGGCGTGGATCTCCTCCTCGGTGACGAGGACTCGTTCGAGGTCTGCTCCCATGTGGGCGGCGTCCACTGCGGCTCCCTGATCGGGGTGGGCGGGCGGTCGGGGCTATTCAACCCGAGCGGCGGGGGCGATGGACACCCGACCGTCGGACCGGGTCGCGCGCCGGCCGCCGGGGAGGTGCACCGGGCCCTGCCCGTGCCAGTGGGTCAGGAGGCGGTCGCAGGCGTCGGTGTGCCGGCTCGTCAGCTGCCCCGCGGGGGCTCCGGCGGCGGTCAGGAGGCGGCGCCAGGTGCGGGTGCGGACCGGTCGCGGGAGGGCGGCGAGGGCTTCGACGTCCCAGGGGCCGACGTCCCCGAGGGAGGCCACCGCGGCGTCGGCGAGGGCGTCGAGGAGGTCGGCGTCCTCCCGCAGCTGGGCGGCGGTGCGGGCGAGGGCGGCGGCCAGGCCGGGGCCGAGGTCGGCCTCGAGGTCGGCGAGGGCGCGGCGCGCGCGGACGCGGGTGAACGCGGGGTCCTCGTTCATCGGGTCCTGCCACCAGGTGAGGCCCTCGGCGGTGCAGGCCTCCCGGGTCTGCCGGCGCGTGACCGCGAGGAGGGGGCGGCGGTACCGGTCGCGGGCGGCGGGCATCCCGGCGAGGCTGCGGGCGCCCGAGCCGCGCGCGAGGCCGAGCAGCACCTGCTCGGCCTGGTCGTCGCGGGTGTGACCGAGCAGGACGAGCCGGGCGCCGAGGTGGTCGGCCGCCTCGTCGAGCGCCCGGTAGCGGGCGGCGCGGGCCATCGCCTCGAGCCCGTCGGACGTGTCGGCCATCGCCCACGTGCTCGTCACGAGGACCGGGTCCGTGCCCAGCGTCCGCAGCCGGGCACCGGCCTGGTCGGCGACGTCGCGCGAGCCGTCCTGCAGGCCGTGGTCGACGACGACGGCGCCGACCCTCAGGCCGGCGCGCGCGCCCTCGAACCGGGCGGCGTCGGCGAGTGCGGTCGAGTCCGCTCCCCCGCTGCACGCGACGAGGACGAGGTCGCCGGGTTCGCACTCGGCGAGGGTGGCGCGCACCGCCGACCGGATGGCCGCGACCGCCGGGTGCGGCCTCCCCCACGCGCGCGTCATCGGGTCGTCCACCCCCGATCATCCCGACTCATTGCCCAGAACCCACCTCTCCCGCCCGACATGGGGGCTCAGAGGTGGGTTCTGGGCAAGAAGTCGGGTTCGGCGTCAGGCGTGGACGCGGCGGACCCAGGCCGTGGGGTCGGCGATCTCCTGCGGCAGCGGCAGCGTCTCGGGCGAGGTCCACACGGCGTTGAAGCCGTCGACCCCGACCTCGGCCTGCACGCCGCGGACGAAGGCCGCACCGTCCTTGTACTGCCGCATCTTCGCCTCGAGCCCGAGCAGCCGCCGCAGCAGCCGGTCCGGCGCCCCCGAGCCCCGGCGCCGCTCGGTGAACCTGCGGCGGATGTCGCCGACGGTCGGGATGTGCGCCGGCCCCACGTCGTCCATCACGACGTCGGCGTGGCCCTCGAGGAGGGACATCACGGCCGTCAGGGTGGCCAGCTGCTCGCGCTGCTCGGGGGTGGCGAAGAGGTCGGCGATGCCGGTGCCGCCCTCGGAGAACAGCTCGGGGAGGCGCTCGGTGACGCGCGAGGCGATCTCCTGGAGCCGCTCCTGGTCGGGGGCGAGGTCGACGGCCAGGTGCCGGGCCTGGGCGATGAGGTGCTCGCGCAGCCAGGGGTTGGCGGTGAACTGCACGCGGTGGGTCTCCTCGTGCATGCAGACCCAGGCGCGGAAGTCGGCCGCGTCGACCCCGAGCTCGCGGGCCGTGGCCATGAGGTTCGGCGCGACGAGGAGCAGCGCCGGCGTGCCGTCGGGCGCGATGTCGTACTGCCCGAGCACCTTGCTGGCCATGAAGGCGAGCAGCGCGCCGGCCTCGGCGCCGGTGACCTTGCCGCCGACGACCTGCGCGGCGGCGCCCGGCACCACGCCGCGCTTCTCGACGATGGCGTCGACGGCGGGTCGAGCAGGGCCGACATCGAGTCGGCGTTGACCGCGATCCAGGTGGCCCGGTCGACGACGAGGGCGTCGGGGGCGTCCGGCGGGGTGTGCAGGCGCGCGGTCTCGGCGACCGGCCCGCGCGCGGCCCGGGCGGCGTCGCGGATCGCCTCGACCTCCGCCCGCGCCTCGGCGGGCGAGACCACCGGCCCGGCCGGGACGAGCGTGCGGCCCGTCGTCTTCGCGAACTCCCAGTCGACGTATCCCACGGGGTCAGCCTCTCATCCGGGTCAGCGGGCCACCGCGCCGCAGCCGCAGCGGGTGACGGCGGCGACGACGCGGTCGAGGGCGGCCCGGGCCCGCAGCGTGCCGTCGTAGGTGCGGGGGAAGCCGTCGACCTGCACGACGAAGGTCAGCGGCCGGCCGTCGGCATCGACCGTCGTGCCGGCCAGCGCCGACCCCGCCTTCAGCGTGCCGGTCTTCGCCCGGGGCACCCCGAGCACGTCCTGCGTGGCGCGCGCGGCGAAGCGTCCGCGCAGGGTGCCCGACACCCCCGACACGGGCAGCCGCGCGATCACGTCGCGGAGCTGGGGGGCCTCACCGGTGACGGCGAGCGCGAGCACCGCCGACAGCGTCGCCGGCGCGACGGCCTGGCCCGGGCTGAGGCCGCTGGCGTCCTTGAGCACGAGACCGGTCGTCGGCACGGCGGCGGCCTCGAGCCGACCGCGGATGAAGGCGGCGTCGTCGCCGGCGCCCGCGGTGGGGGCACCCGCCGTGGCCGCCGCCTGGCGCACGAGGCTCTCGGCGAGCGAGTTGTCCGACTCGTCGAGGGCGAGGGAGAGCAGCTCGCCGTAGGTGGCCGACTCGACCGTGCCGAGCTGGACCGCACCCGCGGGAGCGGCTGCGGCCCAACCCTTCTCGGGCCGCAGCGTCGCCTTGACCCCCCGCTTCGCGAGCAGCTGGACGAAGGTCGTCGCGACGGCGACCTCCGGCTTCGCGGGCGCCGGACGGGTGGGGTGGCCCGCCGCGTCGACAGCCCGGTCATGACGACCGGCCCGGCGAAGCCGTCGCGCACGTCGTGGGGGTTCCACGTCGGCGGCACCCGCGGTCCGGGCGCGAACGAGAGGTCGAGCCGCAGCCCGACACGGGTGCGCCCGTCGGCCCTCAGCGCCGAGGCGACGTCGTCGGCGAGGTCGGCGAGCCCGGCGTGCCCGGAGACCGCATCGGGGTCGCCGGCCCCCGGGGCGAGCAGCATGTCGCCGCGCGCGACGAGGACCAGCTCGGTGGACCCGGGGGCCGCGACGACGGTGGTGGGCACCCGTGCATCGAGGTCGAGGGTCGCGGCGACGGCCATCGCCGCGAGCAGCTTGGCGGTGGAGGCCGGCGGGCGGGCGGTGCCGGCCGACCGCGACCACAGCAGCTCGCCGGTGACCCCGTCGCGGATGCTCACCCCGAGGCCCTTCGCGAGGGCGGGGTCCTTCGACGCCCCGGCGACGGCCGCGGCCAGGCCGGCGGCCGTGGGACGGGGGCGTCCGAGCCGTCGGCGGCGGGCGCAGCGGCGGGTGCGGCCGGGGTGGGGAGCACGGCGGGGAGGGCGCCCTCACCCGTGCCACCGCTGCCGACCGAGCCGGCCGCGGGGAGCGGCCCCGGCCGGTCGCGGGTGAGGATGCCGGGGGCGACGTCGAGCACGTCCGCGGTGGCGTACCCGGCGACCGCGACGAGGGCGGCGGCCACGGCGGAGGCCACCATGACACGTCTCACCCCTGCTCCCTTCGTGCTCCGGGCCCCTCATGCGCCAGACTGTCCGTCGAGCGTAGGTCACACATCAGAGGGAGCCGGTACACCGTGGAGTTCGACGTCACCATCGAGATCCCCAAGGGGCACCGGAACAAGTACGAGGTCGACCACGAGACGGGGCGCATCCGCCTCGACCGCATGCTCTTCACCGCGATGTCCTACCCCTCGGACTACGGCTACATCGAGGACTCCCTCGGCGAGGACGGCGACCCCCTCGACGCGCTCGTGCTCCTCGACGAGCCGACCTTCCCGGGCTGCATCGTGCGCGCCCGCCCGATCGGCATGTTCCACATGCGCGACGAGGCCGGCGGCGACGACAAGATCCTCTGCATCCCCGCGGGCGACCCGCGCAAGAACCACATCGTCGAGATCGAGGACATCAGCTCCTTCGACCGCCTCGAGATCCAGCACTTCTTCGAGACCTACAAGGACCTCGAACCCGGCAAGTCCGTCGAGGGCGCCCACTGGGCCGGCCGCGAGGAGGCCGAGGCGTGCATCACCCAGGCCATCGAGCGGGCCAGCACCGCCGGCCTGTCCACCGCGCGCTGGCGGATGCCGGCCCACGCGACCGACGTGCTCACCGAGTCCGAGCTGTCCCGCGCCCGCACCGCCGACGAGGTCACGGCGGCCGCCGAGAAGGCCCGCGCCGAGCTCGCGACCAAGGACAAGCCGCTCAGCGACGACTGACCGGCGGCTCGTCCGGACCGGCCGGGGTCACCAGCCCCAGGTGCCGGGCTCGCCCTTGAACGGGCCGACGACCCGGCTGGTCACCCAGCCGCCGTAGAAGCCACCGGCCTGCGGCACGACGACCTCGTCGTCGACGACGCAGCGCTCCATCGCCGCCGGCATCACGGCGACGTGGTCGACGAGGGCCTCGAAGCCGCGGGTCGGGTGCGGGTAGGTCCATCCCGCACCCGCAGCCACCACGCCTCCCCGACGACGTCGAGGTAGGCGGCCTCGCCCTTCCACTCGCAGTAGGAGGACCCGGGCGCGGGCCGCAGGGCGCCCTCGAGGAAGTCGGCGGCCGGCAGGTAGTAGGTGGGCGGGTGGCTCGTCTCGAGGACCCGGAGGGTGCGGGTCGACGCTGCGACGCGGACCCCACCGAGCCACACCTCCACCGACTCGCGGCTGGCGTCGATCGCCGGCGGGCGCGGGTAGTCCCACACCGACTCCTGACCGGGTCCGGGGCGCTCGGGCACGGGGCGCCTCATGCCGCGCCCTCCTCGTCGTCCAGGGCGGTGCGCAGGGCCTGGCCGACGTCCTCGACCGAGCCGTGGGCCACCGCGAGCCGCTGCCGTGGCACGAGCACGGTGTGCGTGCCGTCGTCGCGCACCCCGAGGATGACCGGCAGGCCGCTCTCGTGCACGGCCCGCCCCTCGGCCTCCGACACCTCGTTGCGGTGGACCAGCCGGACGGGCACGGGCAGCGACGCGACCATGGCGTCCCACTCCGGCCGGCGGCGGACCCCACCGTGCGTGACGTCGCAGAGGGCGCACTCGGCGCGCCCGAGGACGTGGTTGACGGCGTAGGCGAGCTCGCCGAGCACCCCACCATCGGCGTCGTACACCCCGAGGACCTCGACGACACGCTCCGCCATGTCCGTCAGGCTAACCCGGCCGACGGGTCGCCGGGCGTGGGCACGGGGCGTCAGGGTCCGTCGCGCCGAAGGTCGGGCGCCCCGCCGGTCACGCGGCCCGCGGGAGGGCGCTGTCCGGGTCCGGTGGTCACCGAGAAGACCGGCCAGCCGATCTCGGTCCGCCACCGCGCGGCGTCCGCGGTGTCGCGGGGCCCGACGAGGTAGGTCTCCCGGACCGGGCCGGCCACGCCGAGGGCGTTGGCGGCGACCCAGGCGCCGACCTCGCCGTAGGTGACGTCGATGTCGTCGTGGTCGCCGACGTGGACGGCGACCGCCAGCTCCACGGCCGGCAGGGTCACCGGGTGCACCCGCCCCCGGGTCGGCGGGTCCGTGGACGGCCGGTGCACCACGACGTGTCCGCGGCCCACCTCGAACAGCGTGTTGTCGTACACGCCGCCGGGCGGGCCGACGGGCTCGAGGGGCTCGCCGACGGGGTCCCGGAGGACGGCGTCGAGCTCGGCCATGGCGCCGGCGTACCAACCCAGGACGTCGCCCAGCTCGACATCGCCCTCGACGGCGGCGACCCTCACCTCCGGGACGGGTCGCACCTCGACGTGCACCGGAGCGGGCTCGGGCGCCAGCAGGCGACGCAGCGAGCGCACCGCCGCCCGGGTCCGGTCGAGCACGGACTCGAGGCGGCGGAGGTGCTCGGTGACCAGCTCGGAGCGCACCACGGGGTCGGCGGTGTCGAGGATGCGCCGGACGGTGGCCAGCGGGACGTCGAGCTCCCGCAGCCGGTGGATGACCTGGGCGGTGGGGATCTGCTCGGCGGTGCAGTACCGGTACGACGTCAGCTCGTCGACGTGCACGGGGAGCAGCAGGTCCGCCTCGTGGTACCGGCGCAGCGTGCGCACGCTGAGGTGGGTCAGTCGGGCGAACTCCCCGATGGTCAGGCCGGTGTGCACCCGGGCAGTCTGCACTCTCCCCCCGGGGGAGGGTCCAGTACTTGACCCTCCGCCCGGTGGAGGCGCGAGCGTGGGGCCATGACGACCCACGCCACCCCCGAGCCCAACGACCCCACCGACCTGCCGGCGGTGGTCCGCGCGTTCTTCGCCGCCCACTCGGCCCGGGAGGCCGAGGCCGCCCTGCGGACGTTCACCGACGACGCCGTCGTCGTCGACCAGGACGAGACCTTCCGCGGGACCGAGCAGGTCCGCGGCTTCCTCCAGGACTCCGGCAGCGAGTTCACCTACACCACCGAGGTCCTCGAGGCCCGATGCGAGGACGACACCCGCTGGACGGTCGCCGTCCGGCTCGAGGGCGACTTCCCGGGTCACGTCGCCCAGCTCGGCTACCGGTTCACCGTGAGCGGAGGACGCATCAGCGGGTTGACGATCGGCTGAGCACCGGCCCGCGCAACCCGCCGCTACAGTCGGCGCGACGTCCGCGCCGGCGGACGGGGAGGTGGGGTGTCGATGCGCTGGTCACGCGGGGCGCTGGCTCCGGTCTCGGTCCTCGTCCTCACCGTGCTCCTCATGGTCGTCGGGCTGACCGTCGGCTTCGAGTCCTTCAACGGCAAGGGCTTCGTGGCCCGGGCCGTGGTCTACCCGCTGCTCATGCTCGTGGTGCCGGTGGTGTGGTGGTGGCGGCACCGCGGCCGGGCCGCCGACCGCGCCGACCCCGTCGACCCGCCGTGGGGGGCCTTCGCCCTCGTGATGCTGCCGTTCCTCATCGACGTGCTCGGCAACTTCCTCGACCTCTACGACACGATCGAGGCCTGGGACGACGTCAACCACCTCGTCAACTGGTTCCTGCTGCTGTGGGGCATCGGGCTGCTGCTCTTCCCGACGGCCGCCTCGGTGGGCCGCCCGGGCCTCGCCGTCCTCACCGTCGCCGGGACCGGCGCACTGCTCGCCGTGCTGTGGGAGGTCGGCGAGTGGTTCGTCTTCCTGCGCGCGGGCGTCGAGGTCGAGCGGCTCTACCAGGACACCCTCGGCGACGAGCTGCTCGGCAGCACGGGCGCACTGCTGGCCGGGGTCCTCGTCGTGTGGTGGAGACGCAGGAACGCCCCCGGTGACCGGGGGCGTTCGACGAGCCGCCTATCGGAATCGAACCGATGACCTATTCATTACGAGTGAATCGCTCTGGCCGACTGAGCTAAGGCGGCGTGCACCCGAGGGCGCGCGGACGAGTATAGGCAGGCCACGGCATCCGTCGCGAATCCGCCCCTCGTACCCCGTCGAGAGTACAGAACACGCCGTGCGGGCGTGGGCGCGGACGGCGTGTTCTGCACTGTCGACGGGTTGAAAGGGGGTCAGCAGCGCAGGCCGTCCTTCGGCACCCGACCCTTGACGTACCAGGCGTCGACCGCGTCGTCGACACACGAGTTGGAGCGGGTGTAGGCCGTGTGCCCGTCGCCGTCGAAGGTGATGAGCGAGGCCTTCGCCAGCTGGTCGCGCAGCCGGACCGACCACTCGTACGGCGTCGCGGGGTCACGGGTCGTGCCGATGACGACGATCGGCGCGGCGCCCTCGGCCTTCACCTGGTGCGGGGTGCCGGTGGCCGGCACCGGCCAGTAGCCGCAGACGAGCGAGCTCCACGCGAGGTAGCGGCCCCACGTCGGTGCCTCCTTCGCGGCGGCGTCGGCCTCGGCGAGGTGCTCGGGGACGCTGTCGGACTCCGGCTTGTCGAGGCAGTTGACCGCGTAGATGACCTCCATGATGTTGCCCGCGTAGCCGCCGCCCGGGTTCCGGTCGGCGTACTGGTCGGCGAGCTGCATCAGCGCGGTGCCGTCGCCGGAGAGGGCGTCGCGCATCGCGTCGACGAGGGTGCGCCAGGCGCCCTGGTCGTACATCGCGGCGGCGATGCCGAGCGAGGCCCACCCCTCGGTGAGCTTCGGCACCGAGCCGTCGCCGGTGCGCGGCACGGGGTTCGCGTCGGTGGCGGCGAGGAAGCCACGCAGGTTCTCCATCACCGCGTTCACGGAGTCGCCGAGCGGGCAGTCGCCCTCGTCGACGCAGTACTTCGCCCACGTGCGGGTCGCGAGCTCGAAGCCCTTGGCCTGCCCGAGGTTGATCTCCCGGGAGGTGAGGTCGGGGGCGACGACGCCGTCGAGGACGAAGCGCCCGACCTGCTTCGGGAACAGGTCGGCGTAGGTGGCGCCGAGGTAGGTGCCGTAGGACTTGCCGAGGTAGGTGAGCTTCTCCTCGCCGAGCGCCGCGCGCAGGACGTCGAGGTCCTTGGCGGCGTCCTCGGTGGACACGTGCGGCAGCAGCGCGCCGGCCTTGGTGCCGCACGCCGTGGCGAAGGCCGCGGAGCCCTGGGCGAAGGTGCGCTGCTCGGCCGCGTCGTCGGGCGTCGGGTCGGACCCGAGGAACGCGTCGAGCTGGGTGTCGGTGAGGCAGTCGATGGGCGCCGACCGGCCGACGCCGCGCGGGTCGAACCCGACGACGTCGTAGCGGTCCCGGACGCCGGGGCCGACGATGAAGTCGGCGGCGCGCGCGTAGTCGACCCCCGAGCCGCCGGGGCCGCCCGGGTTGACGACGAGCGAGCCGATGCGCTGGGAGGACTTCTTCGCCGGCACCTTGAGCACCGAGATCTCGATGGTGCTGCCGTCCGGGCGGGCGTAGTCGACGGGGACCTTGAGCTGGGCGCACTGGGCGCCGGAGCACTCGCTCCAGTCGAGCTTCTGGGTGTAGAAGCGGGCCAACGACTCGGACCCGGCGGGCGGGCTCTGCGGCGAGCCAGTGGCGGCCGGGGTCGGCTGCTCGTCGCGCAGCCCGGACACCAGCGAGCAGCCGGAGAGGAGGGTCGTGACGACGGCGACGCCCGCGACGAGGGCGAGGGGGCGGCGCGGGCTCATGGCTCGCACGATATGTGAGGCCACTGGGGACCCTCGCCCCGGGGAGGTCACGATCCGGTCGCAAACCCCGCCACCGCACCTGCTCCGACCTCCCCGTTCACCCCCGGGGGGGGTGCCACCGCCCGCCCGGCGCCGCCCGCCGGGCCTCAGCGCGGCAGGCGCAGGTCGAGGGCCATCGCCTCGAGGGCGAGCAGCGGTGCGACGTTGGCGCCGATGCGCTCGCGCGCGGTGCCGATGGCGTCCATCGCGCCGAGCAGCTGCTCGGCGGTGAACACCTCGGCGACGCGGGTGACGACCTGCCGGCCGTCCTCGTTGACCAGCGCCGTGCCGGCACCGGTGCGCAGCACGAGCGCGTCACGGTAGACCGAGAGCAGGTCGACGAGGGCACGGTCGACGACGTCGCGGGTGAACCGCGTGGCCCGCGCCTTCTGCTCCTTCTCGAGCGCCGAGACCTGCGAGCGGATGTGCGGCGGCTGGGTGCGGGCGGTCGCGTCGGCCCCGAGGATCTCGAGCAGGCGCGCCTTCTCGGCGGCGTCACGCTCGCCCGACGCGGCCGCGGACTCCTCGGCCGCGATGGTCATGACGTCCTGCGCCGCCCCGACCGCGTCGCCGACCGAGACGATCTTCGCGGCCATCGCGACGACGTCGTGGCGCCGGATGCGGGCGTGCTCGTCGCGGGCCAGGCGCCGGGCCAGCCCGACGTGCTGCTGCGCGGCGCGCGCGGCGTAGAGCGCCATCGCGTGGTCGACGCCGTCGCGGCGCACGAGCAGGTCGGCGACGGCCTCGACCGACGGGGTGCGCAGCCGGACGTGCCGCGAGCGCGAGCGGATGGTGATGATGACGTCCTCGACCGACGGGGCGCAGAGCATCCACACCGTGCGGGGCGTCGGCTCCTCGAGGGCCTTGAGCAGGGCGTCGGCGGCCCGCTCGGTGAGCCGGTCGGCGTCCTCGACGACGATGACCCGGTAGCGCCCGACGCTGGGCCGGTGGGCGGCGAGCGCGACGAGGTCGCGGGCCTGCTCGACCTTGATCGAGAGCCCCTCGGTGGCGATGACGTCGACGTCGGCGTGCGTGGCGTCGAGGGCGGTGCGGCACTCGCGGCACTCACCGCACCCGCCCTGCGGGCAGAGCAGGGCGGCGGCGAAGGCCCGGGCGGCGACCGATCGGCCGGAGCCCGGCGGCCCGGTGAACAGCCATGCGTGGGTCATCGACGCGGGGTCGTGGACGGCCCGCTCGAGGGTGGCGACGGCCTTCTCCTGGCCGATGACGTCGCGCCAGACGCTCACGGGTCGACCACCCCTGCCGCCTCGACCCGCGCGAGGACCTCGGCGTGGATCTCCTCGGGCGGGCGGGTGCCGTCGACGACGAGGTAGCGCTGCGGGTTGCCGCGGGCCACCGCGAGGAAGTGCTCGCGGATGGAGGCGTGGAACGCGTCGGCCTCGGCCTCGAGCCGGTCGTGGACCTCGCCGCGCCGGCGCCGGCCCTCCTCGGGGGACACGTCGACGACGACGGTGAGGTCGGGGACCAGGCCGTCGACGGCCCACATCTGCAGGTCGTGGACCTCGTCAGCGCCGAGGTCGCGCCCGGCGCCCTGGTAGGCCACCGAGGAGTCGGTGTAGCGGTCGGTGAGGACGACCTGCCCGGCCGCGAGCGCCGGCCGGATGACGAGGTCGACGTGGTGGGCCTTGTCTGCGGCGAAGAGCAGGGCCTCGGCGCGCGGCGAGACGTGGTCGCCGTGCAGGACGAGGTCGCGGATGGCGGCACCGAGCGGGGTTCCTCCGGGCTGGCGGGTGACGAGCACTTCACGGCCTCGGGCGCGCAGGACCTCGGCGAGGAGACGCACCTGGGTGGACTTGCCCGCCCCGTCGCCGCCCTCGAAGGCGATGAACACCCCGTCCCGTCCGGTCACGCCGCGAGCCTAGGCCAGCGCGACGACGCTCAGGCCCTCGGGAGGTTGTCGCGGGCCCAGAGGGCGGCGCTCGTGCGGTCGAGGACCCCGATCTCGCGGAACACCCGCCCGAGGTGGGCCTTGACGGTGCGCTCGGTGATGTCGAGGGCCCGGGCGATCTGCTTGTTCGCCAGGCCCTGGGCGACGAGCCGCAGCACCTCGGTCTCGCGCGGCGAGAGGCCGGCGACGGCGCCGTCGCGCACGGGGTCCCCGGACGACGGCAGGAGGGCCACGGCGACGCGCGGGTCGATGGGCACGTGCCCGGCGGCCGCGGCGCGCACCGCAGCGAGTAGGTCGGCGGGCTCGGAGTCCTTGAGCACGTAGCCGATGGCGCCGGCGGCCAGCACCTCGCGCACCCGCTCGCGGTCCGAGAAGCTCGTGAGGACGAGGACCCGGGTGTCCGGGCGGCGGGCCAGCACCCCGCGGGTGCCCTCGACCCCGTCGACCCCGGGCATCGACAGGTCCATGAGGACGACGTCGGGCTCGGTGCCCACCGCCGACTCGATGGCCTCGGCGCCGTCGCGGGCCTCGGCGACGACGGTGATGTCGTCCTCGGCGTCGAGCAGCGTGCGCACACCCGCGCGGACGAGCTGGTGGTCGTCGGCGACGAGCACCCGGATCATGCGCGTACCCCCATCGGTCCGTCGAGGTCGAGGCGCCAGTGGGTGCCGGCGCCCGGAGCGGCCGCGACCCGCAGCCGCGCGCCGGGCACCGAGGCCGCCTCGGCGAGCAGCTGGGTGCCGAGGTGCCCCGGCTCGGGGTCGGTCATCGCGGCCTCCACGTCGAATCCTCGCCCGTCGTCGACGACGTCGAGGGTCACCACGCCGGGGCCGGTGCGGTGCAGCGACACGAGGACGTCGGCCGGACCGGCGTGCTTCGCGGCGTTGCGGACGCACTCCTGGGCGACCCGGTGCACGAGCCGCTGGGCCTCGTCGGTGAGGGCGAGCTCGTCGTCGGTGTCGGTGTCGAGCCGCACGACGACGTCCTCGGCGCGCACCGACTGGGCGAGGTCGGCGAGCGCGGCGACGACGCCCGAACGGGACAGGGCCGGCGGGTGCAGGTCGACGAGGAGGGTCCGCAGCGACCGGATGCTCGCGCGCACGGCGGTGGCGGCGGCGTCGAGGTCGCGGGCCAGGGCCGAGTCGCCGCTGCGGGCCGCGCTCGCCGAGGCGCCGGAGACGGTGAAGGAGGTCGCGGCGAGCTCCTGGACCGGGCCGTCGTGGAGGGTCGCGGCGATGCGGCGCCGCTCGTCGGACGAGGCGTCGACGGCCCGCTGGAGGAGGGCGACCCGCTGCGCCTCGGCCCCGCGCAGCCGCTTGGTCAGCGCGAGCACGAGCGGGGTGACGATGAGGACGAAGAGCAGGAGGCTACTGGCCGTGACCCCCGCGAAGCCGCGCCACAGCTGGCTGGTGCGCGCGGCGACCGGCTCGTAGGAGACGTAGATCTCGAAGAGGGCCGTGCGGCCGTCGGGCATCCACACCGGGCGGTAGACCTCGACGAGCTTGTCGCCCACCTCGAACTGGTTCTCGGTGGCCCCGAGCCGGGAGATCTCGGCAACCGTCTTCGGGCCGGCGAGCGCCTCGCGCTGGTCGTCGTCGAGGGTGAAGGTGCGCCCGATGAGCTGGGGCTCGTCGGCGTAGAGGACGTACCCGTCCGGGCGCCAGAGCTTGACCCGCACGACGGTGTCGGCGTCGAGGCTGCGCCGGATCGTCGTGCCGAAGGTGTCGACCGCGGCCGGGTCGCCGGCCATCAGGGCGTCGGTCATCGCCGGCTGGACGACGGCCTCGGCGAGCACGCCGGCCATCGACGCGGCGTCGTTGACGGCCTCGCGCTCGGCGAGCTTGCTGGCCGCCACCGCGCCGAGGACGCCGACGAGGAGCATCGCCGCGAGGACCCCACCGAGCAGCTGGGCGAGGATGCGCCGCGGCCGGACGGTCTCCTGCGCGACCTCGGCGGCCGCGGGGTCGGACACGAGGACCCAGGGCGGGTCCGGGCGCGCGGGGTCCCCGACCGGTGCAGGGCCGGCCGGGGACGTCGCGGGGAGGGACTCAGTCGTCGGATCCGTGCCCACCCGAGTCCCCACCGTGGTCGTCGCCGGCGTCGTGCCCGGCGCCGTCGTCGCTGCCGCCGCGCCCGGAACCGCTGCCGCCGTGGCGCGAGCCGGAGTCGTCGCTACCGCTGCCGCCGGAGCCGCTGCCGGAGCCGCCGCTGCCGCTGTGGTCGTCACCGGCGTCGTGCGTGGCCGGGTCGTCCGAGCCGTGGCCACCGCGGCTGCCGCCGTGGTCGTCACCGGCGTCGTGCGTGGCCGGGTCGTCCGAGCCGTGGCCACCGCGGCTGCCGCCGTGGTCGTCACCGGCGTCGTGCGTGGCCGGGTCGTCCGAGCCGTGGCCACCGTGTCGGCGGCCGTGGTCGTCACCGGCGTCGTGCGTGGCCGGGTCGTCGGAGGTGGCCGACGCGCTCGGCGTGGCCGAGGGCGAGGCGGTGGAGGTGGCGCTGACGGGGGCCCGCACGGGCAGCCGCTCGGCGAACGAAGCGTTGCCGAGGACGCCGACGAGGGCGGGGGTGACGGCCACTGCGGCTCCGACGGTGAGGAGGGCGATGCGCTTCATGGTCCAGGGTCCTTTCGGGAAGTGTGACAGGTGGGTCAGCCGGGGAAGACGACGCGGGCCGAACAGGTCTGGCCGGTCGCCGCGTGCGTGGCGGTCGCGGTGAGGGTGTCCTTGCCGGCCCGGTTGGCGATGCGACGCTCGACGTCGAACGAGCCGCTGGGGCGAGGGTGCGGGCGGTGCCGGAGCCGACCTTGACGCCGTTGTCGCGCAGGGTCCAGGCCCAGGTCTGGCCGGCGCGGTTGGAGTCGACCTCGAGCTCGACCTCGACGCGGCCGTCGTCGGCCTTGGCCTTGAGCTTCCAGGTGGCGCCCTGGCTGCACGAGCCGGAGGCCTTGGACGTCGGCGACTTGGCCAGGGCGGCCGGGACGGTGCCGGCGGCCAGGGCGGTGGTGAGGATGCCGACCGCCGCCACCCGGCGGAGGGAGAGGGAGCTGTTCACGATGTCCTCCAGAGGACGGGGGCCGCGGGTCGGCCCGACATGGAGAAAGGTGCCGTGGACCGGTGGACACCCACCATCGGGCGATGGTCCTAGTACCTCCCCACCCGCCGGAGCCCCCATCACGACCCCTCGACCACCCGGTGCGGCCTCCGACCACCCGGTCGAGCGACGAGGACATGCCGTGCCCGGATGCTCGGACACGGCATGTTCTCGTCG
Organism: Phycicoccus sp. HDW14; assembly: GCF_011383005.1. GTDB lineage: Bacteria > Actinomycetota > Actinomycetes > Actinomycetales > Dermatophilaceae > Phycicoccus. The sequence continues at coordinate 3,980,692 of NZ_CP049935.1, read as the reverse complement.
TTCGACCGGTGTCCGGCCGGGATGTTCGGCCGGTCAGGCCTTCTCGTGGCGGTCGGCGTTGGCGTGGATGGCGTCCCGCACGTACTGCGCGAGGCCGGGCGCCCGGTCCTCGTAGGTCTTCGTGAACCGGGGGTCGGCGAGGTACATGTCGCCCAGGCCCCGGTGGAAGGCGTGGTCGAGGTCGTAGAACCACCGCTCGATCTGCACCCGGTGGGCCTCGGCGGCGTCCATCGCCCGCTCGGAGGTCGGCGGCTCACCGGCCCGCAGCGCGGCGACCAGCTCCGCCTCGACCGCCTCCTGCTCGGCCTTGACCGCCTCCCAGTCGGCCGTCGTGTAGGAGTCGGTGCGGCGCTTGGACTGCTTCCACGCCTCGGTCTGGCCCCAGCGCTCCTCCGCCTCCTGCTGGTACTCCTCATTGAACCCGTCGCCGAAGAGCTCCTTGAGGTCCTCGGTCGTGGCCGGTCGTTCCGTCATCTCTCGCTCCAGTGCTCGGTCGATGGCCGTGACGAGCTCCTCGAGCTCGCCCAGCCGGGACACGACCACGGCGCGCTGTCGACGCAGGTGCTCGGCGGCGCTGCCGTCCCCGTCGAGCAGGGCCCGCACCCCGTCGAGGGGCAGGTCCAGCCGGCGGTACGTGACGACGGTCGAGAGCCGGGTGAGGTCCGCGTCGGTGTAGAGGCGGTACCCGGAGTGCGTCCGTGCGGACGGGACGACGAGGCCGATGGCGTCGTAGTGGTGCAGCGTGCGCACCGTGACGCCGAAGGTCTCGGCGACCTGCCCGACGGTCAGCTCCACCGTGTCAGTCTGCTGGCGCGTCGTGGTCATGTCACCCACCGTGGTGCCTGACGTCGCGTGAGGGTCAAGCCGGTTCGCCACGTCCGCCCCGCAGCCCCTCAGGAGAGCGGCGCGGTGAGCTCGAGGTTGACGTCGTCGGGGTCCTGGAAGGAGAGGATGGCGATGCCGGCGTCGGTGAGCTCGACGACCTCGCCGTGGGTGATGCCCGACTCCTCGAGCCCGCGGGCGGCCTCGTCGAGCTCGGCGCGCGAACCGACGGCGAAGCTCACGTGGTCGAGGCCGGTGACGTCGGCCCGGAAGGGCTGGGACCCGACGGGGCGCAGACCGAAGAGCGTCCCCTGGGGGGTCTGGTAGACGACGCCGCCGTAGAACTTCTCGGGGGCGTCCTCGAGGCCGGGCTCGCCCTGGTGGACACGGGCGTCGATCGCCTTCTCCCAGCCGAAGACGGTGTCGTAGAAGGCGACCGACCTCTCGATGTCGGTGACGGTGAGGCGGACGTGGGCGTAGCCGGGGCTCGTGACGAGGGACATGCCGCCACGCTACGTCGGCACGAGCCGGCGACGGCCCGGAGCGACGCTCCGCTGCCGACGGCGCGAGGGTCAGGCCTTCGGGGTCTCGAACCAGTTCGCGAGGGCGGACGCCAGGCCGAGGTCGCCGCGGGCCTTGATCTTGCCCATCATGAACATCATCGCGGGGTTGCCGGTGCCGGAGATCAGCTTGAGGAACTCGGCCGGCCCGGCCATCAGCGACAGGTCGGGGTCGGCGGTCGGCGCCTTCTCGACGGTGCACGTGCCGTGGTCGACGACGACGGCGTAGGTGTCGCTGGAGTCGCCCGGGCCGCCGGTGACGCGGAAGTCGATGCGCGCCGTGCGGTCGCCGGCCTTGTCGGCGCGGAACTGCCCGGGGAAGCGGCCGAAGACGGCGTCGAGGAGGGTGCCGCGGTGCTCGCCGGCAAAGGCGTCCCGGATCTCGGTGTCGGAGGCGCCCTTGACGGCCGCGACGAACTCGGACGGCGAGGCGGTGGTCAGGGACTGCGGGTCGAAGGCCATGCCTCGCAACCTACTGGTCGGTAACCACGGGGGCAACCCGGTCGGTGCCGCGGGTCAGGCCTTCTTGGCGGCCTTCTTCGTCGTCTTCTTCGCCGCCGTCTTCTTCGTCGTCTTCTTCGCGGTCGACTTCTTCGCCGCCTTGCGGGCCGTCTTCTTGACCGGGCCGCGGGCGCGCTTGTCGGCGAGCAGCTCGTACCCGCGCTCGGGCGTGATCTTCTCGGGGTCGTCGTCCTTGCGCAGCGTCGCGTTCGTCTCGCCGTCGGTGACGTACGGCCCGAAGCGTCCGTCCTTGACGACGACCGGCTTGCCGGACACCGGGTCGGTGCCGAGCTCGGCCAGCGGCGGCTTGGCGGCGGCCCGCCCGCGCTGCTTGGGCTGCGCGTAGATGGCGAGCGCCTCCTCGAGCGTGATGTCGAAGAGCTGCTGCTCGCTCGTCAGCGACCGCGAGTCGGTGCCCTTCTTGAGGTACGGCCCGTAGCGCCCGTTCTGCGCGGTGATCTCGACCTCGGTGCCGTCCTCCTCCGTGGTCGTGCCGACGACGCGCGGCAGCGACAGCAGCTTGAGGGCGGTCTCGAGCTCGATGGTCCCGAGGTCCATGTCCTTGAAGAGCGAGGCGGTGCGCGGCTTGACCTTCGCGGCCTTCTTGCCCTTCGCCGGGGCGGCCTCGTCCTCGGCAGCACCTCGGTGACGTACGGCCCGTAGCGCCCGGACTTGGCGACGATGTCGTGCCCGGTGACCGGGTCCTGACCGACGACCCGGCCGTCGTCGGCGGCACGGTCGAGCAGCTCGCGGGCGATGGCCGGCGTCATCTCGTCGGGCGCGACGTCGTCGGTGATGGTGGCCCGGCGCGGCTGGGTGTCGCCGCGCTCGGCGGCCGCGGCGTCGGTCACCTCGCCGGTGCGGGGGTCGATGCCGGCCGGGACGACCTCCTCGACGTACGGGCCGTAGCGGCCGACGCGCACGACGATCCCGTCACCGATCTCGATGGTGGAGATGGCGCGGGCGTCGATGTCGCCGAGGTCCTCGACGAGCGAGCGCAGCCCCTCGGCGGAGCTCGCCTCGTCACCGAAGTAGAAGCGCCGCAACCACACCGCGCGCTGCTCGTCTCCGCGCGCGATGGCGTCGAGGTCCTCCTCCATGGAGGCGGTGAAGTCGTAGTCGACGAGCCGGCCGAAGTGCTCCTCCATCAACCGGGTCACCGCGAAGGCCAGCCAGCTGGGGATGAGCGCCGAGCCGCGCGTGCTGACGTAGCCGCGGTCCTGGATGGTGCCGATCGTCGAGGCGTAGGTCGACGGGCGGCCGATGCCGCGCTCCTCCATCGCCTTGACGAGCGTCGCCTCGGTGTAGCGGGCGGGCGGCGAGGTCTCGTGGCCGTTCGCCTCGGCGCGACGGACGTCGAGCGAGCGGCCGGCGCCGAGCTTCGGGAGGCGGCGCTCCTCGTCGTCGCCGCGGGGCGCGTCCCGGCCCTCCTCGTAGGCGGCGAGGAAGCCCCGGAAGGTGATGACCGTGCCGCTGGCCGACAGCTCGACCTCGCGGGCGGGCGCACCCTCGGGCAGCGTGGCCGCCAGCCGCAGCGACGCGGTGGAGCCGCGCGCGTCGGCCATCTGGGAGGCGACGGTGCGCATCCAGATCAGCTCGTAGAGGGCGTACTCGTCGCCGCGCAGCTCGCCGCGCACCTGGGCCGGGGTGCGGAAGCGGTCGCCGGCGGGGCGGATGGCCTCGTGCGCCTCCTGGGCGTTCTTGACCTTCTTCTCGTACCGGCGCGGCGCCTCGGGCACGGAGTCGCCGCCGTAGAGGTCGCGGGCCTGCTGGCGCGCGGCCGTGAGGGCGTTGTCCGACAGCGTCGTGCTGTCGGTGCGCATGTAGGTGATGTAGCCGTTCTCGTAGAGGCGCTGGGCGACCCGCATCGCGTTGCGGGAGTTGAGCCGCAGCTTGCGCGAGGCCTCCTGCTGGAGGGTGCTCGTCGTGAACGGCGCGCTCGGGCGGCGGGTGTACGGCTTCTCGGAGACCTCGGCGACGGTGACCGCGGCGCGGCGCAGCGCATCGGCGATGCCGGTGGCGCGCTCCTCGTCGAGCTGGACGGCCCGCTCGCCGCGCAGGGTGCCGTCGTCGGCGAAGTCGCGACCGGTGGCGACCTTCTTGCCGTCGACGCCGGTGAGCCGGGCGGTGAACAGGTCCTCGGCGGCACCCGGCGTCAGGTCGGCGTCGACGTCCCAGTACGAGGCGCGGACGAACTTCATCCGCTCGCGCTCGCGCTCGACGACGAGGCGGGTGGCGACCGACTGCACGCGGCCGGCGGACAGGCCGGCCTTGACCTTGCGCCACAGGACCGGGCTGACCTCGTAGCCGTAGAGGCGGTCGAGGATGCGCCGGGTCTCCTGGGCGTCGACGAGGGCGACGTTGATGTCGCGCGTCTGGGTGGCGGCCCGCTGGATCGCCTCGCGGGTGATCTCGTGGAAGACCATCCGCTTGACCGGGACCTTGGGCTCGAGGGTCTTGAGCAGGTGCCAGGCGATGGCCTCGCCCTCGCGGTCCTCATCAGTGGCGAGGTAGAGCTCGTCGGCGTTCTTCAGGAGGGCCTTGAGCTCGCGGACCTTCTTCTTCTTGTCCGCGTCGACCACGTAGTACGGGTCGAAGTCGTCGTCGATGTTGACGCCGAACTTGCCGAACGGACCCTTCTTGATCTCCGCCGGCATCTCGCTCGGGGTGGGGATGTCGCGGATGTGGCCGACGGACGCCTCGACGTCCCAGTCGCTGCCGAGGTAGCCCGCGATGGTCCTGGCCTTGGCCGGGGACTCGACGATGACGAGCTTGCGCCCAGATGCCATGGTCAACCTGCCTGTTCCGTCGGCCACGTGCAGCGGATTCGTCGCTGCTCGGACGTGGTGACGCGACCGACGGTAGCGCCCCGGGCGCCGGAACGTGCAAACCGGTCCGGCGCCCGGCGCGCTCAGGCCGGGGTGCGCAGCAGGGAGCGCAGCACCCCGAAGGTGCCGAGCGCGGCGAAGACGAAGTACATCGCCAGGTCGCCCCCGTAGCCGCTGAGGACCTCGCCGTCGGTGATGTTCTCCCAGATGAACGAGCCGCGCGAGACACCGGCGGCCGCGGCCTCGGCGGCGTGCTCCGTGTAGTACTGCGAGGCGTCCCAGCCGACGAAGGCCAGGGCCGTGCCGACGACCCCGAGGACGATGAGGACGACGAGCGGGGCGATGCCGCGGCGCGGCGGGGCGCCGGCGGCCTTGGCGTAGCCGAGGCTCGCGCCGATGGCCAGCACCGCCGAGGTGATCGAGGCGATGAAGCCGAGGTTCCAGACGACGACGGCCAGGACCCCGGCGACGAGCACCGCGGCGAGGGCGACGAGCAGGCCGCGGGCGACGTTCTCGTGCGGCGGCGGGAGCGGCTGGCCGAACGGCAGGCCCGCGGTGGCCGGGGCCGCGTCGGACGGGGCCGGCGTGGCCGACGGGGTCGGCGCCGCCGCGGCGGGGACGGTCGCGGCGGGGACGGTCGCGGCGGGGGCCGTGACGGGGTCCGTGGCGGCCGGAGCCGTCGCGGGCCGGGTGGTCGGCGCGGGCGCCGGCGCGGCGACCTCGGCGGTGGGGTCGGTGTACTCGGTCACGTCGGGTGTCTCCCTGGCAGTGGGGAGCCCCCTCGGCCCCGGGCCCGCGCACCCTAGCGGGCCCCGGGACGCCGGCACCGGTGGTTCTGCGAGAACTCGCAGAACCACCGGTGCCTCCCCCCGGAGCGGTCAGGCGATCTCCTTGGTCACCACCCGCCAGGTGCCGACGGCCAGGGGGACCCCGAGCCAGACGAGCGACGCCGTCGCGAGGTGCGCCCAGTCCTGCCCGGCCATCGTGCCCGCCGTGAGCGGCTCGGTGACCCGGGACAGGTCGATCCAGGCCGCCACCCGCTCGAAGCCGTCGACGAGCGAGGTGACGATGCTGAAGACGGTCGGCAGCAGCAGCGAGGCGACGATGGCCACCGGGGTGTTGAGGAAGACGAGGCCGAAGGCGACCCCCTGGACGAGGTAGACGACGAGCGCGAGCACCAGCCCCAGGGCCAGCCCGGTCGGCACCCCCCACGCCGTCGGGACGTCGCGGGCGAGCGAGCCGACGAGGTGGGCCAGCGCGACCGCGGCGACCGACACGGCGACGACCGCGAGCCCGAGCACGACGGCCGCGAGCAGCTTGGCGAGGACCACGCGGCCCCGGTGCGGCTCGAGCGCGAAGGTCACGAGGCCGGTGCGCTGGCTCCACTCGGCGGTCGCGGTCATGATGCCGAGGACCGGCAACAGCACGACGAGCGGCAGGGTCGCGATGCCGAGCAGCCCCTCGAACGTCGCGTCGGCGGCCTCGCCCCAGACGAGGAAGGCGACGACGGCCACGACGGCGATGCCGCCGGTGACGACGCCGAGCCAGCGCCCGGCCCGGGTGTCGACGAGCTTGCGCAGCTCGACCCGCACCAGGCGGGTGAAGGGGACGCCGGGGCGTCCGGATGCCGCCTCGACGGAGGGCTCGGGGCGCAGCGGGGCGGGGGCCTGCGTCGCGGTGCTCATGCCGCCACCTCCCGCGCGTCGTCGGCGGTCAGCCGGAGGAAGAGCTCCTCGAGGCCCTGCGCGCCGTGCGGGCGCAGGTCGGTGACGACCACCCCCGCCGCGAGCGCCGCCCGGCCGACCACGGCGGGCTCGGCGTCGACGACGACCCCGTCGGGCGTCAGGGTCGCGTGGTGGCCGGCGGCCTCGAGCGCGACGGCGAGGGCACCGTCGTCCTCGGACCGGGCCCGGCTGCCCGACCCCGCCACGAGCTCGGCCATCGACCCGCTGGCCACGATCTTCCCGCGGCCGATGACGACGATCTCGTCGGCGACGACCTGCACCTCGTGGAGCAGGTGCGAGGAGAGCAGCACCGCCCCGCCGCGGTCGGCGAAGTCGCGCAGCAGGGTCCGCATCCAGTGGATGCCCTGGGGGTCCAGGCCGTTGGCCGGCTCGTCGAGCACGAGGACCTCGGGCTCGCCGAGGAAGGCGCCGGCCAGGCCGAGCCGCTGGCGCATCCCGAGCGAGTAGGTGCGCACCCGGCGGCCCGCCTCGTCGTCGGTCAGCCCGACGAGGTGGAGCACCTCCTCGACGCGGGTGCGGGGGACGCCGACGGTCAGGGCGGCGAGCGTGAGCGCCTCCCGGCCGGTGCGGCCCGGGTGCTGCGCCGACGCGTCGAGCATGACGCCCACCCGGCTGCCCGGGTTGACGAGGTCGCGGTAGTCGCGGCCGAGCACGGTGGCCCGTCCGCTCGTCGGCGGCGTGAGCCCGGTGAGCATCCGCATGACGGTGGACTTGCCGGCCCCGTTGGGTCCGAGGAAGCCGGTCACGGAGCCCGCGGGCACGGTGAAGGTGACGTCGTCCACGGCGGCGACCCGGCCGTAGCGCTTGGTGAGGTTCTCGACTCTGATCATGGTGACGAGCCTGCCGAGCGCGCCGGGGTCGGCACATCGGTCGCCGGTCTCGCGCGGGACCGCCTTCGGTCTACGTCGGAGGGGCCGAGGGGTAGACCTCCGGACGACGCGCCGCGGTCCGGAGGGCTCGTAGGGTGACGAGGTGCCCGCTCCCCCGCCCGCCCCCCGCCTCGGCTGGTGGGACCACACGTGGCGGTTCGGGCTGGCCCTCACCGCCGGGCTGGTCCTGTGGGTGGTCGCCGTCCTCGCGGCCGACCAGCCCGGAGCCGGCTACAGCGACCTGCAGTCCGGGTGGCTGGCGGTCGGCGACCCGCTCCTCGGCCTCGTCGCCCTCGTCGTCACCGGCTTCCGGCGCCGCTGGCCCGTTCCCGTGGCCGTCGTCGTCACCCTGCTCTCCGGCGTCTCCGCCGTGGCCGCCGGAGCGTGGGTGCTGGCCCTGTGCTCGGTGGCCACGCGGCGGCAGGTCCGCGAGATCCTCCCGCTCGCCGCGCTGGCCCTGCTCGCCTCGATCGGGTTCGAGGGCCTCTACCCCTCGGACGACTCGCTGCCGCTGTGGGCGGCCGGGCTCGTCGCGACCCTCATCGTGGCCGTGGTGGTCGCCGTCGGCTCCTCGGTGGGGGCCGACCGGGCCCGCGTGCAGTCCTTGCGCGACCGGGCCGAGACGAGCGAGCGCGAGCAGCAGGCCCGGGTGGCCGCCGCCCGCGCCGCCGAGCGCACCCGCATCGCCCGCGAGATGCACGACGTGCTGGCCCACCGGATCTCGCTCGTCGCGATGCACGCCGGCGCCCTGACCTTCCGCGACGACCTGCCCCGCGAGCAGCAGGCGCAGGTGGCCCGGACCATCGAGGAGAACGCCCACCTGGCGCTCAGCGACCTGCGCGACGTCCTCGGGGTGCTGCGCGCCGACGTCCCCGACCCCTCGCTCGCCCCCGAGCCTCCGCAGCCCGGGGTCGACGCCCTGCCCGGGCTCGTCGAGGAGGCACGCGCCGCCGGCACCCGGGTCACCCTGGAGAACCGCACGGGCCGGGACCTGCCGCCGACCGTCGGGCGCACCGTCTACCGCGTCGCCCAGGAGGCGCTGACCAACGCCCGCAAGCACGCACCGGGGTGCCCGGTGACGGTGACGGTGAGCGGCGGCCCCGGGGAGGGGGTGCACGTCGAGGTCGCCAACCCCCTGCCCGTGACCGCGGGTCGTGGCCTCCCCGGCGCCGGACTGGGGCTCATGGGGCTGCACGAGCGGGTCGACCTGCTCGGCGGCTCGCTGCGGCACGGGCCCGAGCGCGGCCGCTTCGTCGTCGCCGCCTCGCTACCGTGGGCGGCATGACGAGCTCGCCGGTCCGGGTCGCCCTCGTCGACGACGACCCCCTCGTGCGCGCCGGCCTGTCGATGATCCTCGGCGGCGACGCCGGGCTCGAGGTCGTCGGGGAGGCCGCCGACGGCAGCGAGGCGGTGGGGCTGGTCCGGTCGAGCCGGCCGGACGTCGTGCTCATGGACATCCGGATGCCCCGGCGCGACGGCATCGCGGCGACGGCCGACGTGCTCGCCCTCCCGGATGCCCCCGCGTGCTCGTCCTCACGACCTTCGACGCCGACGAGATGGTGCTGCGCGCGCTGCGGGTCGGGGCGCACGGCTTCCTCCTCAAGGACACCCCGCCCGCCCGGCTCGTCGAGGCCGTGCACGCCGTCGCCGCCGGCGAGCCGATCCTCTCCCCGAGCGCCGCCTCGGCGCTCATCGCCGCGGTCGCCGGGCAGGAGGACGCCGCGGACTCGCCCGCGAACCGGCGGCGGGCCGAGGCCCGGCAGGCGCTCGACGGGCTCACCGAGCGCGAGCTCGAGGTGGCGGTGGCGCTGGGGCGCGGGCAGAGCAACCTCGAGATCGGCGCCTCCCTCTACCTCAGCGTCGCGACCGTCAAGGCCCACGTCGGGCGCATCCTCACCAAGCTGGACCTCGAGAACCGCACGCAGGTGGCGATCCTCGTCCACGACGCGGGGCACACGCCGGACTGAGGAGCCACCGGCCCGCGGGAACACCGGCCGGTGAGATCTGGTTGAATGGTCAACTACATCCCGAGGAGCCCCCGTGACGACCGACACCACGAGCCGCGGCAGCGCCCGCCCGCCCGTCCTCTACCTCAGCCACGGCGCGCCCCCGCTGGCCGACGACGCCACCTGGACCCGCGAGCTCGCCGACTGGTCCGGCGACCTCGCCCGCCCCGACGCCGTGCTCATGGTCTCGGCGCACTGGGAGCAGGCGCCGATCTCGGTGTCGGCGACGTCCGGTGACGTCCCGCTGACGTACGACTTCTGGGGCTTCCCGCAGCGGTACTACGACGTCACGTACGACGCACCGGGGGCTCCCGAGGTGGCCCGCTCGGTCGCGTCGCTGCTCGCCGGGGCCGGCGAGACGCTGCACCAGGACCCCACCCGCGGCCTCGACCACGGCGCCTACGTCCCCCTCAAGGAGATGTACCCCGACGCCGACGTGCCGGTCGTCCAGCTCTCGATGCCGACCCTCGACCCGCACCGCCTCTTCGAGCTCGGGCGCCGGCTGGCCCCGCTGCGCGACGAGAACGTGCTCGTCGTCGGGTCCGGCTTCACGACGCACAACCTCGGCTGGTTCAACCCGTCTGCAGGGCCGGACGGCGCTCCCCCGACGCCGTCCGCGGAGTTCGACCACTGGGCCGCCGAGACCGTCGCCGCCGGCGACGTCGACTCCGTCCTCGACTTCCTGGCCAAGGCGCCCGCCGCCCGCGAGGCCCACCCGCGCACCGAGCACTGGGCGCCGCTGTACGTCGCGCTCGGCGCCGCCTCGGTCGGTGGCGACGTCGCCGGCCGCAGCGTCATCGACGGGTTCTGGTTCGGCCTGAGCAAGCGCTCCTGGCAGTTCGCCTGACGCCGGCGCCCACCCTCAGGGCAGGACGAGCGACGTGCCGCGTTCGAGTTCGGCCTCGACGTCCTGCTCGACGGCCTCGAGCGCCGTCGCGCCGGCGGCTGCGCGTCCGGCACCTGACTCCCCGACATCCGGTCCCGTCGACCGTCCGGCGGCCGCACCGAGAGGAGGCAACACGCAGACGAATCGGCGCCTCCCCCTGCGTGTTGCCTCCTCTCGGCACCGCTGAGCAGGGGTCGCGCACCCCGGGCCGGCCTGCTGCACACTGGCGCCCATGAGCGACGTCCACCTCGACCTCGAGACGCACCTCGACGGCCTGGCCGTCGCCGCCGACCGGATGGCGACCTGGGCGCAGGAGGCCGGGCTCGACGCCCCCGTGCCGACCTGCCCCGGCTGGACCGTGCACGACCTGCTGGCCCACCAGGGTCGCGTGCACCGCTGGGCGCTGGCCGCCCTCTCCGGCGCCGACCTCGCAACGGTCGACATCGACGACCTCGACGGACCCGACGGCGACGCGGTGGCGTGGCTGCGCGCCGGCGCCGCCGAGCTGCTCGACGTCCTGCGCGCCGCGCCCGACGACCTCGTCGCCCCCACCTTCCTCAAGGAGTCGCCGGCCCCGCGGATGTTCTGGGCCCGCCGCCAGCACCACGAGGCGACGATCCACGCGCTCGACGCCCTGGCCGCCCGCGACTCGCGCGACCCCCGCCACGGCCGCGCCCCGACCCCCGACGACGCGTGGTTCGACGACGCCACCGCCGTCGACGGCATCGACGAGCTGCTCGTCGGCTTCTGGCAGCGGCGCACGAACGGCCCTCGCGCGGAGGCGGACCCGTACACCGCCGTCGTCGCCGCCGACTCCGGCGCGCGCTGGCTGCTCGACGTCGGCACCGGCCGCGTCACCACCCGGCGCCTGCCGCCCGACGGGCCACACCCGGAGGCTGCCGCCGTCCTGTCCGGCCCCGCGACCGACCTGTACCTCGCGCTGTGGAACCGCGGCGGCGCGCCCCACGACCCCGACGGCCTGCTCGCGCGGTGGAGCCATCCCGGCCGCATCACCTAGCCGGCGAGGTGCTCCCCGAGGAAGGCGTCGATGCGGCGCCAGGCGTCGGCGGCGGCGACCGGCTCCGGGCCGGCGTGCAGGACGAACCGGGTCACCGGGGCGAGCCACCACGGCGCGGCGTCGGTGGGGTCGAGGAAGGAGTGCCCGGCCGACGGGTACTCGCGGACGTCGTGCGGAACCCCCCGGGCGGCCAGCGCCACCTCGAGCCGGTCGGCCGCGCCCGTCAGGCTGCGGTCGCGGCCCCCGTAGCTCGCGACCACCGGGCAGGCGTCGTCGAGGTCGTCCGGTGACGACGGCAGCATCCCGTAGTTGACGGCGGCGGCGTCCCACCCCGGGCGCCCGGCGAGGGCGAGTGCGAACGAGCCGCCCATGCAGAACCCGATGACCCCCACGCGCCCCGAGCAGCGCGGGTCGTCGAGCAGCACTCCCCGGGCCGCCTCGATGTCGTCGAACGCCGGCCCGCTCCCCCGGCGCAGCGCCGCGAAGGTCGCCCGCAGGCAGGCCGCCCGGCGTCCGCGCGAGAACAGGTCCGGCGCGAGGGTGAGGAACCCGACCCCGGCCATCCGGTCGGCGAGGACGCGCATGTTCTCGTCGAGCCCGAAGGCCTCGTGGACGAGGACCAGCCCCGGCCAGGGTCCCTCGCCCGACGGCACCGCGAGGTGGGCGTCGAGGTCACCGACGCGGACGGCCGCCGACGAGGTCATCGACCGGCCGCGCTCAGTGCCCGGACCGCGGCTTCTTGCGCGGTGCCGGGCGGGTCGGGTCGTCGGACACCGGCTCGACGTGCTCGGGCACGACGATCGGCCGGATGCGCGCCCAGGCGATGAACCCCAGCCCGACGACGAGCAGGGCGAGCCCGGCCCAGAGGTTGGCGTTGACGCCGCCGGTCTTCTCGGTCTCGGTGTCCCCGAACAGGCCCATGAGGGTGAGGATCACGCCGTAGATCGCGAGCAGGCCGCCGATGACGTTGCGGATGTCGAAGGCGCCTGCCTTGTGGGTCTCTGCCATGACTGCTCCCTCGTCAGAAGAGGACGTTGAGGACGACGACCATGCCGAGCGCCAGCCCGGCGAGCGGGACGGTGCGGCGGTACCAGGGGTAGGTCTCCTCGTTCGGGTCGGTGCGCTGCTCGCGCGGGGTCTCGGAGTAGACGAGCCCGACGAGCTCGGAGGCCGGCTTCGGCTCGGTCACCATCGTCACCCCCACGGAGACGAGGATGTCGACGACGAACGCTGTGGAGGCGGCGACGAACGCGGCGCCCTGGCCGGAGAGCGGGATGACGCCGAGGCTGAGCCCGCCGAGCGTGCCCTCGCTGAGGACCGCGACGACGATGGCCGACAGCGTTCCGGACACGAGGCCCGCCCACCCGGCCGTCGGTGTCATCCGTTTCCAGAACATGCCGAGGATGAAGGTCGCGAAGAGGGGTGCGTTGAAGAACCCGAACAGCGTCTGGAGGTAGTCCATGACGTTGCCGAACCCGCTGGCCACGAGCGCCGTGAAGATCGCGATGAACGTGGCGCCGACGGTGGCCAGCCGCCCGATCCGCAGGTAGTAGTCGTCGCTGCGGTCCTTGCGGATGTAGCGCTCCCACAGGTCGTAGCTGAAGACCGTGTTGAACGCCGAGATGTTGGCCGCCATACCGGCCATGAAGGCGGCGAGCAGGCCGGTGATCGCCAGCCCGAGAAGGCCGTTGGGCAGCAGGTCGCGCATCAGGTACAGCAGCGAGTCGTTGTACTTGACGCCCTCCCCCGAGGCCCCGCCGGCCGGGCTGCCGCCCTGCTTGAGCTCGACGATCTCCTTGACGAGGACCGCGGCGAGCATGCCCGGGAAGATCGTGAGGAACGGGACGAACATCTTCGGGAAGGCCCCGATGACGGGCGTCTTGCGGGCCGCGGAGATCGACTCCGAAGCCATCGCCCGCTGGACCTCGACGAAGTTGGTCGTCCAGTACCCGAAGGACAGGACGAAGCCGAGGCCGAAGACGATGCCGACGACCGAGAGGAAGCCGTTGTCGAACCCGGTGAGCGCGTTGCCCGGCCACGACTCGAGCTGCTGGCTGGCCGGTGGCACGCCCGCGCTCGCGGGGGCGGTCTCGGCGACCTGGGTCAGCTTCGCCTTGAGGCCGTCGTACCCGCCGACCTTGCGCAGGCCGAGGAGGACGAGCGGCAGCAGGCTCGCGACGATGACGAAGAACTGGAGCACCTCGTTGTAGATCGCCGCCGACAGCCCGCCGAGGGTGATGTACGAGAGGACGATGATCGCGGCGATGATGAGGGCGACCCACAGCGGCCAGCCGAGCAGCGCGTGGACGATCGAGCCGAGCAGGTAGAGGTTGACGCCGGCGATGAGCAGCTGGGCCACCGCGAAGGAGATGGCGTTGACGAGGTGCGCGCCGGTGCCGAACCGGCGGAACATGAACTCCGGGACCGAGCGCACCTTCGAGCCGTAGTAGAAGGGCATCATCACGACGCCGAGGAAGAGCATCGCCGGGATGGCGCCGACCCAGAAGTAGTGGACCGTCGGGATGCCGAACTGCGCACCGTTCGCGCTCATGCCCATGATCTCGACGGCACCGAGGTTGGCCGAGATGAACGCGAGGCCGGTGACCCACGCGGGCAGCGAGCGGCCGGAGAGGAAGAAGTCGACCGAGTCCGACACCGACCGGCGGGCGAGCAGCCCGATGCCGAGGACGAAGGCGAAGTACACCGCGAGGATCAGGTAGTCGACGGCGTTCGCCTGGATGAGGGTGTCGGCGGCCGGCAGCGCCGACGGCAGTCCCTCCACCAGTGACTGTGCTCCTGCAGCGACCACGCCCACCACCCGCTCCACGTCGAGGACGGTGCCCGTCCCGGCACCGCCCGTCACGCTAGCCGGTCGCACCCGGCCGGTCGGGCCTGCGGGACGCCCGAGTTCGGTCGGGTGCCGAGCTCGGCCGTCCCGCGGGGCTCAGCCGCGCGGGCCCGCCATCGCCGGTGCGCCCGCGCCGCCGGTCGGCGACGCCAGGTCGTCGTCCGGGTCGGCGATGGCGCCCTCGAACTGCGCAGCGTGCAGGCGGGCGAACGCGCCTCCGGCGGCGAGCAGCTCGGCGTGCGACCCGCGCTCGACGATCCGCCCGTCCTCCATGACGAGGATGAGGTCGGCGTCGCGGATGGTCGAGAGCCGGTGCGCGATGACGAAGCTCGTGCGGTCGCTGCGCAGCGCGGCCATCGCGTGCTGCACGAGGAGCTCGGTGCGGGTGTCGACCGAGCTCGTCGCCTCGTCGAGGATGAGCAGCGACGGGTTCGCGAGGAAGGCCCGCGCGATGGTGATGAGCTGGCGCTCACCGGCGCTGATGTTGTCGGCCTCGGCGTTGAGCACGGTCTGGTAGCCGTCCGGCAGCGAGTGCACGAACCGGTCGACGTACGTGGCGCGGGCGGCCTCGAGGATCTCCTCCTCGGTCGCGCCCGGCCGCCCGTAGGCGATGTTGTCGTGGATCGTGCCGGCGAACAGCCACGTGTCCTGGAGCACCATCCCGGTGCGTGAGCGCAGGTTGTGGCGGGTCAGCTCGCGGATGTCCTTGCCGTCGAGGGTGATCCGTCCGCCGTCGAGCTCGTAGAAGCGCATGACGAGGTTGACCAGCGTCGTCTTGCCCGCCCCGGTCGGCCCGACGATGGCCACCGTCTGGCCGGGCTCGACGACGAGGTCGAGGTGCTCGATGAGCGGCTGCTCCGGGGTGTAGGAGAACGAGACGTCCTCGAACGCGACCCGGCCGCGAGGGTGCTCGATGCGTGCCGGGGTGCCGGAGTCGGGCTCCTGCTCGGGGCGTCGAGCACCTCGAACACGCGCTCGGCGGAGGCGACCCCGCTCTGCATGAGGTTGGCCATCGAGGCGACCTGGGTGAGCGGCTGGGTGAACTGGCGCGAGTACTGGATGAAGGCCTGCACGTCACCGAGGCTCATCGACCCGCTCGCCACCCGGAAGCCGCCGACGACGGCGATGGCCACGTAGTTGAGGTTCCCGATGAACATCAGCGTCGGCATGATGATGCCGCTGATGAACTGGGCCCGGAAGCTCGCGTGGTGCAGGGCGTCGTTGCGCTCGGCGAACTCGCGGTCGGCCTCGGCCTGGCGCCCGAAGACCTTGACGAGCTCGTGCCCGGTGAAGGTCTCCTCGACGACGGAGTTGACCTGCCCGGTGCTCTTCCACTGCTGGACGAAGTGCCCCTGCGAGCGCTTGCCGATGGCGCCGGTGACGACCATCGTCACCGGGATCGTCACGAGGGCGATGACGGCGAGCAGCGGCGAGATGTAGAGCATCATCGCGATCATCGCGACGACGGTGAGCAGCGAGGTGACGAGCTGGCTCAGCGTCTGCTGGAGGCTCTGCGCGACGTTGTCGATGTCGTTGGTGACCCGGCTCAGCAGCTCACCGCGCGGCTGGGAGTCGAAGTAGGGCAGCGGCAGCCGGTTGAGCTTGTCCTCGACGTCACGCCGCAGCCGGAAGACGGTGCGGTTCACCGCGGTCGTGAGCATCCGGCCCTGCAGCAGCTGGAGGCCGGCTGCGACGACGTAGATGCCGAGAACCACCAGGAGCACCCGGCCCACGGCCCCGAAGTCGATGCCCTGCCCGGGGACGACGTGGTCCATCGCGGCGAGGACGTCGGCCACGGTTCCCTGGCCGCGGGCGCGCAGCGCCGCGACGGCACCCTCCTGGGTGACCCCCGCGGGGATCTGGCGGCTGAACACGCCCGCGAAGATCAGGTCGGTGGCCCGCCCGAGGATCTTCGGGCCGATCGCGTTGAGGACGACGCTCGACAGCGCGAGCACGAGGGAGCCGCCGACGACGACGCGCTCCGGGCGCAGCAGGCCGAGCACCCGCTTGGCGGACGGCACGAAGTCCTGGGACTTCTCGGTGGGCATGCCCAGCTGGGCGTGCGGGGGGCCGCCGCGCCGCGCGCCGGCCGGTCCGCGCCGCTCCTCGGCGGCCTTCTCCTCGGCGGACTTCAGCTCGCTCATGCGACCTCCTCCATCGCCTGCTGGCTCTCGACGATCTCGACGTACGTGGGGCAGGAGCCGAGCAGCTCCTCGTGGGAGCCGACACCGACGACCGCGCCGTCCTCGAGGACGACGACCTGGTCGGCGTGGATGATGCTCGAGACGCGCTGGGCGACGAGCACCACCGTCGCCTCGCGGGTGACCGGCCGCAGCGCGGCCCGCAGCCGGGCGTCGGTGGCGACGTCGAGGGCCGAGAACGCGTCGTCGAAGAGGTACACGGCCGGGCGCCGGACGAGGGCCCGCGCGATGGCCAGCCGTTGCCGTTGTCCCCCACTGACGTTCGTGCCGCCCTGGGCGATCGGCGCGTCGAGACCCCCGGGCATCTCGCGGACGAAGTCTTCCGCCTGGGCGATGCGCAGGGCCTCCCAGAGCTCGTCGTCGGTGGCGTCGGCGTCGCCGTGGCGCAGGTTGCTCGCCACGGTGCCGCTGAAGAGGTACGGCCGCTGCGGCACGAGGCCGATGTGCTGCCACAGGTCCTCGAGGGCGGCGTCGCGCACGTCGACGCCGCCGAGCAGCACGGCGCCTCCGGTGACGTCGTGCAGGCGCGGGACGAGCCCGACGAGGGTGGTCTTGCCCGCGCCGGTCGAACCGACGACCGCCGTCGTCGTGCCCGGGCGCGCGGTGAACGAGACCTCGCGCAGAACGGGGGAGTCGGCGCCGGGGTAGGCGAAGGTCGCCGCCCGCAGCTCGAGCTCGACGGGGCCGGCCGGGAGGGCGACGGGCGCCTCGGCGGGACGGACCGACGACGAGGTGTCGAGGACCTCGACGATGCGCCCGGCCGAGACCGTCGCCCGCGGGATCATCATCGACATGAAGGTCGCCATCATCACGGACATGAGGATCTGGATGAGGTAGGACATGAACGCCGTGAGGGCGCCGATCTTCATGGCGCCGGAGTCGACGCGCATCGCGCCGAACCAGAGGACTGCGACGGTCGAGGCGTTGAAGACGACCATGACGATGGGGAAGGCCAGGGCCATGAGGCGGCCGACGGCCAGCGCGGTGTTCGTGTAGGTCCGGTTGGCCTCCCCGAAGCGCTCGCGCTCGACGTCCTCGCGGACGAAGGCACGCACGACGCGGATGCCGGTGATCTGCTCGCGCAGGATCCGGTTGACGGTGTCGACGGCCTTCTGCATGGCCCGGAAGTGCGGCACCATCCGGCTGATGACGAGCCCGACCGAGAGGCCGAGCAGCGGCACCGCGACCGCGACGAGCCAGGACAGGCCGATGTCCTCGCGTAGGGCCATGAAGACGCCGCCGACCATCATGATCGGGGCCGAGACCATGATCGCCAGGCCCATGTAGACGACCTGCTGGACCTGGGTGACGTCGTTGGTCGAGCGACTGATGAGGGTGGGCGCGCCGAACGAGGACAGCTCGCGGGCCGAGAAGGAGCCGACCCGCGAGAACACCGCGGAGCGCACGTCGCGGCCCAGTGAGGCGGCGGTCAGGGCCGCGATGCGCGTGGCCGTGATCGTCGCGACGACCTGGACGAGCGAGACGCCGAGCATCCACATCCCGGCGGTGAGGATGAAGTCGGTGTCGCCGACCGCGACCCCCTCGTCGATGATCCGGCCGTTGAGGCTCGGGAGGTAGAGCGAGGCGAGGGTGCCGGCCAGCTGGAGGGCGAGGAGCACGAGGAGCGGGCCGGAGTAGGGGCGCAGGTGGGTTCGGACGAGGCGCAGCAACATCAGCGGGTCTCCCGGTCGGTGTGGTGGCGGGTGCCGTCGAGGACGACGGAGACGATCTCGGCGGCGTCGAGGTGGCCGGTGGACATCAGCGGGTGGACGCTGGAGAGGGTGAGCAGCTGGAGCAGGCCGACGACCTCCTCGACCGGCTTGCGCAGCGTCTCGGCGTCGGGACCGACGAGGTCGGCGAACGCGGCGTCGACGGCGGGGTCGGTGCGGCGCTGGGGCTTCGGGTGGGTGGACGGGCCGGGCGCCCCCGCGTGGTGCAGGCCCCAGATGAGCCCGACGATGCGCTCGACGTGCTGCTGCATGACGGTGACCCCGGCGACGAGGCGCTCGTCGAGAGTGAGCGTGGCGTCGATGCCGCGCAGCGCGGCGACGGCCGGCGTGGAGTCGAGGGCGGCCGCGACGCAGGCCTGGACGAGCTCCTCCTTGGTGCCGAACGCCTTGAACAGCGTCCCCTCGGCGATGCCGGCCGCCTCGGCGACCTGCTTGGTCGTCAGCGCCGGCCCGTGCTCGCGCAGGAGCGGGATGGTGACCTCGACGACCGAGGTGCGGCGGTCGTCGGGGCTCATGGCGGGGGCACGGGGGGTCACGACGGACGATCATAAGTGAGTGAGCACTCACTCACAACTGCTTTCCCCGAACGCGGCGACCCCGCCCTCCGATGCAGGGGTGGAGGGCGGGGTCGTACGGCCACAGGGCGGACGGGGAGGGCTCCCCGACAGGGATTTTCCGATCCGCGGCAGGGCACATCCTGTCGGGACGGCCATGCCCCGTGGGGCATCGGCACGCAGAGCGGCGATGTGACGCGCGTCACACCGGTGGTCGGGTCGGTCCCGCGGGCCCCTGTCCGGGTCAGTCGCCGCGCACGAGCAGCCCGTCGCGGGCGGCGTCGCGCAGGAAGGCCACGGCCTCGGTGCGCACGGCGTCGTCGTCGAGGTCGAGCAGGCCGGCGATGGCCGCGGTCGCGGCCCGGGCCGTCAGCTCGCCGTCGCACACCGAGACGAGCGCGGACGTGACGGTGCTCAGCGGCAGGTGGCGCCTCAGCCCGCCACCCTGCCGCAGGAGGATGACGCGCGGATCGGGTTCTCCCGGAACGCCGTGTCGTTCCTCGGTGACGTCGTCGGCACAGCGCCAGGCGATGTCGAGCACCGCGTCGTCGTCGTGCTCGGCCAGCCAGGTGCGGGCCCGCAGACCGCGCAGCACGCTCGGACCCATCGGCTGCTCGACCGGGCCGGGGACGTCGGCGAGGTCGCGGAACGGCTCGCGGTCGGTCGCGGGGCGCTGCAGCGTGACGACCCCGAACCCGATGGCCTCGACGTCGCGGGCGGCGAAGTCGTCGAGCCAGGCGGTGTACATCGCGTTGAAGTCGGCGGTGTCGGGGTGGTGGCCGCCGTCGCGCGCCCAGGTCTCGGCGTACTCGGCGGGGTCCTGCACCTCGCGCTGGACGACCCAGGCGTCGAGGCCGGTGCCGTCGAGCCACTCCCCCACGCGCTCGGTCCAGGTGGTGCCCCGCGGGACCTCCCAGTTGCCGAGCAGCTGGGCGACGCCGCCCGGCTCGAGGTGCTCGCCGACGGTCCGGACGAGGTCGCGCACCACCGCGTCACCGGCCGCCCCACCATCGCGGTACTCGAAGAGCGGGACGGCGCCCGAGCGCGGTGTGATGACGAACGGCGGGTTGGAGACGACGAGGTCGAAGCGCTCGCCGGCGACCGGGTCGAGCATCGAGCCGGAGCGCACGTCCCAGTCCAGGGCGTTGAGGGCGGCGTTGAAGCGGGCGTAGGCCAGGGCGCGCTCGGAGAGGTCGGTGACCGTGACCCGCTCGGCGTGGGCGCCGAGGTGGAGGGCCTGGACGCCGCAGCCGGTGCCGACGTCGAGGGCCCGGGCGGCCGGCAGCCGGGGGGTCCACGAGGCGAGGGTGGTCGAGGCGCCGCCGACCCCGAGGACGTGGTCGGGGGTCAGCGGTCGGCCGGTGGCGAGCTCGCCGAGGTCGGAGGCGACCCACCAGTCGGCGCCGTCGGCGGCGTGGGGGCGCAGGTCGCAGAGCGCGACGACCGCGTCGCCCTCCGGCGCGAGCAGGCCCAGCTCGACGCCGCCGGCCACGCCGAGGGTCGGCAGGGCGGCCGCGACCTCCGCGGCGTCGACCGGGTCGCCCAGCGTGAACAGCCGGACGAGGGCGGCGCGCGGGTCGTCCGTGGCGCCGGTGGCCCGCTGCGCCGGGAGGGCCTGGTCGCGGTCGAGGGCGGCGGCGGCCATCGGACCGAGCAGCGCGGTGACGCCCGCGACGGTGAAGCCCGAGGCGGCCAGGTCGGCGCGCAAACGGGCGACGAGGGCGTCGTCGGGGCGGGGCAGGGTGGCGGTCATCGGGTCGAGCCTAGGGCGTGCCCGGGCCGCGGCCCCACCCCTGCCCGGCGCCCGCGGCGGGCCGCCCCACCCGTCGAGGGAACAGAACACGCCGCATGCACCTGGGCGCATGCGGCGTGTTCTGTTCACTCGACGGGGTGGAGGCCCGCCGGGTGGTGGTGCGGGTCAGGCCTCGAGGGGCGCGGGCTCCGTGGCCGTGACGTCGGGGTCGACGTCGTCGCCCCCGATGGCGATGTCCTTGCTCCGGGAGATCGCGACCGCACCGACGACGACGGCGAAGGCCACCCCCGCGATGCCGTAGCGGATCGGGGCCGAGGCGCCCGAGCCCACCGACAGGGTGACGATCGCCGGCGCGATGAGCACCGAGACGAGGTTCATCACCTTGATGAGCGGGTTGATGGCCGGGCCGGCGGTGTCCTTGAACGGGTCGCCGACGGTGTCGCCGATGATCGTCGCCTCGTGGGCCGCGGTGCCCTTGCCGCCGTGGTGGCCGTCCTCGACGATCTTCTTGGCGTTGTCCCACGCGCCACCGGAGTTGGCGAGGAAGACGGCCATCAGCGCACCGGTGCCGATGGCGCCGGCGAGGAACCCGGCGAGCGAGCCGATGCCGAGGCCGAAGCCGACGGCGACCGGCATGAGCGCGGCCAGCAGACCCGGCGTCGCGAGCTCGCGCAGCGAGTCCTTGGTGCAGATGTCGACGACCCGGCCGTACTCGGGCTTCTCGGTGCCGTCCATGATCCCCGGGTGCTCGCGGAACTGGCGGCGCACTTCGAAGACGATGGCACCGGCCGCGCGGGTGACCGCGTTGATGGCCAGGCCCGAGAAGAGGAAGACGACGGCCGCACCGATGATCAGGCCGACGAGCGTGTTGGGCGAGGTGACGAAGCCGTTGGCCTCGGCGACGAACTTCTCGACGTCGGCGGCCGTCAGCCCCTCGACCTGGGTGCTGCGCCAGGCGTCGGTGTAGGACCCGAAGAGCGCGGTCGCCGCGAGGACGGCCGTCGCGATCGCGATGCCCTTGGTGATCGCCTTGGTCGTGTTGCCGACCGCGTCGAGCTCGGTGAGGATCTGCGCGCCCTCGCCGTCGACGTCGCCGGACATCTCGGCGATGCCCTGGGCGTTGTCGGAGACCGGGCCGAAGGTGTCCATCGCGACGATGACGCCGACCGTGGTCAGCAGGCCGCAGCCGGAGAGCGCGATGAGGAAGAGCGAGAGGGCGACCGCGCCACCACCGAGGAGGTAGGCGAGGTAGACCGCACCGCCGATGATCGCCGCGGTGTAGACGGCCGACTCGAGGCCGACGCCGATGCCCGAGAGCACGACGGTCGCCGGGCCGGTGAGCGAGGTGCGGGCGACGTCCTGGGTCGGGCGCTTGTCGGTGCCCGTGAAGTGACCGGTCAGCCAGAGGATGACGCCCGCGAGCACGATGCCGATGACCACCGCGAGGATCGCCGCGAGGCGCGGGTCGCCGCTCAGGCTGGCGATCTGCTGGTCGGAGCTGCCGAGGTCGGAGTACTTCGAGGGCAGGTAGGTGTAGGCGAGGATCGCCGAGAGCACGGCCGAGATGGCGGCGGCGATGTAGAAGCCGCGGTTGATCGCGCTCAGGGCGTTCTCGCCGGGCCGGGCCTTGGTGATGTAGACGCCCAGCAGGGCGGTGATCGCACCGATGGCCGGGATGAGCAGCGGGAAGACCAGGCCGTAGGTGCCGAAGGCGACGGACCCGAGGATGAGGGCCGCGACGAGCATGACGGCGTAGGACTCGAAGAGGTCGGCGGCCATGCCCGCGCAGTCGCCGACGTTGTCGCCGACGTTGTCGGCGATGGTCGCCGCGTTGCGCGGGTCGTCCTCGGGGATGCCGGCCTCGACCTTGCCGACGAGGTCGGCGCCGACGTCGGCGGCCTTGGTGAAGATGCCGCCGCCGACGCGCATGAACATCGCGAGGAGCGCGGCGCCGAAGCCGAAGCCCTCGAGCACCTTGGGGGCGTCACCCTCGAAGAGGAGGACGACGACGGAGGCGCCGAGCAGGCCCAGGCCCACGGTGGCCATCCCGACGACGCCGCCGGTGCGGAAGGCGATCTTCATGCCGGCGTCGCGGCCACCCTCGTGGCGGGCGGCGGAGGCGACGCGCACGTTGGCCTTGACGGCCAGGCTCATGCCCAGGTAGCCGATGGCTGCGGAGAAGACCGCACCGACGACGAAGAAGATCGAGCGGCCGGCCCTGACCGCCCAGTCGTCCGGGGCAGGAGCAGGAGCAGGAAGGGCACGAGGACGACGAAGACCGACAGCGTCTTGAACTGGCGGCGCAGGTAGGCCTGCGCGCCCTCCTCGACGGCCGCGCCGATCTCCTGCATCTTCTCGGTGCCCGGGTCGGCCGCGAGCACCTGGCCACGGAACACGAAGCCCATGACGAGGGCCACGAGCGCGATGGCCGCGACCGTGATGACCAGCGTCTGGTTCGTCCCGGTCAGGTCCAGGGCGCCCGACTCGGCGGTCGCGAGTGCGAGGGGTGCCATTCCATCCTCCTTGACGGCGTGCTTCGTCCCCGGGCGCTCGTCGCGCCGAGTAGAGGGACGGTTCGGGGGGGACTGTACCGGGCTCCTCGCGGGTGCCGCCCGCCCGGGTCGGAGTGACGCGGTTCACATCCTCCGGCGTTCGTGCCGGTCAACGGCGGGGCGCACGGGGCGGTGGCTCGCGGCGTGGGGACGGGAGCGGCGGGTGGGGCCGACCCGGGTCAGGCGGCGAGGGCGTCCTCGAGGCTGTCGTGGATGCCGAAGACCTTGTCGAGACCGGTGATGCGGAAGACGCGCAGGATCCGCTCGCTCGAGCAGACGATGCGCAGCCAGCCGCCGTCGTTGCGCACGAGCTTCAGCCGGCCGACGAGCACGCCGAGGCCGGTGGAGTCGAGGAAGGTGACGGCGTCGAGGTCGACGACGAGCCGGACGTGACCGTCGGCCACCTCCTGGTCGAGGGTCTGGCGCAGCTGCGCAGCGGTGTAGACGTCGACCTCGCCCTCGACGGTGACGACGCTGACGTCCTCGTGGTGGGACGTCGTGACGGAGAGCTCCACGCCTCAGGCTCCTCGGGGTGCAGCGGAACGGGTTCGAGCCGGCCGCGACGGGGGTGACGTCAGGACCAAGGATTACCGTAACCGCCGTGTCCACCCCGGCCCAACACCTTGCGCGCATCGCGCACGGGTCGAGGGCCGAACGGCTGCTCCACGTCGAGCACGTGCCCGCCCGCCCGGCCCGGCTGGCCCAGTGGCCGGACGGCCTCGCGCCCCCCGTGCTCGCGGCCCTGCTCGGGGCGGGGATGGAGCGTCCGTGGAGCCACCAGCGCGAGGCCATCGACCTCGCGATGGCCGGCCAGCACGTGGTGCTGGCCACCGGGACGGCCTCGGGGAAGAGCCTCGGCTACCTCGCACCGGTGCTCAGCACGGTGGTCGACGGAGCGGCGCGCGGTGGCCTGCGGCGGCCGACGGCGCTCTACCTCTCCCCCACCAAGGCGCTGGCCGCCGACCAGCTGGCCCGCATCGAGTCGCTCGCCGTGCCGGGCGTGCGCGCGGCGACGTACGACGGCGACACCCCGCCCGACGAGCGGCGCTGGGTGCGCGAGCACGCCGACGTCGTGCTGACCAACCCCGACCTCCTGCACCACTCCCTGCTGCCCGGGCACGACCGCTGGTCGGGGTTCCTGCGCGGGCTCGAGTACGTCGTCGTCGACGAGTGCCACGTCTACCGCGGGGTGTTCGGGGCGCACGTGGCGGCGGTGCTCCGGCGGCTGCGTCGGGTCGCCGGGCGGTACGGGTCGACGCCGACCGTCGTGCTCGCCTCGGCGACCGTGAGCGACCCGGCCGGCCACGCCTCCCGGCTCACCGGGCTGCCCGTGCGGGCGGTGACCACCGACGGCTCGCCGCGGGGGGCGATGACCTTCGCCCTCTGGGAGCCGGCGACCGGTGAGGACGGCGAACGGCGGTCCGCGACGACCGAGGCCGCCGAGCTGCTGGCCGGGCTGGTCGACCAGGGCGTGCAGACCGTCGCGTTCGCACGCAGCCGGGCCGGCGCCGAGGCCCTGGCCACCGGCGCGCGGCGCCGGCTGGAGGCGCTCGACCCCGAGGCCGCCGCGGCGGTCGCGGCCTACCGCGGCGGGTACCTGCCCCAGGACCGGCGCGAGCTGGAACGCGGGCTGCGGGCAGGCACCGTGCGGGGCCTCGCGGCGACGACCGCCCTCGAGCTGGGCATCGACGTCAGCGGCCTGGACGCCGTCGTCATGGCCGGGTGGCCGGGTCGGCGGGCGAGCCTGTGGCAGCAGGCCGGTCGCGCCGGGCGCTCGGGCGGCGAGTCGCTGGCGGTGCTCGTGGCCGCCGACGACCCGCTCGACGCCTACCTCGTGCGGCACCCGGAGGCCATCTTCGGCGCCCCGGTGGAGAGCACCGTCGTCGACCCGGAGAACCCGCACGTGCTGGCCCCCACCTCGCGGCCGCGGCCGCCGAGCTGCCCATCGGTGAGGCCGACCTCGAGCTGTTCGGACCCGGGGCGCGCGGTCTGCTCGACGTGCTCGTCGAGGGCGGCATCCTGCGGCGGCGCCCGACGGGGTGGTTCTGGGCACGAGAGGACCGCCCCGCCGAGCACATCTCGCTGCGCGGGGCGAGCGACGTCGTGGCCGTCGTCGAGACCCGCACCGGGCGGGTCGTCGGCACCGTCGACGAGGCGGCGGCGCATGCGCAGGTGCACACCGGCGCGGTGCACCTGCACCAGGGCGAGACGTGGGTGGTCACCGACCTCGACCTCGCGGCGCGCGCCGCCCACGTGGTGCGCGGAGACCCGGGCTGGTCGACCATGGCGCAGTCGGTGAGCCGGTTCGACGTCCTCGGCACCGAGCGGGTGCACGAGCGGGCCCGGGTGCGGACCTGCTTCGGGTCGGTGCGGGTGACCGGCCAGGTGACCGGCTTCGTGCGCCGGCTGCCGAGCGGGGAGGTGATCGGCCGGCACGCGCTCGACCTCCCGGAGCGGGCGCTGACCACCCGGGCCGTCTGGTGGACCGTGGACCCCGACGTGCTCACCGCCGCCGGGGTGGCCGCGGCCGACGTGCCGGGCGCCCTGCACGCCGCGGAGCACGCGGCGATCGGGATGCTGCCCCTCGTCGCGACCTCCGACCGCTGGGACGTCGGCGGGGTCTCGACCGCCCTGCACCCCGACACCGGGCTGCCGACGGTGATGGTCTTCGACGGCTACCCCGGCGGGGCCGGCTTCGCCGAGCGGGCCTTCGACGCGTTCGAGGAGTGGGTGGGGGCCACCCGCGACGCCGTGCTCGGGTGCGGGTGCGCCACGGGCTGCCCGGCCTGCGTGCAGTCGCCGAAGTGCGGCAACGGGAACGAGCCGCTCGACAAGGCCGGGGCGGTCGTGGTGCTCGAGCTGGCCCTGGCGACGGCGGGCTGACCCGGGCACCGGGCCCGGAGGCCGACGGTGCCCGGCTGTCGGTGCGGGACACCGGCCGTGGTGCGGGAGGTAGCCTGCCGAGCATGGTGCTCCTCGGTGTGGTCCTCGTCCTCCTGGCCCTCGGTGTCGGGGCCGCCCTGGTGCTCGGGTCGGTGCGCCTCGACGACCCGGTGG
This sequence comes from Phycicoccus sp. HDW14, assembly GCF_011383005.1. Lineage (GTDB taxonomy): Bacteria > Actinomycetota > Actinomycetes > Actinomycetales > Dermatophilaceae > Phycicoccus. Next base: position 3,954,762 of record NZ_CP049935.1, on the reverse strand, counting down.
TCATCAAGGTCCTCGGTGGCACGGTGGAGCTCCCGCCCGTCGTCTTCCTCATCAGCGGCATGGTCGTCATCACCCTGTTCTGGCTCGGGTGGGCGGTGCTGCGCACCGGCCTGCGGCACGGCCACCGACGCCGGGTGGAGACCCGCGAGGCCGAGAAGGCGGCGGAGCAGGAGCGCGTCGCCGAGCAGCAGCGGATGAAGGAGGAGCTGGCCACGCGCGAGCGCCTCTTGGAGGAGGAGCGCCGGCGCCACGAGAGCGAGACCGCCGCCCTGCGCCAGGAGGCCGACGCGCGGGTGGCCGAGCAGCACGTCTCGACCGAGACCGCCCGCCGCCGGGCCGAGGTGGCCGAGGCCCGATCGGACCAGCCGGAGACCGGCCCCACCCGCTGACACCACCGGCCGGGAGACCGCGGCCGCCCCACCGGGCGGTGCGACTCCCGACCTGGCCCGTGCTCCGACCGACGTCGGGAGCCCCGGCCACCACGACACCGCACGCCGCGGCACGCTGACCTCGACGACGACACTCCCGTCGGGGGCGGCGGTGCAGCCGACGAGCTGTGCGCCGTTGGCCCGGGCGGTGCGTCCGGCGGCGGCGCAGTCGGGTCGGCCTCCGGTGACCAGCGGCACGGCAGCGGCGAGGGCGGCGAGGTCGGCGGCCGCACGGGCGGCCCGGGCGTCGCGGACCGCCGACGCCACGAGCAGCGCACCCCCGAGCAGCACCGCCACGACCGCGACCGCCCCGACGACGAGGACGGTGGCGCTGCCTCGTTCCCCGACCGTTCGCGGACCCGTCACGGCGCCCCCTCGCGACGCGCCACCGCGGTCCCTTCCGACGCCAGGCCGACGCCGACGTCCGCGAGCACACCGGGTGGCCGGGCCCGGACGGTGACCTGCACAGTGCTCGCCTCGACGACGACGGCGGCCGTCGCCCCGGCCGGGGCCCGGGCGAGCGCGGCGGCGCGGGACGACTCGAGCGGCTCGCCCCGCGCGAGCAGCCGCGCGCCGGTCTGGGCGGCGTCGAGGCAGCGCACGCGGTCGATGCCGAGGCGCAGCGCACCGAGCGCGACGGCGAGGACCAGCAGCAGCGCGGGGAGCGCCACCGCCAGCTCGGCGGTGGCGGCCCCCCGCTCGGCTCGGGTCACGTGCCGAGCGCGCCGACGATGATGCTGGTCAGCGCGCTCTTGACCGGGCCCGACTTGACGATGACGAGCAGCAGGGCGGCGAAGGCGACCGCCGCGACGGTGCCCACGGCGTACTCCGCGGTGGTCATCCCCTCCTCCCCGCGCCGACGCAGACGGGTCAGTGCCTCTCGTCCGTGGCGCACGAGGCGTCGGGTCGCGACGCGTGCGGTCATGGGTCCTCCTCGGTGTGGTGGACGCGCTGGTCGCGTCCGTGGCCTCCACCCTCGCCAGCGGACCGGCCGCGCGGGAAGGGGCACCCGGGCGCCTGTGGACGACCGGCGCCGGGGACCCGCCTGTGGACGACGGGGCCCGACGACCCCCGGGGGGGCGACCCACCTGCGACGACCCCCGACGCGGACGTCCCGGTCCACGCGCCCGCGGGCGACCGGCACCGGCCCTCGACCGTCGCGGCCCAGGGCCCCTGGCCGCGTGCCCCGTGCGCCGACGCCGCCGTCCCCTCATCCGACAGCACCGACGAGGAGGAGCACCACCGGCACGACCGTCGTGGCCACGAACCCCGGCAGGAAGCAGGCCCCGAGGGGCAGCACGAGGAGGACCCCGGCCCGGTGCACCGCCCCCTCGAGCCGGCGGGCCTCGGCCACGCGCATCCGGTCGGCGGCGGCGTCGACGAGACCGGCCGGGGCGGCACCCGCCGCCAGCGCCGCGTGCCACGCGACCGCCGCCGGAGCCCACCCCGGCCCGACCCGCCCCCAGGCACGTTCGGGCGGCTCACCCCAGCGGTGGGCCGCGGCGACGACGGCCAGCTCGCGCCCCGCCGCCCCGGCGTCGACGGCGGCCACGGCCTCGAGGCACTCGACCGCGCCGGCACCACCGCGCAGCACGGCGGCGAGCATCGTCAGCGACCCCGCGGCGTCGTCGAGCGTCGCCGCCCGCGCGTCCGTGCGCCCTGGCGAGGACCGGCTCGGGACGGCGGCACGGCGCGTCGGCATCAGCAGGAGTGCGAACAGCACGAGGACGACGCAGAGGGAGGTCACGGCCGGCCGTCCGTGCGGCCCGGACGCAGCGCCCGCCGAACGAGGGACCGCGACCACCACCACCCCGAGGCGGTGAGCACGAGGCCGACGCCCGCGGCCGCCCGGGCCGGCGCCGACCCGTAGAGCGTGGTCGGCGAGAGGCCGAGCAGGACGCCGACGAGCGGGCCGCCGAGCGGCAGCAGGGTGAGCAGCCGCATCGAGGCCCGCGGACCGGCGAGCGCGGCGGCGACGCGCTCGCGGGCGGCGGCCCGGGCCCGGATGGCCGCTGCCGCCCTGCGGTGGTGCGCGACGCGGCGGCCCCCGTGTGCTCGGACAGTCGCCAGGCTCGGGCGAGCAGGGCGAGGTCGGCGCACTCGTCCGGGCCACAGCCCTCGGGCGGTTCGGCGAGGCAGGCAGCGACGGCCGAGCCGCCCTCGACCGCACCCGCCACCCGCGGGGCGAGCCACGACGCGGCGGAGCGGACGGTCGGGCTGCTCGCCGCGACCGTCACGGCGCCGGCGAGGTCGAGCCCCGCCTGCAGCCCGACGGTGGCGACCTCGGCGAGCTCGGCGACCCACTCACCCGGTGCACGACGCGCCCAGCCCGGTCGACGCAGCACCGGGCGGAACCGGGGCGGTGCGGCGTCGGGTGGCCCATCGACCGGCGGGCCGGGCCAGAGCAGGACGGCCGCGACGAGGAGTACGAGCACGGCGGTCACGGCGGGGCACCCGCCACCAGGTCCGCGGGGAGGGTCCCCGGCGGCACGAGCCCGGCCAGCTGCGCGATCGCGGGGCCCCGGCGCAGCAGGACGCCGTCGTCGACGAGGGCCGTGCGCACCTCGACGAGCCCGTCGGGTCCGGCCCGCGGCAGGCCGAGCCGCTCGACCCGGCGCCCGCGCCGGTCGCGGACGACGTGGACGACGACGTCGAGGGCGCCGCGCAGCTGGGCGTGGACGGCCTCGCGGGGCATCCCGGCGAGCGACCCCAGTGCCTCGATCCGGGCGGGCACCTCCTCGGGGCCGTTGGCGTGCAGCGTGCCGGCGCCACCCTCGTGGCCGGTGTTGAGCGCGGCGAGCAGCTCACGCACCTCCGCCCCCGGACCTCACCGACGACGAGCCGGTCGGGGCGCATCCGCAGGGCCTGGCGGACCAGTGCCGACATCGGCACCTCTCCCGCGCCCTCGACGTTGGCGGCACGACCCTGGAGCCGCACGACGTGGGGGTGGGCGGGGTCGAGCTCGCGGACGTCCTCGACCACGACCAGCCGCTCGCTCGGGTCGCACTCGGCGAGCAGTGCACCGAGCACGGTGGTCTTGCCGGCCCCCGTGCCGCCGGTGACGAGCAGGCTGCGCCGAGAGCGCACGAGGGCCCGCAGCACCTCTGCGAGAACCGGACTCGCGCTGCCGGCGGCCACGAGCTCGTCGACGCCCGCCATCCGCCGACGTGCCACCCGGAGGCTCAGGTGGGCGCCCTGTTCGACGAGCGGGGGAAGGACGGCGTGCAGCCGGACGCCTCCGGGGAGCAAACCGTCGACCCACGGCTGGGCGTCGTCGAGCCGTCGCCCGGCCAGACCGGCGAGCCGCACGGCCAGCGGACGCAGCTCGGCGGCGGCCAGGTGCACGGCGGACCGCTCGACGCCGTCGCCGCGGTCGACCCACACCGTGCCGTCGCCGTTGACGAGGACGTCGGTGACCCGCACGTCGGCCACGAGCGGGGCGAGGGGTCCGACCCCGGTGAGCCGCTCGGCCAGCGCCGCCGCCGCGACGTCCCGCCCCTGCCGCCCGAGGACGGGCACGGGGTCGTCCGGGAAGCGCGCGATGGCCGCACCGGTGGGCCCCAGCCCGGAGCGGATCGAGTGCTCGACGCCGTCGCGGACGAGGTCGCCCCCCGTCACGAAGCCCGTCCGAACACTCCGCGGGCCGTGCCGACCACCTCGACGACCCGGTCCGCGCAGCGGCGCACGGCGTCGTCGGCACTGCCCGGCCAGGCACCTCTCTCGGCGTCGCGGGGGACGCGCGGGTCGTCCGGGACGTGGTGCAGGTGTGCGACGCCCAGGTGGGCGACGACGTCGTCGAGCACACCGGCGGTGGGTCTCGGGCCGCGGGTGACCAGCCGCAGGTCCGGGGGCGCCGGCCCTCCCTCGGCCCGGGAGGTCAGCCGGTCGACGAGGGCGTCGGCGTCCGCGAGCGCCCGGGTGCGCAGGCCGGTGACGAGGACGACGAGCGGGGCGTGGCGGAGCACGAGCGGGAGCAGGGTGGAGGCGGCCGGCACGTCGAGGACCACCGGGCCGCCCGCACCGACGAGGGAGTCGAGCACGTCGGCCACCGCGGCGTCCGGGACATCGGTGGGTGGGGACCCGCCGGCGGACAGCAGCCGGCATCCGGCCTCGGTGGGCAGCGAGCCGAGGACGAGGTCGGGAGGGACAGCTCCGCGCACCGAGGCCAGGGCAGCCCACCGCCGGCCGGCGAGGTGCTCGACTCCCGCCGTGACATCGAGCCCGCCGCCGGTGAGGTCGAGGTCGACGACGGTGGCGGGCGGGCCGTCGACGGCCAGCCGGCGGCCGACGGCGAGGGCGAGGGTGCTCGCGCCGAGGCCGCCCGAGGCCCCGACGACGGCGAGGACGCAGGAGGTCGTGGACATGCTCCGAGCCTGCGTCGACGGCGCCCGGGCCGGAAGGGGCATCGGCCGGCCTGTGGACGACGGCCTCGTACCCGGGGTCCTGTGGACGACGGCGGCCCCGCCTCCACGTCGTGCGACCTGCGCGCGGTTCTGGGACCCGACCCGCGCGTCGACCCGTCCACATCTCGCACGAGGTCGGCGGATGGGGGGTCCGGCGCCCCGGTCGAGGTGATACCGGACCCCCATCCGGCCCCGGTATCACCTCGACTCGCGCAGGTGCTGGGTCCGGACATGGGACGGCCCCGGTCGGGGCGGGGTCCCCGCGACCCGGGGCGTGGCTGGGGGTGCTGGGTCCGGACATGGGACGGCCCCGGTCGGGGGGACAACCGGGGCCGTCGGCGAGCCGAGCTCCGGGGGGGAGAAGCCGGTTCGCCGGTCGCTCTACCCCGAAGGGGAGCGAGTGGGTCAATCGTGTCCCATCGACGGCCCTCCGCGCAAGCCCGACGTGAACAGTGTCGAAAACCTCCTGAGAGGCGCCACAGAACGACGGATTCCGTCGCTCCGCCGAGGAAGTTGAAGCCTTGACGACCGCCCGGACGACCGTCCGCGAGCACCTCTGACCGCGACGACCGTCGACCACGCCCGACGAGCACCCCGACGACCCCGCCGAGCACCGACGACGACGCCCCCGCCGACGGGGCGGGGCGTCGTCCTGCCGCGAGGCTCCGGGCGACCAGGCGTGCTCCATGCCGTCACCGTGCTGGGTCCAGCCCAGCACGGTCGGTCCATCAGTGGACTGCCCGCGCGTGGGTACCCGTCGCATCGCGGTAGGTCTGTCGGTGAGGGAGTCCGGGGAGACCCTCACCTCCGGTTCTACTCCTGACGACGGGCCTCGACAACCGGAGCGGCCACCCGATCGCCGGACGGTCGCCGAACCACCGCCGGACGGTCGCGACGCCTCGGCGCTACCCCAGCCGGCCGGCGAGCACGGCGTCGGCCACCTTCTCGCCCTCGTCGGCGGCAGCACGCACGGCGGTGCAGCAGTGGGTGACCCACAACCCGACGCCCACGACGTCGCCCCGCCCGTACGCGGCCAGCGCGCCGACGTACGGCGCCCCGCCGCCGGCGCCGTGGCCCGCCTCGGTCACCGCGACCCCGGTGGGGTCGAGCCCGCCGGCCTGGGCGAGCGCCCGGTCGAGGGCCCGCGCGACGACGGCGTTGCCCCGGACGAACGGACGCACCGTCGCGAGCTCGGCGTGCACGACCGCCGCCGCGACGACCACGGGCAGCCGCGGCACCGCGAGGAGCACCTCGACGACCCCGCGCAGCCGCTCGGCCGCGGCCCCGGCCGAGGGCGCCTCGCCGAGGTCACCGAGCTCGGCACACCGCTCCCCGTCCCGTCGCGGCCGCCCGAGCGCGTCGTCCGGCAACAGGCCGGAGGCCGCCACCGTGTGCAGCCGGGCCAGGGCCTGCAGTGGCGCCGACAGGACGAGGCCGCGCACGTGCTCGGACTCCGCCGTCGCCCCGACGACCCCTCGCACGACCCGCTCGACGGGGTCCGGGTCGGCCGACCACGTCGCCGCACCGCGCACCACGTCGCGGATGGCGTCGAGCGGCATCGAGGCGCCCTCGAGCTCGGCGCTGGCCAGCGCCCCGCGCACCCTCGACTCGGCCGCCGCCTCGGGGATGCGGCGCCGCAGGGCCTGGTGCCAGCGCAGCCGCGTGCACGCCTCCCGAGCGGCCTCGACCTGCTCCGGGACCCCCGGGAGCTCGGCGAGCCGGGCCACCGCCTCGACGGCCGGCGAGGGGCGGGACGGCGGCGCGGCGGGCATCCCGGAAGCCTAGCCAGCGGCCGGCGCGAGCCCCTCCGGCGGCACCCGGATGCCCGCCAGCTGCCGCGAGCGCGCGACGAGCCGCCCGGTGGAGTCCCAGACGTCGGCCTCCTCGACGTAGAAGCCCCCGACGACCGCGTCGACGTGCATCGCCACCTGCAGCCAGCCCGGCGCCGGTCGCCCGAGCACCTGCCCGGTCAGCTCGAGCGTCGGCGCCCAGCCCGCCACCCCGAGGTCGAAGGCGACCGGCATCAGGCAGTCGACGGCGAAGGGCAGCATCGCGACGTCGGGCTCGCGGCCGTCGGCCATCCGCACCCACGCCCGCAGCACGCCGCGTCCGGTCGGACGACCGACCGCGAACCCGGCCGTCGCGGGGTCCACCCGCAGGTCGAGCCGGTCGAGGAGGGCGATGGCCGACGCGAGCGGGCTGCCGTCACGCTGCGCCGGCACACACGCGTCCGGCGGGGGCATCGTCGGCGGTCCGGGCGAGCGGTGCACCGGCTCCAGGGCCACCGAGGCGTCGCCCAGCACGGCCGTCACCCGGGCCCGCTCGACCGGTCCGTCCGGCCCCTCCTGGACCAGCCGCACCTGCCCCGTCGACACCGACCGGCCGGCGCGCAGCAGCTCGGCGCGCACCTCGACCGGACCCGGCTGGGCCGCGGAGAGGAACACCGTGCTCCAGGTGAGGACGTCCGGATGACCGGCGCCGGCCGCCGCGTCGGCGAGGGCCCGAGCCCCGAGCGCCATGAGCACCCCACCGTTGACGGCGTTCCCGATGACCCACCCGTCGCCGAACTCGCCCGCGGCCACGGCCTCGCCCGCTCCCGCACCCGCCGGTCCGTCGACCCACCGCAGCGCCAGCACCTCGTCGAGCTCGCCCACCGTCTGCGACCGCCTTCCGCGCCCGGCGGCCCTCTGCCGCACCTGACCCGGTGAGCCTAGGGTGTGCGCATGACGGTGTGCCCATGACGGGCAGCATCCACTGGCCCACGGCGGTCCTCGTCGCGGTCACCATGCTGCTGCTCTGGCTCGCGGTGTGGCTGCTGCGCCGCAGCCGCCGGCGGGGCTTCATCTCCGAGACCGACCGCGCCACCTACGCGACGCTGCACACCGCGTCGCTCGCCTCGCGCCACCTCGGCGAGGGCCTGACCCCGAGGCCGCCGAGCGCGCCGGCCGCCACCTCCTGTCCATCCTCGGCGCCCACGCCGTCTCGCTCGCCACCCCCGGGAGCGTCCTGTCCTGGACGGGTACCGGCGAGCACCACCGCGCGCTGGCCGTCCCCCTCGGCGAGCGCACCCTCGAGACCGGCCGCACGGTCGCCCACGGCGGCGAGGACGTCGCGTGCTCCGACCCCGACTGCCCGATCCGGATGGCCGTCACGGCGCCCCTGGTCTCCGACGACCTCGTGATCGGCACGCTCACCGCGTGGACCGAGCACTCCTCGCCCGGCCTGACCCGCGCCACCGAGGAGGTCGCGACATGGGTGTCGAGCCAGCTGGCCCTCGCCGAGCTGGCCCGCACCCGCACCCAGGTCGTCGAGGCCGAGCTGCGGGCCCTGCGCGCGCAGATCAGCCCGCACTTCATCTACAACAGCCTCGCGGCCATCGCCTCGTTCGTGCGCACCGACCCCGACCGCGCACGCGAGCTGCTCCTCGACTTCGCCGACTTCACCCGCTACGCGCTGCGCACCGGCGGCACCTTCACGACCCTCGCCGAGGAGCTGCGCAACGTCGAGCGCTACCTCGTGCTCGAGCAGGCCCGCTTCGGCGACCGGCTGCGCGTCTCGCTGCTCGTCGCGCCCGAGGTCCTGCCCGTCTCGCTCCCGTACCTCGCCGTGCAGCCGCTCGTCGAGAACGCGGTGCGGCACGGCCTCGCGAGCAAGGAGGGCACCGGGCACGTCACCATCACCGCCACCGACCTCGGCGCCGAGGCCGAGATCGCCATCGAGGACGACGGCGTCGGCACCGACCCCGAGCACGTGCGCACGATCCTCGACGGCGCCCGCGCCACCGACTCGGTCGGCCTCGGCAACGTCGACGCCCGGCTGCGCCAGGTCTACGGCGACGAGTTCGGGCTGGTCGTCGAGACCGCCCCGGGAGCGGGGACGAAGGTCAGCTTCCGTGTGCCCAAGTTCGCACCCGGGGTCCACGCACAACCCTGACGGCTGGTCGTAGGCTGCCCCGCATGTCCACCGACCAGGGGATGGTCGTGCTCGTCGTCGACGACGAGCTCCCCGCCCTGTCCGAGCTGGGCTACCTCCTCGGGCGCGACGACCGGGTCGCCGAGGTCCTCACGGCCTCGAGCGGCACCGACGCCCTCCAGCTCCTCGACGCCCGCGACGTCGACGTCGTCTTCAGCGACATCTCGATGCCGGGCCTCGACGGGATGGCCCTGGCACGCGTCATCTCACGGTTCGCGGTGCGCCCCCAGGTCGTCTTCGTCACGGCCCACGAGCGGCACGCCGTCGACGCCTTCGCCCTCGACGTCACCGACTACGTGATGAAGCCGGTGCGTGAGGACCGCATCGCCGAGGCCGTGCGCCGGGTCGTCGAGCTGCGCGAGCGCGGTGGCGCCCGGGCGCCCTCCGACGCCGCCCCCGGCCCGCCCGTCGAGGACGAGACCATCCCCGTCGAGCTCGGCGGCGTCACCCGCTTCATCACCCGCACCCAGATCCGGTACGCCCAGGCCCACGGCGACTACGCCCGGCTGCACACCGACACCGGGTCGCACCTCGTGCGCGTCCCGCTGAGCGTCCTCGAGGAGCGGTGGGCCGAGCACGGGTTCGTCCGCATCCACCGCAGCACTCTCGTCGCGCTCCCCCACGTCAGCGAGGTGCGCATGGACCACGGCCGCTGCTCGGTGCTCGTCGGCCGCGTCGAGCTGCAGGTCAGCCGCCGGCACACCAAGGAGCTGCGCGACACCCTCCTGCGGCGTCCGCTCGGCGACCGCCGCCCCGGCGCCTGACGTCCGTGAGCACCCCGCCGCCCGAGCGCGTCCGCGTCACGAGCTCGCGCCGCGGCGCGGTCCCGCACCGCTCGCGCCCGGCCGCCCGCGACATCGACGAGCAGACCGAGCTCGGCGACGTCTACCTCGACGGCCTGATGCGCGCCCAGCTGCGGCTCTCGCTCGTCATCCTCGCCCTGATGGTCGTCGGCCTCGCCGCCCTGCCGGTCGTCCTCGCCCTCGTGCCCGCGACGCGCTCGACGACGGTGTTCGGCATCCCGTTCCCGTGGGTCGTCCTCGGCGTCGCGGTCTACCCGGCGGCGTGGGTGCTCGCCCGGTGGTACGCACGGCAGAGCGAGCGCATCGAGTCCGACTTCGCCGAGGTCGTGGACGAGCCGTGAACCATCCCCTGTCCATCGTCGCGGTCGTGCTCGTGTGCCTGACCACCCTGGCCGTCGGCGGCCTCGGGCTGCGGCTCTCGCGCCGCACGAGCGACTTCTACGTCGCCGGCCGCACGGTGTCACCGCGCCTCAACGCGTCGGCCATCGGCGGTGAGTACCTCTCCGCCGCAAGCTTCCTCGGCGTGGCGGGGCTCGTGTACGGCGTCGGGGTCGACATGCTCTGGCTGCCCGTGGGGTACACCCTCGGCTACCTCGTGCTCCTCGTCATGGTGGCCGCCCCGATGCGCCGCTCGGGCGCGTACACGCTGCCCGACTTCGCCGAGGCCCGGCTCGGCTCGCGGGCCGTCCGGCTCGTCTCGTCGCTGCTCGTCGTGGCCATCGGCTGGCTCTACCTCGTGCCGCAGTTCCAGGGCGCGAGCCTCACCCTGACGCTCGTCACGGGCGCGCCGTCGTGGGTCGGCGGCTTCGTCGTGATGGTCGTCATCGCGGCGGCGGTCGGGGCGGGCGGCATGCGCTCGATCACCTTCGTCCAGGCCGTGCAGTACTGGGTCAAGCTCACCGCCCTGGCCGTGCCCGCCTTCGTCCTCCTGCTCCTGTGGTTCCGCGACGGGCACCCGGCCCCGGTCGTGCCGCCGGAGTGGCACGTGCCGCTCACCCCCACCGGCCCCGGCGACCACCCCGTCTACCGGACGGCCTCGACCCTCCTCGCCCTCTGCCTCGGGACCATGGGGCTGCCGCACGTGCTCGTCCGGTACTACACGAACCCCGACGGCATCGGTGCCCGCCGCACCACCGTCACGGTCATCGCCCTGCTGGGCACCTTCTACCTGCTGCCACCGGTGTACGGCGTGCTCGGGCGGGTCGCGTTCCCGGTGCTGCCCGAGGGGTGCGCTCGGACTCCGTCGTCCTGCGCCTGCCCGACGACATGGTCGGCGGCCTCGGGGGCGACCTGCTCACGGCGATGCTCGCCGGGGGCGCCTTCGCGGCGTTCCTCTCGACCGCGTCCGGCCTCGCGATGTCGGTCACCGGCGTCATCGACCAGGAGGTGCTGCGGCCCCGGCTCGCGCGCTTCACCGGCGGCGACGCCCCGGGTGTGCGCGGCTTCCGCTACGCCGCCGTCGCGGCGGTGGTCATCCCCTACGCGCTGAGCCGCGTCACCGAGCCGCTCGGCGTCGCGACCACCGTCGGGCTGGCCTTCGCCGTGGCCGCCGCGACGTTCGCGCCGCTCATCATCCTCGGGGTGTGGTGGCGCCGGCTGTCGACCACCGGCGCGATGGCCGGGCTGCTCGTCGGCGGGATGACCACGACGGCGGCGCTCGGCACGACGACGGTCCGCGGCGACCTCACCGGCTGGACGGGCGCGCTGCTCGCCAACCCGGCGCTGTGGGCGGTGCCGCTGGCCTTCTTCGTCGCCGTCGTCGTGTCGCTGGCGACGCCCGGACGCATCCCGGCGTCGACGACGCGCACGCTCGTCCGGCTGCACACCCCCGAGCGGGTCACGTTGGCGCGCAGCCGGATCCGCGACTGAGTCCCCACCCCCCCGCTCCCTCCGCGAACGTGTGTGAACACGCCGTGATCTCCCGGTGTCATGTGACAGGACGTTTCGGACGGGGTGTGTCAGGACCTTTCGGACAGTGTGGGTTTCCAGGTGCTGCGGTTTTGGTAGCGGTGGCGGGGGTCGATCCGTATCCGCGCGATGACGAGGGTGTCGTGGGTGATGACGGCGTCGTGGCCGTCCCGGACGATGGTGACGGTGGCTGCGGCCCAGGCGCTGCCGATGCTGGTGACCGCGTCGCCGCCGAGGTTGACGTGCCCGTTGGCAGCCACGACGCGCCGGGTGACGGTGGCCCTTCCGGGCAGTGGGGTCGGGGCGGGAGTGGCCTTGGGGCTGGCGGTGTACCGCTCGTGGGGGGTTTGGTCGGGGTCCAGGCCTTGGTGAGGGCGGTCGGTGTTGAAGAGCAGGTCGTAGGCGTCGACGAGCCGTTGCAGCGCCTCGATGGTGGTGGCCGGGTCCCGCGCGGTCAGCCACCGGCTCAGTGGTTGCCAGTCGCGTTCCTTCTTGCCCAGGGTTTGCGGGTGGCCCGCAGTGGAGCTGACGGTGTGAGTGCCCACGGCGTGGACCTGGGCCTCGAACGTGCCCATCGCCCCGGTGATCCGGCGGGCATTGAACGCCAGCGAGTTGTCGGTGAGCAGCATCGCCGGTGGGCCGTGGCGGGTGGCGCACCTGCTGAACAAGGTCCAGGCGTCGGCGCTGTTCTCTGACCTGGCGACCCGGGTGCCCAGGATGAACCGGGAGTGGTCGTCGATGATCCGCAGCAGGCACACCGTCCTACCGTCGGCCAGGAGCCACTGCTTGCCGTCCAGCTGCCAGCACGCGTTCGGGCGTGGATGCTCAAAGCGGCGGAAGGACGCCCGGGGCCGCTTCGCCGGTTGGGGATCGACCAGCCCGGCGCGGACCAGGACCCGGTGGATGGTCCGAGCGTCGGGGACGGCGGGGACCTCACGGCGCCTGAGCCGCGAGCCGATGCTGCGTGCCCCATCGTCCCAGCCGGCCCTCCTGAGCGCGTCACGCTCGGCGACGATCAGGTCCACCATCGGTTGGGGTGTCGCTGTCGGAGAGAAATGAGGCCGGCTGGAGTCATCGAGCAACCCCTCCAGGCCGCGTTCCCTGAAACGGCGCCGATACCGGTAGTACGAGTCCCGGCTCAGGCCCAGCTCGGCGCACTTCGCGCTCACCGTGCCTCCCGCCTCCACGGCGTTCAAGAACGCCACCGCCAAGCGTGCATCCATCGCCACCGACTTCCCGGCCATGAGCAATGCTCGGCCAACTCGGTGTCCGAAAGGTCCTGTCACATACCTGTCCGAAAGGTCCTGTCACTCAATACCGTGATCTCCCGGCGTGTTCACACACGTTCGCAGGAGATTCAGGTGACGGCGTCGCGGCCGGCGACGAAGGCCTCGACGCACCGGCGGACGTCCGCCTCGCTGTGCGCCGCCGAGAGCTGCACCCGGATGCGCGCCTTCCCGCGCGGCACGACCGGGAAGCTGAAGGCGATGACGTAGACGCCGTGGACGAGCATGTGGTCGGCGATCTGCGCCGCCTGCCGCGCACCGTCCTCCCCCGGGAACATCACCGGGATGATGGGGTGCGACCCGGGCAGCAGGTCGAAGCCGGCCTCCTCCATCAGCGAGCGGAAGAGGGATGCATTGCGCCGCAACGTCTCCCGGCCCTCGCCGGAGGACGCGACGAGGTCGAGGGCGGCGAGCGAGCCCGCGACCACGGCCGGCGCCACGGAGTTGGAGAAGAGGTACGGACGCGAGCGCTGGCGCAGCAGCTCGACGACCTCGCGGTGGCTCGCGACGTACCCGCCCGACGCGCCGCCGAGGGCCTTGCCGAGCGTGCCCGTGACGATGTCGACGCGGTCGCGCACACCGAACAGCTCGGGGGTGCCGCCGCCGTGCTCGCCGACGAACCCCACGGCGTGGCTGTCGTCGACCAGGACCATCGCACCGAACTCGTCGGCCAGGTCGCAGATCTCGTCGAGGGGCGCGTACGAGCCGTCCATCGAGAAGACGCCGTCGGTGACGACGCAGGTGCGGCGGGCGCCGGCGTCGCGGGCGGCCTCGAGCTGCGCACGGAGATCGGCCATGTCGGCGTTCTTGTACCGGTACCGGGCGGCCTTGGAGAGCCGGATGCCGTCGATGATCGAGGCGTGGTTCAGCTCGTCGGAGACGATGGCGTCCTCTGCGCCGAAGAGCACCTCGAAGACACCGCCGTTGGCGTCGAAGCACGAGGAGTAGAGGATCGTCGCCTCGCTGCCGAGGAAGGTCGAGAGGCGTCGCTCGAGCTCGGTGTGCTGGGTCTGGGTGCCGCAGATGAAGCGCACCGAGGCCATCCCGAAGCCCCAGGTGTCGAGGGCGGCCCGGGCGGCGGCGACGACGTCGGGGTGGTCGGCCAGCCCGAGGTAGTTGTTGGCGCAGAAGTTCAGGGACTCCCCGCCGGCCGTGCCGACGTGCGCCGCCTGCGGGGTCGTGATCTCGCGCTCGCGCTTGGTGAGCCCGGCGTCCTCGATCTCCTGCAGCGTCGCCTGCAGCTGGTCCTTCACGGCGCCGTACACGGGTGCTCCTCGTCGTCGTCCGGGTGGGCGGTGTCGGGGTCACCGACCGAGCCAGCCTAGGCCCGCGCCGGCTCCGGTCCGGTCTCCCGGCTCTGGTCCGATCTCCCGGCTCTGGTCCGATCTCGCGGATGGCGGTGACTTCCCGCCGCCATCCAATGAACTCGACCAGAGCCGGCGTCGGCCACTGCCCTGCGCGCGATCTGCGCGGCTCCGCGTGCGGTCGCGCCCGGAGCCCCGCATCTCGCCGGGAGGCCGGCGGTCGGGAGGGGCCCCGGCGTCAGCTCCAGTCGAGGACGACCTTGCCGCCGTGGCCCGAGCGGGTCTCGGCGAACGCGGCCTCCCACTGCTCGGCGGGGTAGCGCCCGGTGATGACCGAGGACACCGCCTGCCGCAGCTCGGCCGACGTCGCGAGCATCGAGCCCATGAGGTACCAGGTCTCGAACATCTCCCGGCCGTAGATGCCGCGCAGCGTGATCATGTGCGTGATGACCCGCCCCCAGTCGATGGCGTAGCGGTCCTTCGGCAGCCCGAGCAGCGCCACCCGCCCGCCGTGGTTCATGTTGGCGAGCATCTCCTCGACGGCCAGCGGCGACCCGGACATCTCGAGCCCGATGTCGAAGCCCTCGGCCATCCCGAGCGCGGCCTGGGCGTCACGCAGCGTCTCCCCGCGCGAGACGTCGACGACGTGGTCCGCGCCGGCTGCCCGGGCCAGCGCGAGCCGCTCGGGCGACAGGTCGGTGACCGCGATGCGTCGCGCGCCGGCGTGCCGGACGATGGCGGTGGCCATCACCCCGATCGGGCCGGCCCCGGTGACGGCGACGTCCTCGCCGACGACCGGCCACTGCAGCGCCGTGTGCGTCGCGTTGCCGAGCGGGTCGAAGACCGCCCCGAGCTCGGGGTCGAGGTCGCGCGGCTGCACCCAGGCGTTGGTCGCGGGGATGACGACGAAGTCGGCGAAGGCGCCGTCACGGTTGACCCCGATGCCGACCGTGTTGATGCACAGGTGGCGCCGCCCGGCGCGGCAGTTGCGGCAGGTGCCGCAGACGATGTGCCCCTCCCCCGACACCCGGTCGCCGACCGACACGTGGTCGACGTCGACCCCCACCTCGACGACCTCGCCGAAGAACTCGTGGCCGATGGTCATCGGCGCCCGCACGGTGGCGGCGGCCCACTCGTCCCACTGCTCGAGGTGCAGGTCGGTGCCGCACAGCCCCGCCCGCAGCACCCGGACCTTGACGTCCTTCGGGCCGCACTCGGGCTCCGGCACCTCGACCAGCGAGAGACCCGGACCGGCGGAGACCTTCCTCAGCGCACGCACGGCGCCCATCATGCCGGGCCTGCCGTTCGGCGCACCACGGGCCCCGTTCGGCGCTCTGTGACCCACCGCACACCGTGGTCGTCTCCCCGCCCGTCGCTGCACAGCCCCGCCGGGCGCGGCACCCCGCGCGGGGTCTCGCCACGGGTCGGCGGGCCGAGCACCCTTGAGCCGACCCGGGCGCACCGCCCGGTCCCGACCCTGGAGGTGACCGTGAGCAACGACGCTCGCACGCAGCACGAGGACGCCTACCTCGCCCTGCAGTCCACCGAGGAGTTCCAGGCGCTGCGCAAGAAGTTCCGCGGGTTCGTCTTCCCGATGACCGGCTTCTTCCTCGCCTGGTACTTCCTCTACGTCCTGCTGTCGATCTTCGCGCCCGGCTTCATGGGCCAGCGGGTCGCCGGCACCATCACCGTCGGGCTGCTGTTCGGCCTCGGCCAGTTCGTCACGACGTTCGCGATCACGATCATCTACGCCCGCTGGGCCAACCGTGAGCTCGACCCGATGGCCGAGCAGCTCGGCGCCCGGCTCGACGGCGCGAAGGAGAACTGACCATGGCCCTCCTCCCCGCCGCCGAGGCCACGAGCATCGGCACCCCCGCGCTGAACATCGGCATCTTCGCCGCGTTCGTCGTCATCACCCTCGTCATCGTCATCCGGGTCGCCTCCGGCAAGAAGACGGCCGAGCAGTACTACACCGCCGCCGGCGCCTTCAACGGCCGCCAGAACGGCATCGCCATCGCGGGCGACTACCTGTCGGCGGCCTCCTTCCTCGGCATCGCCGGCGCCATCGCCCTCCAGGGCTACGACGGCTTCCTCTACTCCATCGGCTTCCTCGTCGCGTGGCTGGTCGCGCTCCTGCTCGTCGCCGAGCTGATGCGCAACACCGGCCGCTTCACGATGGCCGACGTCCTCTCCTACCGCCTCAAGCAGCGCCCGGTGCGCATCGCGACGGCCACCTCGGTCATCGCCGTGTCGTTCTTCTACCTGCTCGCCCAGATGGCCGGTGCCGGTGGCCTCGTGTCCCTGCTCCTCGGCATCTCCGGCGAGACGGCGCAGAACCTCGTCATCGCCGTCGTCGGCGGCGTGATGATCGCCTACGTGCTCATCGGTGGCATGAAGGGCACGACCTGGGTGCAGATCATCAAGGCGCTCCTGCTCATCGCGGGCACCTTCGTCATCACCGTCTGGGTCCTCGGCAAGTACGGCTTCAACCCCTCGGCGCTCTTCCAGGCCGCGGCCGACAACTCGCCGAAGGCGGGCGAGAAGCTGTTCGAGCCCGGCCTCAAGTACGGCCTGACGACGACGACCAAGATCGACTTCATCTCGCTGTCGATGGCCCTCGTCCTCGGGACCGCCGGCCTGCCGCACGTGCTCCAGCGCTTCTACACCGTCCCGACGAGCCAGCAGGCCCGCAAGTCGGTCGAGTGGGCGATCTGGCTCATCGGCGGCTTCTACCTGCTGACCCTCGTCGTCGGCTACGGCGCCGCCGCCCTCGTCGGCCCCGGTGCCATCGCCAAGGCCCCCGGCAAGGCCAACGCGGCCGCACCGCTGCTCGCCTACGAGCTCGGTGGGTCGGTGCTGCTCGGCATCATCTCGGGCATCGCCTTCGCGACGATCCTCGCGGTCGTCGCCGGCCTGACCATCACGACGTCGGCGACCTTCGCCCACGACCTCTACAAGGAGGTCTTCAAGCGGGGCCAGAGCAGCCAGGACGCCGAGGTCCGGGTCGCCCGCATCGCCTCGGTCGTCATCGGCATCGTCGCCATCGTCGGCGGCATCTTCGCCAAGGACCAGAACATCGCGTTCCTCGTCGCCCTCGCCTTCGCGGTCGCCGCGAGCGCGAACCTGCCGACGATCCTCTACTCGCTGTTCTGGAAGGGCTTCAACACCCGCGGCGCGCTGTTCTCCATCTACGGAGGCCTCGTCAGCGCGATCGGCCTGATCGTCTTCAGCCCGGTCGTCTCGGGCAAGCCGGTCGACGCGGCCACGGGCAAGAGCCTGTCGATGCTCCAGAACGTCGACTTCCACTGGTTCCCGCTCGACAACCCCGGGCTGGTCTCCATCCCGCTCGCGTTCTTCCTCGGCTGGCTCGGCTCGGTGACGAGCAAGGAGCACAACGCCCAGAAGTACGCCGAGATGGAGGTCCGCAGCCTCACCGGGCACGGCGTCGGCGAGGCGATCAGCCACTGAGTGCGCGCCGGCCGGGGACCTCCCCCGGCCGGGCACCCCGACGGCACCGGCCGCGGAGCGGGACCAACCCCTCCGCGGCCGGTGCGCGTCCCGGGACGTCCGCCCCTGGCGCACCGGCGTCGACCGGCGTAGACCGCGAGGTGAAGGAGGTCGCCATGACCAGCACCCGCCCGACCGACCACTCCCCCTCCACCGTCCCTCCCGCCACCGGGTCGCGGGGCTCGCGGCGGCCCTGCTCATGGGAGCCGTCCCGGCGGTCGCCGCCGCCCCCGCGTCGCAGGCCGCCACGTGCGCCGTCACGTGGGGGTCGCTGGCCAAGACCTCGGCCCCGATGGCCACCGGCCGGATCGCCGGGGTCCGCGCCGGCCACCACACCTGCTACGACCGGCTCGTGCTCGACATGACGGGCAAGGCCCCCGGCTACGACGTGCGGTACGTCGGCACCGTGCGCGCCGAGGGCTCCGGCAAGCCCGTGCCCGTCGCGGGCGGGGCCCGGCTCGCCGTCAGCGTGCACAAGGGCGCGACGGCCATCCCGGCGATGCCCTCGGTCGCGGGCTACCCGACCGTCCGGCAGGTGAGGTGGGCCGGCTCGTTCGAGGGCTACACGACCCTCGCGCTCGGCGTGCGCGCCCGGCTGCCGTTCCGGGTCTTCACCCTCCGCGACAGCGCGACGAACACGAGCCGGCTCGTCGTCGACGTCGCCCACCACTGGTGACCCGGGTGGGACCTCAGACGGTCGCGGCGGCCTCGGCCCGCAGGCGCGCCGCGAGGTCGTCGTCGACGGTCGCGAAGAACTGCCCGACGACGTCCTCGAGGTGCTGCACGCTCTCGGCGCGGAAGAGCACCGGCTGGTAGGACGTGATGTCGTAGTTGAGGGTGCCCATCTGGTGCAGGTCGAGGGGGCGGATCTCCATGTGCCCGAACTCGTCCATCTCGCCGTAGCTGCTGAGGATGCCGGCGCCGTAGGCCTTGAGCGCGTCGCCGTCGGCCATGACCCCGAACTCCATCGAGAACCAGAAGACGTCGGCGACGAACTTGACCGCCTCGTCGGACTCCAGGCGCAGGCTGGCCTGCCCGGCGGCCTCGGTGATGGCGGCGAACCGGGGGCTCGCGAGCTGGTTCCCGTGGCCGACGACCTCGTGGAGGATGTCGGGCTCGGGCGTGTAGAGCGGCTGGCTGCCGTGGCGCAGGTACTGCGTGGAGTTGAAGACCCGGCGGCCGAGGTCGCCGTAGAAGTCGCGCAGCGGGACGAGCCCGGGGGCGGCGGTGTACGACCAGCCCGTCAGCGGCTCGAGCAGGGCCGTGACCTCGGCGAGCTGCGGCACGTGGTCGGTCGGGAGGCCCAGCGCGGCCTTGCCGGCGAGGAACTCGGGGTGCGCGTACCGCTCGTGCTTGGGCGCCAGCTCGGTGCACACCGTGCGCCAGATGCCGTGCTCCTCGGCGGTGTAGTCGATGACCGGCAGCGGCGCACCGGGGCGGTGCGCGAGCGCGGCAGCGGCGATCTCGCCCCGACGGGCCAGGTAGGCGGGGTCGGCCAGACCGGGGTGGTTGTCGGCCAGGTGCACCTGCACGGTCCCGTCGGCGTCGGTCGTCACGGCCGAGTAGAGCTGTCCCTCCTCGAACACCGCGCTCACCTCCTCGTGAGTGGTCGTGGCCTCGTGGGCCGGAAGCCTCCACGGAAGCACGGCACCGCGCAGGATGGAACCGATGGCGTGTCCTGTGGTCAACGAGCGCACAGTTTCACCAGTGGGTTCGGCGCGTCGCTGGACAACCTGACCAGTAGGGGCCGGACGGCCGGATCCGTCGCCCGGCGGCCCCGGCATCGGCCGGTCGGCCCGAGTCGGTGGTGATCCCGGGACCGCGCCGCCCCCTCGGCCCTAGCGTCGGCTCGCCGAACCCTGCAGGAGGCCTCGCCATGCGCTCCACCCCCCGCGCGCCGCTCCGCGCGGCCGTCACGCTCCGCGCGGCCGTCGCGCTGCTCGCGGCCGTCGCCGTGCTGCCCGGGGTCCCCGCCGTCGCCGCCCCCGCCCCCACGGCCACGGCCACGACGACGGCCACCGTGCTGACCCCGACCGTCCTGCCCGCCACCGGCAGCGACCTGGCCAACCCCCTGCGCGGCCAGTACCGCTGGATGGGCTACGCCTCCCAGCCCGCCGCGTGGCCGGCGCCCGACTACTACGAGCGTGACCGCTCCTACTGGGGGCGCCTCGAGCCGACCCGTGGCGCCTACGACTTCTCCACCCTCGACACCGGCCTCGCCGACGCCGGCAGCGTCCGCGGCAAGTACGGGTTCCGGGTCATGGCCTACTGCCCCGGCTGCTGGATGGACGCCCGCGCCGACCTCCCGACGGTCGTCCCCGCGTGGATGCCCGTGCAGCCCGGCACCCGCATCCCGGCCTGGGACGACGAGCGCTTCCTCACCGCGTGGGAGGACCTCATGGCCGCGCTCGGCCGGCGCTACGCCTCGGACCCGCGCCTCGGCTTCGTCGACGTCGGCGGATTCGGCGCCTACGGGGAGTGGATGGACTCCGGCACCCCGATCTCCGACGCCTCGGCCCTGCGGGTGGTCGGCGCCGTGGCGCGGGCCTTCCCGGACCGGCACGTCCTGCTCAGCGCGGTGACCGTCTACACCCGCCCGGCCGTGCTGCAGGCGGCGCTGGACCGCTGGCCGAACGTCGGCCTGCGCAGCGACTGCCTCGGGCAGAGCGGGATGCAGGTGCCGACGGGGGCCTTCGCCGACCTCTGGCGCACCCGGCCGTTCTTCACCGAGTGGTGCACCGGCGCCGACCCGGTCCTCGGCCGCGACCAGGTGCGCACCCACCACGTGTCGACGACCTCGAGCCACAACATGCGCCTCACCTACGCGCAGATGACGTCGGCGCAGCGCACCGCGTACGAGACCGCCGTCCGCTCCTCGGGGTACCGGTACGCCGTCACGCGGGCCGCCCTGGCGCCGCGGCTGGACGGCGGGGCCACGCGGGTGGACCTCACCCTGACGAACACGGGCGTGGCCCCCACCTACGACCGGTGGACCGTCCGCCTCGCGCTGACGGACGCCCGCGGCCGGCGGGTCGCGACCGTGCCGCTGCCGGTCGACCTGCGCACCGTCCTGCCGGGCACCCGCACGGTCACCGCCACGGTGACCCTGCCCGCGCTGACCCCAGGGCGCTACGGCGCCCGCCTGGAGGTGCTCGACCCGAGCGGCTACTCGGTCCCGATGCGGCTGGCCAACGCCGCCCGGTCCGCCGACGGCTCCTACCCCCTCGGCTCGCTCGCGGTCCGGCGCGTCGCGACCCCCCTCCCCCGGCACGGGTACCGCCCGGTCCCGGTGCCCGCCCCGGTGCCCGCCCCGCTGCCCGCCGGGGCCGTACGGTGACCCCGGTCACGTCCGGCGCCGACCGGCGCTGACGCTCCCCCGACGGCCCCGCCCGCTCGGCGCAGTGCCGGGCCGCTCGGCGGTCCTCCTCGGACGGACGGTTGCCCCGAGCCCGCTCGTCGGGTTGGCTGAGGCCGACACCACACTCGACGACGAGGAGGACCCGCCGTGACCGACGACAGCCTGTCGAGCCACCTGCACGAGATGGACCTGAGCCCCGACCCGGCCTTCACCGAGCAGGCGAACGGCACCGCCGCCATGTACGACGAGGCGGCCGCCGACCACGAGGGCTTCTGGGCGCGGCAGGCGCGCGAGCGCATCAGCTGGGCGACGGACTTCGACCAGACCCTCGACTGGAGCGAGGCGCCGTTCGCGAAGTGGTTCGTCGGCGGCACCCTCAACGTCGCGTACAACTGCGTCGACCGGCACGTCGAGGCCGGCAACGGCGACCGCGTGGCCATCCACTTCGAGGGCGAGGGCGGCGACACCCGGACCATCACCTACGCCGACCTCCAGCGCGAGGTCTCCAAGGCCGCCAACGCCCTCGAGTCGCTGGGCGTCGCGACCGGCGACCGGGTCGCGGTGTACATGCCGATGATCCCCGAGACCGTCTTCACGATGCTCGCCTGTGCCCGCATCGGCGCACCGCACTCGGTGATCTTCGGCGGCTTCTCGGCCGAGGCCCTGCACACCCGCATCGCCGACGCCGAGGCCAAGGTCGTCGTCACCACCGACGGGCAGTGGCGCCGCGGGAAGCCCGCACCGCTCAAGGCCGCCGTCGACGCCGCGATCCACCACGGCGAGGACGAGTCGCCGGTCGAGAAGGTCCTCGTCGTCAAGCGCACCGACACCGAGGTCGAGTGGGACGACTCCCGCGACGTCTGGTGGCACGACCTCGTCGACGGCCAGCCCGACACCCACGAGGCGGTGCCCGTCGACAGCGAGCACCCGCTCTTCATCCTCTACACGTCGGGCACCACGGGGAAGCCGAAGGGCATCTTCCACACGACCGGCGGCTACCTCACCCAGGCGGCCTACACGAACGCCGTCGTCCACGACGTCCACCCCGAGAGCGACGTGTACTGGTGCACGGCCGACGTCGGCTGGGTCACCGGCCACAGCTACATCGTCTACGGCCCGCTGGCCAACGGCGCGACGCAGGTGCTCTACGAGGGCACCCCCGACACCCCGCACCAGGGCCGCTGGTGGGAGCTGGTCGAGAAGTACAAGGTCTCGATCCTCTACACGGCGCCGACGGCCATCCGCACCTTCATGAAGTGGGGCGACGACATCCCCGCGAAATCCGACCTCTCCAGCGTGCGGATGCTCGGCAGCGTCGGTGAGCCGATCAACCCCGAGGCCTGGCTCTGGTACCGCAAGAACATCGGCGGCGGGAAGGCCCCCATCGTCGACACGTGGTGGCAGACCGAGACCGGCGGCATCATGATCAGCCCGCTCCCCGGTGTCACGACCCTCGAGCCGGGCTCGGCGCAGAAGCCCATCCCGGGCATCTCCGCCGAGATCCTCGACGACGACGGCAACCCGTTCACCGAGGCCGAGAAGGTCGGCTACCTCGTGCTCACCAAGCCGTGGCCGGCGATGCTGCGCGGCATCTGGGGCGACCCCGAGCGCTACAAGGAGACGTACTGGAGCCGGTTCGGGCCGAAGTACTACTTCGCGGGCGACGGGGCGAAGTACGACGAGAAGGGCAACATCTGGCTGCTCGGCCGGGTCGACGACGTCATGAACGTCTCGGGCCACCGGCTGTCCACCGCCGAGATCGAGTCGGCGCTCGTGTCGCACCCGTCGGTCGCCGAGGCGGCGGTCGTCGGGGCCGCCGACGAGACCACCGGCCAGGCCGTCTGCGCGTTCGTCATCCTGCGCGGCGACGCGGTCGACAACGGCGAGGAGACCGTCCAGGAGCTGCGGGGCCACGTGGCCAAGGAGATCGGCCCGATCGCCAAGCCGCGCCAGGTGATGATCGTCCAGGAGCTGCCGAAGACGCGCTCGGGCAAGATCATGCGCCGGCTGCTCAAGGACGTCGCCGAGAACCGTGAGGTCGGTGACGTCACGACGCTCGCCGACAGCTCGGTGATGAACCTCATCAAGGAGGGCATGACGAGCGGCTCGTCCGACTGACGGTCCGCCTCCCGGGGACGGGGTGCCGCGCGAGAGCGTGCGGCACCCCGTCCGCGGCGTCCGGGGTGGGCACACCGGGACCCTCCCGCGTCCGTAGACTGGACCATGGTGTGCCGGGAAGTCTGGTCGGCGAGTCCATGCCGCGCGCCCCGGCCGCGGCACCGCCCACCCCCTCAGGAGCCGCGATGAGCACGCCGCCGCCCGCGACCCCCACTCCTCCGCCCCGACCCCCACACCCCCGAGCCCTCGCGCACGACCGTCTTCGGCCGCCCGTCGTGGGCCGAGGCCCGCCACGTCGCCGACCTGCTGCGCGCCGAGACCATCGGTGGCGCCCTGCTCCTCGTGGCCGCCGTCGTCGCCGTCGTCCTCGCCAACAGCCCCCTGAGCGACTCCTACTTCTCGTTGCGCGACACCGAGATCGGCACCGACTGGGGCCACCTGCGGCTCTCCCTCGGGCACTGGGCCGCCGACGGCCTGCTCGCGATCTTCTTCTTCGTCGCCGGCCTCGAGCTCAAGCGCGAGTTCCTCGTCGGCGACCTGCGCTCCCCGGCGAAGGCCGCCGTGCCGGTCATCGCCGCCTTCTGCGGGGTCGCGGTCCCGGCCCTCGTCTTCGTCGGCACCGTCGTCGTCATGGGCGGCGAGGGTGACGCGCTGCGCGGCTGGGCCATCCCCACCGCCACCGACATCGCCTTCGCCCTGGCCGTGCTCGCCGTCATCGGCTCGCACCTGCCCTCGGGGCTGCGCTCGTTCCTCCTGACGCTGGCCGTCGTCGACGACCTCATCGCCATCACCATCATCGCGGTGTTCTACACGGCCGACCTCCAGGTCGCGCCGCTCCTGTGGGCCCTGCTGCCGCTCGCCGGCTTCGCCGCCCTCACCCAGCGCCGGATCACGCCGTGGTGGCTGCTCCTGCCGCTCGCCGGTGCCACCTGGGCCCTCGTCCACGCCTCAGGCGTGCACGCGACGGTCGCCGGCGTCCTCCTCGGGCTCGTCGTCCCGGTCCGGCCCCGCCGCCGCGGCGTGCCCGCCGTCAGCAACCTCGCCGCCGACACCGACGTCGCGCACCGCTTCGAGCACCGGGTGCGGCCGCTGTCGGCCGGCGTCGCCGTGCCGGTCTTCGCGTTCTTCGCCTCCGGCGTCGCCTTCCTCGGCGGAGGGTTCGGTGAGACGGTGCGCGACCCCGTGGCCATCGGCGTCGTCCTCGGCCTGGTCGTCGGCAAGCTCATCGGCGTCCTCGGGTCGACGTACCTGGTCGCCCGCTTCACCCGCGCCCGGCTCGACGACGACCTCGCGTGGTCCGACATCGCGGGTCTGGCCGTCCTCACCGGGGTCGGCTTCACGGTCTCGCTCCTCGTCGGGGAGCTGGCCTTCGGGGCCGGGTCCGAGCGCGACGAGCACGTCAAGCTCGGCATCCTCATGGGCTCGGTCCTCGCGGCGCTGCTCGCCTCGGCGATCCTGCGTCGCCGCAACGCGGTGTACCGCCGGATCCACGAGCACGAGACGCACGACGCCGACGGCGACGGCATCCCGGACGCCTGGGACGACGTGCCGGGACCGGGGACGTCCTCCACTCGGTAAGGTCGGACCCGACGGCCCTGACGTGGGACGACGACCAGTGAGGCGAGAGCGATGTCACCCGAGAGCACCGAGCGCACCATCGGCCAGCTCGTCGCCGACGCGACGCACGACCTCCAGGGCATCGTGCGCGGCGAGATCGCGCTCGCCAAGGCCGAGGTGTCCCAGGGCGCCAAGGTCATCGGCAAGGGTGCGGGGCTGCTCGCCGGCGCCGCCGTCGTCGGGGCGCTGGGGCTGATCTTCCTCTTCCACACCCTCGCCCGCGTCGTGGCCATCTGGCTCCCCGTCTGGGCCGGCTACCTCGTCGTCACCGTGCTGATGTTCGTCGTCGCCGGCGTGCTGGCGCTGCTCGGCAGGAACGCGCTCTCGAAGGCCAAGCCCGCACCCGAGCGGGCCATCGAGCAGGGCAAGGAGACCATCGCCGCGCTCAAGCGCGAGGGCTGAGCCGCCGACCGGGCGCCGGCGTCCGGTCGGCGGCTCGTCGACGGCTCGTCGACGGCTCGTCGGCGGCTCAGTCCCTGACGCAGGCCCCGGACGAGACGGTCCGGTCGCCGAGCGCGGCACCACGCAGCACCGGCGAGAGCGCGCCGAGGGTCATCGCGTACCCGGTCTGCGGGTCGTCGAGCGAGGTCGCGAACACCATCCCGACGACGCGGCCGTCCGGGTCGAGCACCGGTCCGCCGGAGGCGCCCTGGCGCACGGTCGCCCGCAGCGAGTAGGTCTCGCGGGTGGCGCCCGGCCTGCCGTAGATGTCGGCGCCCCGGGCCTCGAGCACCGCGCGGACCCGGGCCGCCCCGACCCACAGCCCGGCGTCGCCCGGGAAGCCGGCGAGCGCCGCGCTGTCGTCGGCCTCGAGCTGCAGGCCGCGCGGGAGCGTCGGTGCCCGCAGTCCCCGGGCGGCGAGCACCGCCACGTCGCGGTCCGGGTCGAAGGCGATGACGCGGGCCGTGACCTCGGGGCCGGTCCCCTTGATGCTCAACCGGATCCGGCGGGCGCCGGCGACGACGTGCGCGTTGGTGACGACCAGGCCGTCGGCCGCGACCCAGCCGCTGCCGACCGAGGTCTGCCGGCAGCGCGGTGCCTCGGCGCGGACGTGGACGACCGACGCGAGGGCGGCCGCGATGTCGGGGTCCTTGGTCAGGGCGGCGTCCGGGGCGGGCACGGCGCGGATGGGTTCGGGGCCGAGCCCCTCGAAGACGCGGGGGAAGCCGCCGCGGTCGAGCGCGCTCGTCACCTCGTCGACGAGGTGGCCGGCGGCGGGCGGCATCACGGTGTCGACGGCCTGGACGACCGTGGACTGCGCCACGGCCTGCCGCAGCGGCTGCGGACCGCTCGTGCGCGCGGCACCGGCGATGACCCAGATGACGACGGTCGAGGCGACGAACACCGCGACGGCGCCGAGCAGGCTGTCGAGCAGCCCGAACCCCGAGAGGTGGATGAGGGTGCGCAGCCGCCCGGCGAGCAGGAGCATGAGCCACTGCCCGAGCGTGGCGGTCAGGAGGACGACGCCGATGACGACCAGCGTGCCGACGGGTGTGGCGAGGTCGAGCCCGACGTGCTGCTCGAGGAGGTCGGGCGCGACGCGGGCGGCGAGGAACGCGCCGGCGACGAGGCCGACGAGCCCGAGGACGGCGGCGACCAGGCCCTGGCGCCACCCGCTCCACGTGTACGCGACGAGCACGAGGCCGAGCACCAGGTCGACGGCCAGCGACCCCGTCACGAGCGCTCCCGGTCGTCGTCGTCGTCGGCGTCGTCGTCGTCGCTGGGCGGGTCGAAGGCGTCGGCATCCCGCATCCACGGCGACATGACCCGCTCGGGCAGCTCGCGCTCGACGGCCGTGTCCCACGGCTCGGTGAGCCCGGCGAGGTCGAGCACCGCGTCGAGGAGCATCGCCGTGAACCCCCAGACGAAGAGCCCGTGCACCTCGAAGCCCGGCCCGCGGTAGGGCCCGAACACGGCGGAGAAACGGCGGTCGCCGGCGAGCAGGTCGGCGAGGGGCACCCGCGCGACCCGGGCCACCTCACCCCGGTCGACGACGCCGACGGGCACCGGCTCGGGCCACCAGCCGATGACCGGCGTGACGGCGCTGCTGCTCGGGGCGAGGTGCAGGCTGGGCCAGACGGCGACGACCTCGACGCCCGCGGGGTCGAGCCCGACCTCCTCCTGCGCCTCGCGGAGGGCGGCGTCGACGGGCCCGGTGTCGCCGGGGTCGAGCCGCCCGCCGGGGAAGGAGACCTGGCCGGGGTGCGAGCGCAGGGTGTGCGAGCGCTCGGTGAGCAGGACGTCGACCGCGCCGTCCTCCCCCGGCCCGAAGAGCACGAGGACGGCCGAGTGCCGGACCCCGCTGTCGGGCACCGGGTGGTCGCGGAACCAGGGGTGGGCGCTGAGGTCGGCGCGAGCGGCGAGCCGGGTCAGCCACTCGGGGGCCGGGGTCATGTCGGTCATCGTAGGCATCCCGCCCGGGAGCCACGGCCGGGCTCGGCCGGCTCGGCCGGGTTCGGGCAGGGGTGGCCCGCGGCTCAGGCGTCGTCGGGCAGGGGGCCGGGCAGCGGGTCGGGCAGGGCGGCGCCGGGAGCGAGCTCGAACTTCAGCAGCGACGCGGCCTTCTCGGGGTCGGTCTCGCCCTCGCCGTAGGCGGGGCACCACCGGGTCAGGGGGCAGGCACCGCACGCCGGCCTGCGCGCGAAGCAGGTGCGCCGGCCGTGGAAGATCACGACGTGGCTGAACATCGTCCAGTCGCTCTTCGGGATGAGGGCGGCGAGGTCGGCCTCGACCTTGACGGGGTCGGTCTGCTGGGTCAGGCCCCACCGGCGGACGAGGCGCCCGAAGTGCGTGTCGACGGTGAGCCCCGGCACCCCGAAGGCGTTGCCGAGCACGACGTTGGCCGTCTTGCGCCCGACGCCGGGCAGGGTGACGAGGTCCTCCAGCCCCCGGGCACCTCGCCCCCGAAGCGCTCGACGACGGCCTGCGCGAGGGTGATGACCGAGTTGGTCTTGGCGCGGAAGAAACCCGTGGGCTTGAGGACGGCCTCCATCTCGGCCCGGTCGGCGGCCGCGAGCGCCTCGGCGGTGGGCCAGCGCGAGAAGAGCGTGGGGGTGACCGTGTTGACCATGACGTCGGTGGTCTGGGCGGAGAGCACGGTGGCGACGAGCAGCTGCAGCGGGGTCTCGAAGTCGAGCTCGCAGTGGGCGTAGGGGTAGCGCTCGTGCAGGGCCCGGGAGATGCGCCGGGCGCGGCGGGTGCGGGCGACCGGCGACTCCTCGCCGGTGGCCGCGCGACGGACGGCGGGTGAGGGGCGGACGGGCACGGCCGACAGCCTAGGGCCGGGTCCCGACAGGCCCCTCGCGCGCCGTGTCGGGGCTGCCGACACCCCCGTCCGGGGACCGGCCCGTCCACCCGGGATGACCTGCCCGTTCTGGCACACTGTGCGACGTGGATCACGACGTCGTGCGGAAAGCCCCGCTCTTCTCGCCCCTGGACGACCAGGCGGCCGAGACCCTCATCTCGACGATGAGCCTCTCCCGCCTCGAGCGCGGGGACGTCCTGTTCCACGAGGGCGACCAGGGCGACCGGCTCTACGTCATCGCCGAGGGCAAGATCAAGCTCGGGCGCACGAGCACCGACGGGCGCGAGAACCTCCTGGCCATCCTCGGCCCCGGCGAGATGTTCGGCGAGCTCTCGCTCTTCGACCCCGGGCCGCGTACCGCCACGGCCACCGCCGTCGCCGAGACCCAGCTCGTGTCGATGGGCCAGGACCAGCTGCGCGAGGTGCTGCACCAGCGGCCCGGCGTGGCCCTCACCCTGCTCAGCGCGCTGGCCCGCCGGCTGCGCCGCACCAACGACGTGCTCGCCGACCTCGTCTTCACCGACGTCCCCGGTCGGGTGGCCAAGGCCCTGCTCGACCTCGCCAAGCGCTTCGGCCGCCCGGTCGACGAGGGCGTCATGGTCGCGCACGACCTCACCCAGGAGGAGCTGGCCCAGCTGGTCGGCGCCTCCCGCGAGACGGTCAACAAGGCGCTCGCCGACTTCGCCTCGCGCGGCTGGCTGCGCCTCGAGGCGCGGGCCGTGCTGCTCGTCGACGTCGAGCGCCTCAAGCGCCGCGCCCGCTGAGGTAGTCGAGCTGGGCGCGGATCGACATCCGCGCGGCCGGCCACACCTCCTGCGACACCTCCGCGTAGACCCGCTGCAGCACGCCCTCGACCGGGTCGGCCTCGGCCGCCGCCCCGTCGGCGAGCGCCTGGCGCACCTGGTCGAGCCGCTCGGCGCGGTGGGTCCGGTAGAACGCGACCATCGCCGCGGCGTCCGGCACGAGCGGACCGTGCCCGGGGAGGATGCGCGTCACGGCCCCGTCGCCGGTGAGGGCGGCGAGCCGCTCGAGCGAGGCGAGGTAGGCGTCGAGCTCACCGTCGGGGTGCGCGACGACGGTCGTGCCGCGGCCGAGCACCGTGTCGCCGGTCAGCAGGGCGTGGTCGGCCGGCACGGCGAAGGAGATCGAGTCGGACGTGTGGCCCGGCGTCGCCACGACCCGCAGCTCGAGCCCGCCGGTGGTCACGACGTCGCCGTCGCGCAGGTCGTCGTGGCCGCTGCCGACGGCGCGGGTGGGGGCGCCGGTCAGCTCGGCGAAGCGCGGCGCGGACTCGGCGTGGTCGTGGTGGCCGTGCGTGAGGACGGTGAGCGCGACCCGCGCCCCGCGCGTCGCCACGTGGTCGAGGACGGCGGCCAGGTGCTGCTCGTCGAGCGGGCCCGGGTCGATGACGACGGCCTCGGTCGATCCGGGCTCGAGCAGCACCCACGTGTTCGTGCCGTCGAGGGTCATCGGGCCGGGGTTGGGTGCCAGCACGCAGTGCGCCCGTCCGCCCACCGCTCCCCCGGCCCAGGGCTCACGGGTCGGCGGCGGCGGCTGGGCGCTCATCCGGCCACTGTAGGCGGCGCTCGCACGGACAGGCAGAAAGCGCCCGGGAGGCTCTCCCGGACCCCGCCCGGCGGCCTCTGCCTGTCGCTCCACCCGCCTGTGGATGACGAGGCGCGGCTCGACACCGGCGCGGGCATGCTGGCGGGATGAGCCCTGTGGCCGACAGCCTGCGCCGGCTCGGCGGGTGCGCCACGTGGACCGAGCTGCGACAGGTCCATTCCGAGCGGGCCCTGCGGCGCGCCTGCGCGTCGGGGTCGGTGGTCCGCACGGCCCGCGGTCGCTACTCGCTGCCCGAGGTCGGGGCGCACCGCGCCCTGGCAGCAGCTCGCACGGCCACCCTGTCGCACCTCTCGGCGGCGCTGGCCCACGGATGGAAGGTCAAGACCGTCCCCGACCGCGCCTGGGTGACCGTCCGCCGCAAGCGCCGGCTGCGGCCGGCGGACCTCGACGGCATCCGTCCGCACTGGCACGACCTCACGCCGGCCGAACGGGCCGCCGGCGTCACGAGCCCCGTGCGCACGGTCCTCGACTGCGCCCGCGTGCTGCCCTTCGACGAGGCCTTGGCGGTGGCGGACTCCGCCCTGCGGGCCGGCGCGGTGTCGGCGGAGGTGCTGCGCGCGGCTGCCGCCTCGACGCGAGGGCCCGGCGCCACCGCCGCGCGGCGCGTCGCCCGGCACGCCGACGGGCGCGCCGCCAACCCGTTCGAGTCCGTGCTCCGGGCGCTGACCCTCGAGGTCGGGCTCGTGCTGACGCCCCAGCTGGTCATCGCCGAGCCGGGCCTGTTCGCCGTCGTCGACCTGGGCAACGAGGCCCTCCGGCTCGCCGTCGAGGCCGACGGCTTCGAGACGCACGGCACCCGTCGAGGGCTGCGCAAGGACTGCCGACGGCACACCGAGCTGGCCGTCCACGCCTGGTCCTCGCTCCGGTACACCTACGAGGACGTGATGTTCGAGCAGGACTGGACCCGCTGGACGCTGCGATCGTGGGCGGACGTCCGGGCCGGACGTCCGGTGGCGTCGCCGCCACTGCGGGCGCAGGAACAGGCAGACGCGGCGTGACACGTCCTCGGGCGGCGTCGCGGCGCGGCTCTGCCTGTCGTAGCGACCGCTCGGGCCAGGGGTCAGGGGAGCTCGGTGACGAGGACGAGCGTGCCGTCGGGGTCCTGCTCGAGCACCGGGGTCACGCGGGCGATGCGCGGTCGGTCGGCGAGGAAGGACGCGGCGTCGGCGAACCCGGCGAGCGCCTCGAGCGCCCACACCTGCGGCGGCATCAACCGCGTCGACCCCGACGCCGCCGCGTCGAGCAGCGCCTCGGCCCGGGCCCAGCCCCCGCCGTCGGACTCCCCGCTCGTCTCCCGCGCGTCCTGACCGGCAGGCATGCCGGCCGCGAGGATCCACGTGTCGTACCGGCGCGGCTCGAAGGCCGGCGTGACCCAGTGGCCGCGCCCGCGCAGGTCGGCCACGGACACCCGCACCCCGCACTCCTCCTCGACCTCGCGCACGGCTGCGGCTGCGAACGGGGCCGCCTCCGCCACACCGAAACCCATGTGCGCCGCGAGGTCGGCCAGCCCGTCGGTCGTGACGTCGAGCGAGTGATCGCCGGGGTCGACCCGCCCGCCGGGGAAGACGACCATCGAGGGCGCGAAGGCCATCGTCGCCACGCGCCGCTGGACGTACACCTCGGGACCGGCATCGGCGTCGCGCACCAGCATCACCGTCGCCGCAGGCCGCGGCACGACCCCCTCGGACGACCCCGCGGCGACCCACGCCTCGGCGCGCCCGCGCAGCCCGTCGTCACGCAGCGGGACCCGCAGCACCCGCCCCACGCCGTCAGTCGCGGACGTGGACGATCACCTCGACCTCGACGGGGGCGCCGAGCGGCAGCGCCGCGACCCCCACCGCCGAGCGCGCGTGCCGTCCGGCCTCGCCGAAGACCTCGCCGAACAGCTCGCTCGCGCCGTTGACGACGCCCGGCTGGCCGGTGAACGAGGGGTCGGAGGCGACGAAGCCGGTGAGCTTGACGACCCGCTCGACACGGTCGAGGTCGCCGACGACCGACTTCACCGCCGCGATGGCGTTGAGCGCGCAGACGGCGGCCAGCTCCTTGGCGCGGGCCGGCGTGACCAACCCGACGAGCTCGCCGACCGCACCGGTCTCGGCGAGCGTGCCGTCGACCATCGGCACCTGGCCGGACACGTAGACGCGCGAGCCGTCGAGCACGGCGGGCACGTAGGCGGCCAGCGGCGGCACGACCTCGGGCAGCGTGAGGCCGAGCGCGGCGAGGCGGT
The DNA here is from genome assembly GCF_011383005.1 of Phycicoccus sp. HDW14. Lineage (GTDB taxonomy): Bacteria > Actinomycetota > Actinomycetes > Actinomycetales > Dermatophilaceae > Phycicoccus. Next base: position 3,922,901 of record NZ_CP049935.1, on the reverse strand, counting down.
CGTCGACGACACCCACCGGGTCAGCCCTTCGCGCGCTTGAGGTAGGCGACGAGGTTTCCCTCGGGCATGACGAGCACCTGGACGAGCTCCCAGCCGTCGTCGCCCCACTGGTCGAGGATCTGCTTCGTCGCGTGGACGATGAGCGGCACGGTCGCGTACTCCCACTTCTGCATGCGCGCCACCCTACCGGCGCGCACCCGGGGCTACGGTGGCCGTGATGAGTGACGACGTCCTGAGCCGCACCGCCCGCCAGCCGGACCGCACCGAGGTCACCGGGCCCGAGCAGACCGACGTCTACGACGTCTTCGACCCCGAGCCGCAGCGCGCCCGCGGCGTCACCGTGGCCCTCGTGCACGGGGGCTTCTGGCGCGAGCAGTGGGACCGCGCGCACCAGTCCCCGCTCGCCGAGGCCCTGGCCCGCGACGGCTTCCACGTCGCGAACCTCGAGTACCCCCGCATCGGGATGCCCGGGGGCGGCTGGCCGGGCACCGGCGCCGCCCTGCTGGCCCGCGCCGAGGCCGTCCACCTCGACCCCGACCTGCCCGACACCCTCGTCCTCGTCGGCCACTCCGCCGGCGGCCACCTCGTGCTCTGGGCGGCGTCCGACGGCCGCGCCCCCTTCGTCCACGGTGTCCTGGCCCTCGCACCGGCCGCCGACCTCGGCGAGGTGCACCGCCTGCACCTGAGCGACGACGCCGCGTCGGCGCTGCTCGGTGGCGGGCCCGACGAGGCCCCCGACGCCTGGGCCGACGCCGACCCCGCCCGCCAGCGCCTCACCACCCCGGCCGTCGTCGTCACCGGCGAGCGCGACGACGTCGTGCCCGCCTCGGTCATCGACCGCTACGCGTCGTCGCGCACCCCCGACGAGCCGTTCCACGCCGCGGTGGCGCGCGGCGCCGACCACTTCGACGTCGTCGACCCCGAGCACCCCGCCTACCTCCTCCTGCTCGCGGAGGTCGAGGAGCTCACCCTCCGCTGACGCGCCTCTGCGCCGACCCCACCCCTCCGCCGACCCGGGCTCGACCGCCCACCTAGGCTGAGGTCCATGGCCGCCCCACCGCTCGCCCGCGCGCTCGACGGGGTCCGCCTGCACGTCGTCACCGGCAAGGGCGGGGTCGGCAAGACCACGGTGGCCAGCGCGCTCGGCCTCTCCCTCGCGCGGCAGGGCAAGCGGGTGCTCCTCGTCGAGGTCGAGAACCGCCAGGGCATCAGCCAGACCTTCGACGTGCCGCCGCTCGGCACCGCCGAGGTCCGCCTCGTCCAGGACCCCTCCGGCGGCGAGCTCTGGGGGCTGTCGGTCGACGCCAAGGCCGCGCTCCTGGAGTACCTCCAGACCTTCTACAAGCTCGGCCGGGCCGGCGGGGCGCTGGAGAAGATGGGCGTCGTCGACTTCGCGACGACCATCGCCCCGGGCGTGCGCGACGTGCTGCTCACCGGCAAGGTCTACGAGGCGGTCGGCCGCACGAGCGGGGGTAAGCGCGGCCAGGGCTCGCTCGTCTGGGACGCCGTCGTCCTCGACGCCCCGCCCACCGGCCGGGTGGCCCGCTTCCTCGGCGTCAACGAGCAGGTCGCCGGGCTGGCCCGGATGGGCCCGATCCACTCCCAGGCCGCCTCGATCACCCGGATGCTGCGCGACCGCCGCAGCGTCGTGCACGTCGTCACCGTCCTCGAGGAGATGCCCGTGCAGGAGAGCGCCGACGCCGTCGCCGAGCTCTCGGCCGCCGGGTTCGGGCTGGGGGCGGTCGTCGTCAACCAGGTCCGCGAACCCCTCGTCGCGCCCGACCTGCTGGCCCGGCTCGACGCCGACGGCCCCGAGGTCGAGGAGCAGGTGCGCGCCGACCTCACCGCCGCCGGGGTCCGCTCGGGGCCCGCACCGTCGGCGGGCTGCTCGCCGAGGCGCGCGACCACGCGGCCCGCATCGCCCTCGAGCGCGACCTGACCGCCGAGGTCGAGGCCCTCGCGCTGCCCACCGTCACGCTGCCCGCGCTCGCGTCCGGCACCGACGACGGCGGCATCGCCGTGCTCGCCGACGAGCTCGCCGCCCAGGGGGTGCGCTGATGGCCGCCCGCGGCCCCGGCGGCGCCACCGACCGGCTCGACGTCGACGCCCTGCTCGCCGACCCCGGCACCGGCATCATCGTCTGCTGCGGCTCCGGCGGCGTCGGGAAGACCACGACCGCCGCGGCCCTCGGGGTGCGGGCCGCCGAGGCCGGGCGCAGGGTCGTCGTCCTCACCATCGACCCCGCCCGCCGCCTCGCGCAGTCGCTCGGGCTCACCGAGCTCGACAACACGCCGCGGCCGGTGACAGGCGTCGGGGCCGACGGCGGCTCGCTCGACGCGATGATGCTCGACATGAAACGGACCTTCGACGAGGTCGTGCTCGCCCACTCGACGCCCGACAAGGCCGGGCAGATCCTCGAGAACCCCTTCTACCAGGCGGTCTCCAGCTCGTTCGCGGGCACGCAGGAGTACATGGCCATGGAGAAGCTCGGCCAGCTGCGGGCCCAGGCCGAGCGCGAGGGCACCTGGGACCTCGTCGTCGTCGACACCCCGCCGTCCCGCTCGGCGCTGGACTTCCTCGACGCCCCGAAACGCCTCGGGTCCTTCCTCGACGGCCGGTTCATCCGGCTGCTCATGGCGCCGGCCCGGGCCGGCGGACGGGCCTACCTCAAGGTCTTCTCGGTCGGCGCCAACCTCGCGGCCGCCACCCTCTCGAAGGTCCTCGGCGGCCAGTTCCTCAGCGACGTGCAGACCTTCGTCGCCGCCCTCGACACGATGTTCGGCGGCTTCCGCGAGCGCGCCGACGTCACGTACGCCCTCCTCAAGGAGCCGTCGACGGCCTTCGTCGTCGTCGCCGCCCCGAGCGGGACGCGCTGCGCGAGGCGGCGTACTTCGTCGAGCGGCTCGAGGCCGAGTCGATGCCGCTGGCCGGCGTCGTCGTCAACCGGATGCAGGTGCTCGCGGCACCGGGGCTCAGCGGGTCGCGGGCGGCCGCGGCCGCCGAGCAGCTCGAGGACCGCGACGAGGCCGACCCCGGCAAGGACTCGGGGGCCGGCGCGGCGGGCGGGCTCACCCCGGCGCTGCTGCGGCTGCACGCCTCGCTCGCCGAGGTCGCCACGCGGCACGAGGCCCACGTCAGCCGGTTCGTCGCGTCGCACCCGGGCATCCCGGTCTCGACGGTCCCGGCGAGCGCCACGGACATCCACGACCTCGACGGGCTGCGCGACGTCGCGGCGGCACTGGCCGCCGGCTGACCGGGCCCGGACAGGGGGGTCGGGCCCGGTCGCACCGGACGTGGAGATCCCCGGGAGGCCGACCGTGGTCCACGAGCGGCTGCAGGGTTGCCGCGCATGGTGCAGGGGGTGGTCGGCCCCTCCGGGGAGCTGGTGGGATCAGGCGATGGCGCCCTCGGCGCCTCGCGCCTTGGCCGCGGACAGCAACGCCGTCCACGACCTGACGTCCGGCCGGCGGCGCAGCAGTGCACGCCGCTCTCGTTCGGTCATCCCTCCCCAGACACCGAACTCCGTACGGTTGTCGAGCGCGTCGGCGAGGCACTCGGCCATCACCGGGCAGCCCTTGCACACGACCTTCGCGGCGCGCTGCGCCTTGCCCTGGACGAAGAGCGCGTCCGGGTCACTGCCGGCGCACTTCCCGAGCGGCGCCCACTCGACCACCCACTGCCCCTCGGTGCTCTGCTCCTCCGGGGAGATGCTCATGTCCACCTCGTTCCACTGTCTCGGGTCCTTGCCTCCCACGTGGAAGAGGACGTACGGAAACCGTAGATACCACCGTGACCAGCGGGTATCGTCCGTGCGGGTCGTGCACCCCACCGAACGGACGACCCACTGGACGAACGGCCGATGAACGGGTTCCGCAGGTGCCTGTCGGCCGCTCGCGTCCGTCGCCCGGTCGCGGCGGCGGGGATCCCCAGCCGCCCGCGTTACCCTGTCGGGCATGGACGGTCGCGCCCAGAACATCCCCGCCGTGCTCAGGCTCCTCCTCGGATTCGTCGTGCTGAGCACGATCGCCGGGCTCCTCGTGGCGGGCATCGCCGTGCCCGCGATCGGGGCCAGCGGTCAGGCCGCCAAGGCAGGGGTCGACTTCTTCAACGACCTCCCGAGCGACTTCACGATCTCGCCGCTGGCCCAGCAGTCGAAGATCGTCGACGCCGACAACAAGGTGATCGCCAACCCCTACGACGAGAACCGCATCATCGTCCCGCTCAAGAGCATCTCGAAGAACATGCAGAACGCGCAGATCGCCATCGAGGACGCGCGCTTCTACGAGCACGGCGGCCTCGACCCGCGCGGTTTCACCCGGGCGATGGTCTCCAACCTCAAGGGCGGCGACGTCCAGGGCGCCTCGACCCTCACCCAGCAGTACGTGAAGATCACGCTCCAGGAGCAGGCCCTGCGCGCCGGCGACAAGGCCGCCGCGAACGCCGCCGTCAAGAAGAGCTACGCCCGCAAGGTGCAGGAGCTCAAGTACGCGATCAACGTCGAGGAGAACTTCACCAAGGAGCAGATCCTCACCGGTTACCTCAACCTCGTGTACTACGGCGACCAGGCCTACGGCGTCGAGGCGGCGGCCATCAACTACTTCGGCGTGCACGCGAGCAAGCTGAACCTCGGCCAGGCTGCCCTGCTCGCTGGCATCGTCCAGCAGCCCACCGCCTACAACCCGGTGCTCAACCCCGCGCAGGCCCAGGCCCGCCGCGACATCGTCCTCACCCGGATGGGCCAGCTCGGCATGGCCTCGGCCAAGGACGTCGCCGCGGCCAAGAAGGTCTCGGTCAAGAAGATGATCAAGAAGACGCCGCTCAAGGGCGTCTGCCACCGGTCGTCCCAGCCGTACTTCTGCGCCTACGTCATGGGCTACCTCCAGCACTCGCCGCAGATGGCGGTGCTCGGCAAGACCCCGGAGGAGCGGCTCAAGCGGATCAACCAGGGCGGCCTGACCATCCGCACGACCCTCGACCCGGCCAAGCAGAAGATCGCCCAGGCCGAGATCACCAAGGCCATCCCGATCGGCAACAAGAGCAACCTCGGCGGGGCGATGGCCGTCGTCGAGCCGGGCACCGGCAAGGTCCTCGCGATGGGGCAGGCCTCGAACTTCGAGAAGAACCAGACCAACTGGAACGTCGACCAGATCTACGGCGGCGGCCCCTACGGCTACCAGTTCGGGTCGACGGCGAAGATGTTCGGCCTCGTCACCGCGCTCGAGCAGGGCATGCCGATGAACTCCACGATCAACGTGCCGTTCGCGAGCAACAAGCAGGACCACGTCTTCGCCGGGCCGAAGGTCGTCGGTGCCGAGTGCGGTGCCAACGAGCCGTGGAAGGTCGGCAACGACTACGCGATCGGCGGCCGGCAGATGACGCTGGCCGAGGGCATCTCGAAGTCGATCAACACCTGGGCCGCCCAGCTGACCATCGAGGTCGGGCCGTGCAACGTGCTCGACACGATGAAGAAGATGGGCCTGCACCAGGCCGACGGCAAGGACTTCGAGCGCACGATCTCCAACGCCACGCTCGGCTCGGGCACCACGACGCCGCTCGACCTCGCCAGCGCGTACGCCACCCTCGCGGCCGACGGCAAGTACTGCGTGCCGAGCCCGATCGTCTCCATCACGACGCCGGAGAAGAAGGAGATCAAGGTCCCGAAGACCTCCTGCAAGCAGGTCATCTCCAAGGACACCGCGAACGCCGCGACCTTCCTGCTCAAGGGCACCCTCCGCAACGGGGGCACCGCCGACGGCAACTGGGACGTCAACGCCCGCCCCGCGGCCGGCAAGACGGGGACCACCGAGAAGCACAACCAGGCGTGGTTCGTCGGCTACACCCGCCAGCTGGCCACGGCCGTCTGGATCGGGAACGTCAAGGTCACCGACAAGAACCGGCGGCTGTACTCGCTCAACGGCAAGTGCTTCGGCTCCTACGGGTGCTTCGGCGACGTCTTCGGTGGCACCGTCTCGGCCCCCGTCTGGGCCAGCGCGATGAAGAAGATGTCGCAGGGCATGCCCGTCGAGCAGTTCCCGGCCCCCAGCCAGAAGGCGCAGCGCGGCAACCTCCAGGACCTGCCGAACGTCTTCGGGCGCAGCCCCGCCGAGGCCGCGGGCATCCTGCGCGACGCCGGGTTCGCCAGCCAGGTCGGCGGCTACATCAACTCCGACGCGCCGAAGGGCACGGTCGGGGGCACCTCGCCCTCGGGGGCGCCCTGCCCGGCCAGACCATCACGTTGCTCATCTCGTCGGGCCCGGCCACCCAGCCCAACACGAAGCCGACCGACCCCAAGGGCGGCAAGGGCCGGGGCGGCCGCGGCGGACCGATCGTCCCCCGACGACCAACTGACCCCACGCGCATCGAGGGGCCCCGCCCGGACCGGGCGGGGCCCCTCGGGCGTCAGCGGGAGGTGAGGGCCGCCTTGACGATCGCGGCGACGCGGCCGCCGTCGGCGCGGCCGGCGACCTCGCCCTGGGCGGCCTTCATGACCCGTCCCATGTCGGCCGGCCCGGTGGCGCCGGTGGCGGCGACGGCGCGCTCGACGACCGCCCGCAGCTCCTCGTCGCCGAGCTGGGCCGGCAGGTAGGCCTCGAGGACGGCCAGCTCGGCCTCCTCGCCGTCGGCGAGCTCGGGGCGGTGGGCGTCGCGGAAGGCGGTGGCCGCCTCGCGCCGCTTCTTGGCCTCGCGGGCGATGACCTTGAGCACCTCGTCGTCGCCGAGCTCGCGCGCCTCGTCCCCGGCGACCTCGGCGGTCGTCACCGACGTGAGGGTCATCCGCAGCGTCGAGGAGCGGACCTTGTCACGGGCGCGCATCGCGTCGTGCAGGTCGCTCTGCAGCTGGGCCTTGAGGCTGGTGGCGTCCATGGGCCCAGTCTCCCACCCGGCCGGAGCGGCGGGCACCCGGGATTCTCCGGGAGGCCACCTCGTTTGCGAGGATGACCGGATGGACCCGCTCGCCCGCACCGCCCTGCGCACCGCCGGCGGCCTCGTGGGCGCCGGTGTCGCGGCCGTCGCCTACGCCGGCCTCGTCGAGCGGACGTGGTTCACCCTGCGCCGCTTCACGGTGCCCGTGCTGCCTGCCGGGGCGGCGCCCGTGCGCATCCTCCAGGTCTCCGACCTGCACCTGACCCCGGGGCAGCGCAAGAAGGTCGAGTGGGTCCGCTCGCTCGCCGGGCTGCGGCCCGACTTCGTCGTCAACTCCGGCGACAACCTCGCGCACGTCGACGCCGTGCCGCCCCTGCTGCGGGCTATGGAGCCGCTCATGGAGTTCCCCGGGGCCTTCGTCCTCGGCTCCAACGACTACTTCGCCCCGGTGCCGAAGAACCCCGCGCGCTACCTGACCCGCGGCTACGCCAAGGCTCCGAAGATCCGGGGCGACCTGCCCGTCGGCGAGCTCGTCGAGGGGCTGGGGGCCGGGGGCTGGGCCGACCTCGACAACGCGCGCACGGTCGTCGAGATGGGCGAGCACCGGGTCGAGCTCGTCGGCGTCGACGACCCGCACGTGCAGTTCGACCGCTACCACGAGGTCGCCGGTTCGGCGCGCGACGACGTCGCCCTGACGATGGGCCTCGTGCACGCCCCGTACCAGCGGGTCCTCGACGCGATGGTCGCCGACGGCGCGGGCCTCGTGCTCGCCGGGCACACCCACGGCGGACAGCTCGCGGTGCCGCTCTACGGGGCACTGGTCACCAACTGCGACCTCGACACCGGTCGGGCCAAGGGCGTCTCGCGCTGGTGGCCCGGTGCAGGGCGCCCGGGGGCCGGCGGCACGCCCGAGGACGCCGCCTGGCTGCACGTCTCGGCCGGTCTCGGCACCTCCCCGTACGCCCCGGTGCGCTTCGCGTGCCGTCCGGAGGCGACGCTGCTGACCCTCGTGGCGCGGGAGTCCTGAGCCGCTCGCGGGACCGATTTCGGGTGGCTCGTGGTGGTCGGCTATCCTCGGGTGTCGCTGCGGCCCCCGGGCCTCGGCGACATGCCACGGGGTGTGGCGCAGCTTGGTAGCGCGCGTCGTTCGGGACGACGAGGCCGCAGGTTCAAATCCTGTCACCCCGACAGCACGAGAGGGCCGGGACCAGACCGACGGAGTCGGTTGGTCCCGGCCCTCTCGCTCGTCGGGGGACAGGATGCCGGGAGCGGGTCCCGGTGGTGAGGAACGAACCAGCGAGACCCGCGGCGCCCTGTCACCCCGACTGCACGAACACCCGGCGTGGTGCTCAGTTGCTGAAGCTGTCGACCGGCTGGAAGTTCGCCAGCGTGTTCGAGAAGCCGACGGGCACCGAGGTCACGTAGACAGCATCGAGGGTCGCGTGGGCCGGGTCGAACAGCTTGGGCGTGACGCCGAGCGTGTGGCTGCCGGTGTTGCCCAGCCAGGCACCGGAGGACGAGTAGAGCTGCTCGTAGACGGTCACGTGGAAGCCCGCGAGGGCCAGGTCGTTCTGCACGTGGTAGGCCGACAGGATGGACTCGCCCACCTGCTGACCCGTGGCTCGGAGGTACTTGCGCCGCACCGTGACCGTGGTGCTGACGTGCTCCGCCGACCCGTTGTTCACCGGCATCGCCGCACGGCTCGGCACGAGCTGGTCGGTCGAGTAGTAGGGGTTCACGGGTGTGGGGACAGGCGTGTCGCAGTAGTCCGGTGGGTTCGGACGGTTGCACGGGTCGTAGGCCTGGGCGGCGCCGGCGGAAGCGACGGCGCCTCCTGCGAGGACGGCGCCGGCTGCCACCGAGCCCGCGATGAGCCGGAGGCGACGGGTGCGCGCGGGGGTGTGACGTGAGGTCGACATCTGATGGTCCTTTCGTGGGCGACGACCGAGCAGGACGCCGCGTGATCTCCTGCCTCACCGAGCGGTGCGACTGATCGACGACGGTGCCCGCGAGGACCGGTGGCGGGCGAGCGTGCTTCCCCGCCACCACCCACGTGGTTCCCCGTGCGCTGCCCGGCGGGCGCGCTCACGTCGGCCCCCGGACAGTGACGTCGCGCGGAGGTGCACAGGGGTTCCCTCCCTCACCCTGATGCGGGAGCATGTGCCCATGACGGGCCTTTCCAGGCCACAGCTCGAGGTCCTGGGCGCGGGGGTCATCGTCGTCGCGAAGGTCGCGGCCTCGGTGCCACAACTGCATGCCGACCTCGCAGCCGTCGCCATCACCTGGCTCGTCACGGTCGCCTTCGTCGGCGTGGGGCTCGCGCTGCTGCGCACCGACCTCGCACCCGTCAACGGCCGAGCCTGCCTCCTCGTCGCGGCGTCCACCGTCCCGGGCGACCTCAACTCCCCGTTCGTCGCGAGTGGTCCGTGGGTGACCGCGGGATACGTGCTCGAGCCCACGTACGTCGCATCCGCTGTCGCGCTCGTCCTCCGCTACCCCCGGTCCCGGCTGTCGCCGGGCGAGGCGTGGACGGTGTGGACGATGTTCGGCACCGCTGTCCTCGGTCGCCTGGGCGCGGCACTGACCGACGGCCCGGCCTCCGACGACTTCTTCAGGCCACCGGGTCAGGGCGGCAGCTGGTCGCCGTGGCTGCATGACGTCCTGTTCGTACTGGTTGGACGAGGACTCACCGCGACCATGCTCGGCGTGGTCGTGGTGTTGCTCACCCTCCGCCTGCGGCGGGCGCACGGCCTGTCCCGGGAGGCGCAGTTCCCCCTCACCGCGATCGGCACGATCTGCGCTGCCGCAGCGGCCGTGGACCAGCTCGTGTGGGCGATCGGGCCCGACAAGTTCGACGTACCTGCCGCACTCGTCCGCAACGTCGCGGCCGCCCTCCTCCCCTTCGCGTTGCTGTCCGACCTGACGCGTCGTCGCGCCGCGGAGGCGACGGTCAGCCGGCAGGTGCTGCAGGCGGCGATGACTGGCGACCTCCAGCAGCTGCAGGCCGCGATCCGCGGCGTCATCCTCGACCCTCGTGCTCGTGTCGTGCTCCCGGACGGTGACGGACGCTGGGTCGACGGGTCCGGGGCGCCCGTCGGTGAGAGCGACCTGCCTCCTCGAGCGCGCGTCCTCCCTCTCCGCGCGGACGGCGCCAGCGAGGAGGCCGCTCCGGTCCTCGTCTTCGACCGGACGTGCTGCGGCGACGAAGGGCTCCTCGGCACCATCGTCTCGGCAGCGGACGCCGGTCTGCAGAACACCCGTCTGCACACGGACCTCCTCGAGGCCCTCGCCGAGGTTCAGCGCTCCCGGCACCGGATCGTGCAGGCCGCCGCTGACGAGCGCCGCAAGGTCGAGCGCGACCTCCACGACGGTGCCCAGCAACAGTTCCTCGCGGTGGCTGCGACCCTCGCACGCGCCGAGTACGTCCATGCCGACGCCGTCCGGGACGTCGTCTCGGAAGCGAAGGCGGCACTGACCGACGCGCTCCGCGAGCTCCGTGAGCTGGCGCGCGGCATCCATCCTCCCCTGCTCACCGAGCTGGGGCTCGGGGCCGCGCTCACCGCCCTCGCCCGTCGCTCCGCGCTGGCGGTGGCGGTGGACGTCGACGACCTGCCGGACGCCCTGCCGGACGACGCGGCCGCTGCCGTCTACTTCTTCGTGGCCGAGGCCCTGACCAACGTGGTCCGGCACGCGGGGGCGTCCTGCGTGGAGGTGCGGGTCCGGTGCGCTGACGGGGTGCTCACGGCGTCGGTCGGCGATGACGGCACCGGCGGCGCCGCCCCGCGACCGGGCGGTGGCCTGGCCGGGCTCGCCGACCGTTTCGACGCGATGGGGGGGTCCGTCGATGTCCTGGACCACCCGGGCCGGGGCGGGTCCACCCTCCTGGCCACCCTGCCGCTCGGGAGGCCACCGTGACGAGCCACCCGTCCTCGACCCCCTCGCGACGCGTCGTGGTCGTCGAGGACTCCGAGCTCTTGCGTCAGAGCATCGTCCGCTTCCTGACGACGGCTGGGTTGCAGGTCGTCGCGCAGCTCGGATCGGCCGAGGCACTCCTCGCGGTGGTCGCGCAGGACCGGCCGCACGTGGTCGTCCTCGACGTCCGGTTGCCGCCCACCCACACCGACGAGGGCATCCGCGCCGCCATCTCGCTGCGCCGGGCCCATCCGGCCGTGGGCGTGCTCGTCCTGAGCACCTACGTCGAGGGCGAGTGGGCGCGGCAGCTCTTCTCGGCGGGCACGTCCGCCACGGGGTACCTACTCAAGGACCGGATCACTGAGCACGCCTTCGTCGAGGCCATCGAGCACGTCGGGGACGGCGGGACCGTGGTCGACCCCGAGGTGGTCAGCCTCCTCATGGCGGCGCAGCGCCGCTCGGAGGTCCTGTCCGCGCTCACGGACCGGGAACGGGAGGTGCTCGAGCTCATGGCCCAGGGCCGATCCAACGCCGGCATCGGCCAGGCGCTGTTTCTCTCGCCGCGCACGATCGAGGCACACGTCGCGTCGATCTTCGCCAAGCTGCCGATCGTGCTCGACGAGCCGACGTCGAACAAACGCGTGCTGGCCGTACTGGCCTACCTGCAGGAGGTGTCACCGTGGCGCCGCGCGGACGAGGACCGTGGTTGAGCGGGGGAAACCACGGACCGGGTCGCGGGACGGCCCGCTCGACCACGACGCCGGACAGGGCGAGTGTGGTGGCGCCGGGCAGGTGTTCGGCATCCACGGGACGTCGAGGAGGACGCATGACAGCCACCCATCTCCGGCCGACCACCGACACCACGGCAGCCGCGGTGGTGCGCGAGGGCCGGAAGCAGCAGGCCCGGCGCGGCCGTCGAGAGTTCCTCCTCGTGCTCTCCCTCCTCCTGTACCTGGTGACGGCCCACTGGTGTGCTCGCGCACTCGACGACACCACGGCGGCACTCGCACTCCCGCGGCCGGTCACGGCCACCTGGTCGGCGCTCCTCGCGCTCATGGCCGGCCGGGCCGCCCTGTTCACCGTGTCCGCCTCGACCCTCGACAGTGACGCGACCGGGGGGCCGGCCCCATCCGTCGCGACACCCGGGGACGCGCCCGGCGACGATCCTGCTCTGCGACGCCCACGGCTGCTCCTGGCGTGCTCGGGGGGAGGAATAAAGTCCGCGTCGTTCTGCCTCGGCGCCCTGTCCGCACTGCACTCGCGCGGCATCTACCAGTCCGCCGACAGGGTGTACGCCGTCAGCGGGGGAGGGTATGCGGCGTCGGCGTTCACCCTCGCGGCCGAGGGGGCGCTCGGCCGTTCAGCTCGTCGTCGGAGGAGCTGCGGACCCTGCGGACGAGGACCAACTACCTCGTGGCGAGCAGAGGGGTGCGCTTCGAGCTGTACCTGTCACTCCTCGTGGGGGTCGCGCACGCCCTGTTGCTCATCACCGTCTTCGGGGGGCTCGGTCTCTGGCTCGTCTCCCCGTTCCTCGGGCACGCCCTCGTGGCGTCGGGAGCCGGTACCGCCCGGACGTGGCACACGGGCACGGGGTTCACCGCGCTCTGGCTGGTCCCGTCGGTGGTGCTGGTGGTGACGAGCGGGACGGCGCTGCTGATGCGTGGCCTCCGGGGGCGTGCGGACGACTCCCCTCGACGGGACCGGAACCGATGCCCGGACCTCGGGGAGGACGGACCCGGTCGGGGCGCGCGAGCGTCGGTCGGCGTGCCCTTCGCGGAGGCACTGCGTGGATGGCTCGTGACCCTCTCCGGGTGGGCGGTGGGCTGGCTGCTGCTCGTCCCGGGCTCGGTCCTGCTCGCCATCGGGCTGCAGGAGGTGTCCTCGGCCCTGCCCACGGCGCTGACGGACCACGCCGAGGGCCTCCGGGCGGCCCTCACCGGAGGCGCGCTGACCTCCGTGCTGGCCCTGGTCGCGTCCACCTGGAAGGGTCTCTGGCGGCCCCGAGGCGCGGACTCGTTCACGGGGGCCGTTCTCAGCGCGTTCCGCCGGGTCGTCGCCCCCCGGCTGGCGCTTGCGATCCTGCTGGTGGTGCTCCTCTCGGCCGCGGGCGAGGTCCTCACCGGTCTCGTCGCGTCCAGCGGCTCGGGGTCCGCGTGGTGGGGAACCCGTTCGCTGGTCGTGCCGATCCTCGCCCTTCTCGGCTTCGTGGCCACGTCATCGCTGGGCCCGAACGCCACGAGCATGTTCCCCTTCTACCGGGCCCAGCTCCAGTACGCCTACCTGGACACCACGCAGACCTCGGCCGCCGTCCCCCGGGTCGTGAGCCGCAACCCCGGCCTGGCCACGCTTCCGGGGCGCGCGCTGCGGCCGGACATCCCGGCGCTGCACCTCCTGGGCACGGTGAACAGTGCGGACGCCGACCTCGTCCCCACCGGTCGCCACGGCATCCCGTTCGTCTTCTCCCGCGACACCGTGGGTGTCACGAGCCTCGGCGCCGCGGGACGACCGGTCCTGACCACCCCCGAACGGTTGGGCCGCGAGCGGCGCACGATGGCCACGAGAGGAGCGGGTGGCGTCCCCGTCACCCTGTCGGAGGCGATGGCGGTGTCCGCGGCCGCCGTGGCTCCCATGGCCGGTCGGGAGGCGGGGGTGCGCGCCTACCGGGTGCTGTTCGCCCTCCTCAACGTCCGCCTGGGCGTCTGGCTCCCCAATCCGGCGTGGGCGCAGCTGCCACGCGAGACCACGCCCTGGCGCCGATTGCTGCGGTGGACGGAGTGGCGGACCTCCTTCCCCAAGGGCGGTGTCCCGCTGGCCGAGGCGGTGGGCGCGGCGAGCGCCTTCGCGTCGTGGCTCTACGTCACCGACGGCGGCCACTTCGACAACCTCGGTCTCGTCGAGGCCCTGCGTGATGTCAGGGCGGCGCGCTCGCCGGGGTCGCAGGACGCCCCGGACGTCGTCATCGTGCTCGACGGCTCGGGGGACCAAGAGGACGCCTTCCCGACGATGGGTCGGGCAGTCGCCACCGCACGCATGGAGCTGGGTGTCGAGGTGCGCTTCGACCCCCGGTGGATGACACGGGGGACCGCGTCGCACCCCGACCGTGTCTGGTCGGTCGCGACGGCCCACAGATCGGATGCACCGGCTGACGAGCAGCCCTTCTGCACGATCGTCTACCTCAAGTGCGTCCTGCCTCGCGAAGTGCCGTGGGACCTTCGCACCTACGCGGCCTCGCACGACGGCTTCCCCGCCACGTCGAGCTCACTGGAGGTGTACGACGAGTTCGACTTCGAGGCCTTCCGCAGGCTCGGCGTCGCGGTGGTGGACGCCGCCGCGAGCGAGGGTGCCTTCGCGACCCTCGACGCCACGGGCGACGAGCACCGGGACGATACGGGAGGTCGGCTGCGGTGACCTGTTTGCTCCGGTGTCCTACCGGAGGGCAGCCAGCCGGTGGGCGACGTCGACGGCCAGGTCGACCTGGTGGCGCAGGGCCGGTGCACTGCCCCACCACGAGACCGACGACACGACCAGTCCTTCGGCGGTGACCCCGATCGACGAGAGCTGCGCGGGACGCTCGACACCGTCGCCGTGCATCGCCGGGGGCCAGCCCTCGAGCCGCTGCCTCAGCCCCGGGTCGAGGATGCCGTGCGGGTCGTCGACGACGAGGCTCCCCACCGGCGGGCCACCCGCTGCGCGACCGGAGAGCCCCGCCAGTCGCTGCACCAGGCGCCCGAGGTCGGACGCCGGACCGGCGCGGTGCACGTCGAGGGTGACCGGCGGACGGGCGTGCGACGACTGTCGGGCCCGCAGGTCCGGACACACCCAGCGGACGAAGGAGGCCGGGTCGTTCTCCCCGGTCGGCGTGCCGTCGTCGAGGTCGCAGTGCCAGGCGAAGTCGGACCGTCGGGGCTCGACCCGGGAGGTGTGGGCGGTCGAGCTCGTGACGACCAGGTCCCGTTCGGCCACCACCATGGCGACGAAGTCGAAGGGCGGCCGCATGCACCGGGATGCTATCGCCGTCACGACACCCGAGCGGGGCCCCCGAGACCGCCGCGTTCAGGCGTCGGCGGTGGGCTCGGGGGTCGCGCAGACGTCGTCGTCGAGGAAGCCCGGCGCGGCGACCGCCCCATGACGACGATCGCGGGCGGCCGGACCCCCTCGCGCGCGGCCACCTCGGCGGCCGTCGCGACGGTGGCCCGGGTGACCCGCTGCCGGGCCGTCGACCCCTGCTCGACGACGGCGACCGGGAGGTCCGGGTCGACGCCCACACCGAGCGCCGCCGCACAGATGTCGCCCAGCGCCGAGACGGCCATGAGGAAGACGACGGTGGCCCCGGCGGCCAGCGCGGCGAGGGCGGCGGAGTCGGCGCCGACGTGCCCCGACGTCACGTGCACCGACGTCGCCACGCCCCGCTGCGTGACCGGGATGCCGGCCAGCGCCGGCACGCTGAACGCCGAGGTGATGCCCGGGACGACGGTGACCTCGATGCCCGCGCGTCGGCAGGCGTGCACCTCCTCGCCACCTCGCCCGAACACGTACGGGTCGCCGCCCTTGAAGCGCACGACGGTCAGCCCCTCGAGCGCCCGGTCGACGAGGATGCGGTTGATCTCGGCCTGTGGCACAGGGTGGTTCGTCGGGCTCTTGCCGACGTTGACGACCTCGACGTCGTCGGGGAGCCGGTCGAGCAGACCCGTGGCGCCGAGCCGGTCGGTGACGACGACGTCCGCCGCCGCGAGGGCCTCGAGCCCGGCGACGGGCACGAGCCCGGGGTCACCCGGGCCGCTGCCGACGAGCACGACGCGCCCCCGCCCGGGACGGCGCCGACGCAGGTCGACCTCCCCCGCCCCGACGAGCGCGGCCAGGGCGTCGCGCACCGAGGCCGCCCGCCGGGGGTCGGGGTCCCCGGTCGACACGACCCCGAGCGTCAGGTCACCGTGGGTGCTCGCGGCGGCCACCCGGGCCGACCCGTCGCGGCCGTCGGAGGCGTTGACGCACCACGTGCGGCGCGCCTCGGCCCACGCGGCGACCTGGGCGTCCAGTGCGACGTCGCCGGTGGCCGCGAGCACGAGCCACGCGCCGTCGAGGTCGCCCTCGAGCACCCCCCGCTCGCGCAGCTCGACGTCGCCGTGGCCGGCCATCCGGCGGGCGTCGTCGGAGGGCGACGGGTCGACGAGCAGCACGAGCGCGCCGTCCTCGACGAACCGGCGGGCCCGGCGCGTGCCGACCCGGCCGGCGCCCACGACGAGGACGCGCCGGCCGGTGAGGTCCAGGCCGAGCAGCGTCGTCACGCGGGCCGCGACGGGTCGTGGGTCATCCGACCATCGTGACGCCCCGGGCGGGGCCGGCCAAGTCGGGTCCACGCCCGGGGACGGCCCGGGCGAGCACCCCCGCGTTCCGGACCCCGTTCCGCGGTGCGGCACGCCCGCTGACCGGCCGGCGCCGGGCATCCTAGCGTCACGGACCAGGCTGCGCACCGGCGCGCCGCACCCTCGGGAGTCCACCGTGTCCGTCCGTCGACAGCCCTGGCTGGGCATCGCCGCCACCGCCCTGGTCATCGTGCTCGCCCTGCTCGTCATCGCCCCGATGTCGTGGGCGACGTTCGGCGGCTGGGTGTCCTTCGTGATGATGTGCGCCATCCCGTTCGCCATCGTCGTCGGCGCGTACTGGCACGGTGAGCAGCCGGCCGCGCTCGCCGGACTCCGGCAGCCGGTGCGCGGGCTGGCCTACCTCGCCGTGACGGCCGTGGTCGCCGCCGTCGTCGCGCTCGTGCTCTGGTCGACGATCGGGGGGTTCGTCGGGCCGCCGACGCCGATGCTCGCCCAGGCGACGATCGTGTCCGTCGTCGTCGCCTTCTTCCTGTCCATCGTGTGGGGCGGGTGGCCGTTCTCGTTCCTGCACCACCGTCTTGCCTCGGGCCTGGCCCTCCTCGTCGGTGGCTATGTGGTGACCGCCGTGCTCTTCGAGCTGCTCTTCGACTACGGCTGGCTGAAGGGTGCGCCGGTCTACGTCGCGAGCCTCGACCCTGGTGGCCCGGTCGACGCCTGGGACGCCACGGTCGTCGCCGTCACGGCGCTGGCCGTCATGTTCCTCACCCTGCACCTCGACGTCTGGCCGCTCAGCCGCTCCCGCCGGGTGATGCGCCAACCCGTGCTGGGCCTGGCCTGGACGGCCCTGTCGCTCGGGGTGGCCGTCGTCCTCTACGTGCTCGGCACCCGGACGCTGGGGATGACGCCTCCGGGCTTCCTCGTCACCGTGCCCGTGCCGTTCATCTTCGGGTCGGTCGTGCTGCTCAACATGCTCCAGGGCACCGTGTTCGCCGGTCGGTCACAGCCGGTCAAGGGGGCGCTGGGCGCCGTCACCGCGATGGTCGTCGGCACCGTCCTCGCGCTGCTCTACCGGGTGCTCATGCCGCTGGTCACCGGCGACCTCGCGTCGGGCCCATCGGCCTTCGACGCCGAGCTGTGGCTGGCCAACGCCCTGCTCGCGGTGACCTTCCCGTTCTTCGCGTTCCACGGCGACTACTTCCGGCTCTGGCCGCTCGCCGGGCCGCCGGAGCGGGAGGACGACGCCACGACCACCCCGGGCACCGGTACGGAGCTGGCCGGCGCGCCGTCCTGACCCCAGGGCCTCGCAGGCGGAGGGTCGGGGCCGTGACGACGGGTCTCAGGCGGGGCTGTCGTCCCACTCCAGGGCCAGGCCCTCGCGCATCCCGAAGCGCTCGAGGTGGCGCTGGACGACCTCGCCGAACTCCGGGCTGCTCGACTCGACGACGAGCACCTCGGCCCCCGGTCGGAGGGTCGCCGACGCCCCGCTCCCCATCGCGAAGTGGGTGGCTCCGTCGTCGTCGACGGTGACCTCGGCCTTCTCGCGCCAGTGCCCGGCCAGCTGCTTGACGTACCGCTCCGCGCGCGGCGTGCGGATCACTCCGGAGACCATGCGTCCATCCTCTCAGGCGGCTCGCGGTGTAGCCACGGCGCGGCGCCGCAGCCTCCGGTCGAGGGTGAGGACCGCGACGACGGTCAGCACGGCGATGACGGCGAGACCGACCCGGTCGACGGTGGCGTGGGACACGGCCGCTGCGCCGCCGAGGGTGTGCCCGACCAGCGCACCACCCACGAGGCCGAGCGTGTGCCGGTCGGTCCAGGCCGGACCCGCGGCCCGCGTCGTGACGTACCGGTACGTCCCGACGGCCAGCAGCAGCGTCAGCGCCATCGGGACGAGCACGACCATCCCGTGCGTGCCGGCCGGCTGGTCGGCCCCGAACAGCGGGAAGGACAGCCCCACGAAGAGCAGCGTCGCGCCCGCGCCGAGGGCGGCCAGGACGACCGGTGACGGCGTGCCGGCGCCGGACGCCGGGACGTCGGTGGCCGTCGCGGCGGCCGCGCGCGGTGGCACCACGACGAGGGCGAGGACCCCGAGGACGACGACCACCGCCACCACCCCGAGGACGAACGGCAGCGGCGCCTGGGAGCCGGGGTCCTCGGACGGCGGCACGCTGACCCGCAGCAGCCCGAGGCCGAGCAGCGCGACGACGCCGGCCACGGTTGTCCCGGTGGGACCGAGCCAGGGACGGCCCCGGTGGCCGGGGAAGAGCAGCTCGGTGAGGGCGATCGGGACGGCCACCGTGAACACCACGTGGTAGACGGCGTTCGCCTCCCAGTACGGCAGGTTGACCCCGAGGACCCGGGCGCCCCATGACGCGGCGTCGTACAGGTGCGGCGAGGTGAGGGCCTGCAGCCCGATGCCGTCCTCGACCAGCTCGTGGGCCAGCCCGAGCAGCAGGATGCTCGGCCAGCCCCTCCCCCGGCGGGTGACGAGCTCGCGGACGAGGAGCACACCGGCGCCGTACACGGGCATCCACAGCAGGACGAGCCAGGCCATCCGGACGGGGGTGGATCCCAGCGCCAGCTCGGAGACCAGCGGGGTGAGGACGACGAGGGTCCACGCCGCCCGGCGGTTGCGGGCGGCCCGGCGGGTGGTCCGCCGTCCCGCTCGCACCGACCGGGCGGCCCCCTCCTGCGTGGCCGTGGGCATCAGCCGCGGCGCGGGTGGCCGCCGGCGGGCTGCTCGAGCCGGTCGCCGACCGCCAGTGCGTCCCACAGCTCGCGTCCCACCGTGACCCGACGGGTCGAGCCGTCCTCGAGCCGCACGGTCACCCGGCGGTAGAGGTTGGACCCGTCGAGCAGTCCACGCGAGCGGCGCACCACCGTCCCGCTCCAGGCGTCGTGGTCGGTCATCTCGGGCTCCCCCCGGTCGGTGGTGGCTGGCACGGCGGCGACCTTATCACTGATAAGCAGCGCCGGGGTAGGGTGCGGACGTGACCGACGGAGCACGCCCCCGGCTCGACCGCGCGAGCGTCGTCGACGCCGCCCTCGCGACCCTCGAGGAGCGTGGGCTCGACGGGCTGTCGGGGCACGCCGTCGCCCGGCGGCTCGGGGTGCGCCAGCCCGCGCTCTACCACCACTTCCGCGGCATGGCCGACCTCCTCGACGCCACGGCGGCGACGGTGCTCGACCGGTCGCACACCGACCGTCTCCCCGCTCCCGGCGACACCTGGGCGGACTTCCTCACCCGCAACGCCCGCAGCCTGCGCCGCGCCATGCTGTCGGTGCGCGACGGCGCCCGGCTCGTCGCGTCGAGCGGCTCGCGCGCTCCGAACGTCGCGAACGCGGTCGCCCAGGTGGCCTTCCTCGAGTCCGAGGGGTTCGGCGGCCCGGAGGCCGTGCTGGCCTTCATCGCGGTGTCCCGCTACACGATCGGTTCGACCCTCGAGCAGCAGTCGGCACCGGGCGGCAGCGACATCGAGCTCGACGGCGGCGGCACCGACGGCGGGGGCGCGGTCCCGGGTGCCGACCGGCTCGCGGCGCTGGCCGCCGAGGTCACCGCCCTCGGACCGGACCACGAGTTCGAGGTCGGGCTCGCCGCCCTCGTGCGCGGGCTGGCACCGACCGGCTGACGGGCCGCCGGGGCGGGGTCAGGCGGCGGCGAACAGCCCGACCGGCTTCGGGGTGTACCCCGGGAAGACGGTCGAGAGGTGGGCGGCGTTGCCGAGCCGCTGCGTGACGAGCTCGGCGAGCGGGTCGCGGTAGTCCGTGGCGATGGCCAGCGCCCCGCCGTCGAGCTGGCTGCTCGCGAGTCCCGGGTGGGCACCGAGGACCCGACCCCCGCGCACCCCGGCCCCGAGCGCGATCATCGTCGACCCGAACCCGTGGTCGGTGCCGCCGGCGGCGTTCTCGTCCGCGGTGCGCCCGAACTCGGTGAGCGCGACGACCGTCGTGCGCGCCCACGCCTGCAGGCCGATGTCGGTCGCGAACGCGTCGAGGGTGGCCGCGAAGTCCTTGAGGACGTAGGGGATGACCCGCCCGTCGCCCTGGCGCATCGAGACGTGGGTGTCCCAGCCGTAGGAGTCGACGCAGACCACCTCCGGGACGACGCCGGACCGGAGCACGCGGCCGACCTCGCCCATCGCGGCCCCGAAGGCGCTCGTGCCGTAGCCGGCGGTCACGGCCGGTCCGGTCCCGGCGGCCATCCGGGTGGCCTGGCGCGCCGCCTCGAGGGTGCGGTTGACGGCGCTCTCGGCCGGACCCCCGGCGGCTCCCCACATCGCCCGCACGTCGTCGGTCACCTGGGCGGCCGCGGCGTCGGCCGAGGCCAAGGTGAAGGACCCCAGCGAGGCCATCGCCGGGGTCGGGACGTTGCTGGACAGGGCGTAGGCGCTGGCCCCGCCCATCGTGAAGGCCCGGAAGGTCGAGTCGTCGGTGCCGGCGGTGGTCAGGTGCCGACCGAGCCAGCCGCTGCGCACCGAGGCGGTGGCGGCCCCCGTCTCGCAGAGCATCTGCTTCTCGAAGTGCGACCGGGTCGGGGCGGTGTTGCCGGTGGCGTGGACGAACGCGAGCTCGCCCCGGTCCCAGAAGCGCAGGAGCGGCTCGGCGGCTGCGTTGAGACCGAACATCGACGTGAGCGGGCGAACCTGGCTGCTGCTCAGCGCGACTCCCGGCCGCCGACGGCCGTACCAGGGGTCGCCCATCGGGGCGAGGATGGAGAGGCCGTCCGCGCCGCCGCGCATGAACACGACGATGACGGTCCCCTGCGTCGCGGCGTGCGCGCTGCTCAGGGCGTACCGCGGCAGCACCGACGGCGCGAGCATCGCCCCGGTCGCGGCGAGGGCGCCACGCAGCGCGGTGCGCCGGCTCAGGGCGCGCCGGCCCTCCGAGCAGCCCCCGGCGATGCCGGCATCCTCGAGGGCCGTCGTCAGGTCGGCCACCGGCGCGCTCGCGTGGCGGGAGGCCTCGTCCTTGGCGGTCCTCCCGGTGTGCACCGTCAGTCCGCCGTCCGGGGCGGGCACGGCGATGGCGTCCTTGCGGTCGTCCTCGTGGTGGTGGATCGGGAGGATGTCGTCGTCGAGCAGGTAGGTGTGGTCGGTCATCGCGGCTTCTCCGGTCAGCGCAGGAACATCAGCGGGCTGGTCATGGCGGCGTGCACGGCCCGGTCGACACCGGCCGTCGTGCCCATCCGCGCGTTGACGCTCTTCGGCGGCGTGCCGCCGTTGAGGCGCGTCACGAGGACGTCGACGAGGACGTGCGTCGCGGGGACGCGGTACCCGGTGACCCGCTCGAGGATCCGGACGGCGGCCTCGACGAAGGTCATCGTCGAGGTCACCCCGAGCCGGCCGGCCAGCGCGCCGCGGCAGGTGAGGTGCGGGTCGGTGTTGCCGAGGACGGCGTCGGCGGCGTTGAGCCCCCCGAGGACGGACGCGGTGCCCATCCAGTGGGCGTCACGGTCGGGCATCCCCTGCGGGGTCGGCCAGTCGCGCACCGGCTGGCCGGCGGCGCGGATGGCGTCGTACGTCGTGGCGATCGGCTTCTCCGTGAGGTCGCTCGCCGGGCGTGTGTGCGTCCACTCGACGCCGGCCGTCGCGGCGACGGAGGCCCACACCTCGGCGGGGCGGCGCCACTTGCGGCCCGCGCTGGTCAGCCAGGTCGGGTGGGTGAACATCGCCCGCAGGACGTGCTCGATGCTGCCGCCCGTGGCCACCCAGGCCGCCTGCATCGCCGAGACCATCGGGGCCGGCGGGGTGTCGCTGACGAAGCGGCGGGCCAGGCGGGTGCAGACGTTGGCGCGGGTCACGGGGTCGTTCGCGAGGTCGCGCACGAAGCGGACGATGTCCTTCGGCCCGCTCGTCGTGCCACCGTTCCACGCGGTGTTGGGGTAGCGACGCCCGCGGATGGTCACGGCCCCGAACCAGTGGTTGGTCTCGTGGACACCGATCGCGACCGAGCCGTCGGGCCGCGTGCCGCCCCAGAGCCCCGAGAACAGCTTCGACGCGGCCTTGACGTCGGCCTCGGTGTAGCGCCCGACGCCGACCGAGTACAACTCCATCACCTCACGGGCGAGGTTCTCGGTGGGGTGCGTGCGCGTGCTCGTGTACTGGTCGAGGTAGGTGAGCATGCCGGTGCTGAAGATGAAGGCGACGAGCAGGTCGTCGAACCGGCGGAAGGCCATCGTCCGGGCGAGCGCGTCGAGCTGGCGGGCGCTGCCGGTCATCTTGTTCTCGGAGTACGGGAGCGAGAAGTAGTCGAGCCAGAAGTCGGCCATCGAGGTCTGCAGGTGGCGCTTGGTGTAGACCGGGCGCAGCACGTGCACGCGCATCAGCTGCTCGGCCATGTGGCCCTCGGAGATGCCCGAGTACCCGGCCGTGACGTCGGCGGCCGGCGTCGTGTTCCAGACCGCCGGGTACTTGGCCCGGGCGGTGGCGATGAACGGCTCGCTGATGGTGTCGGGGCGGAACTGGGCGTCCAGCCAGGCGCGGACGCCGACCTTCCGGATCTCGTCCGCGACGACGAAGCTGG
This sequence comes from Phycicoccus sp. HDW14, assembly GCF_011383005.1. Taxonomy (GTDB): domain Bacteria; phylum Actinomycetota; class Actinomycetes; order Actinomycetales; family Dermatophilaceae; genus Phycicoccus. The sequence goes on along the minus strand of NZ_CP049935.1, from coordinate 3,900,279 downwards.
CGCCGATCGCGGTGCGGCGGGCCATGACCCACTCCGGGGTGGTCGAGCAGCCGGTGAGGAGGGGGGCGAGGGGGCTGGAGAGGGGCGCCGCGACGGTGGCCGCGGCGGCGCGGGGCCGCGACGGGACCGTCGGGACGGGTCGCGTCAGCGTCAGGGCGGGCGGCATGGCGAGACTCCTGGGGAGACGGGCGGGGCGAGAGTGGTGATCGCCCCGCCCGTGCCGACGCAACCTCCGCGACGAGTGTCACCCGCCCCCGACCGCCCGAGGGTTCGGATTGCCATCTCTTGACCAAAGCCAGACCCTCCCTTGGGGAGGGGTGAACCCCGGGGCCCGGCTGGGCCGCGGACCGCGCCCGCGGGGCGTCAGCCGGTGCGCTCGAAGACGCCGAACGAGAAGCCGGCGGCCTCGGCCCGGCCCCCGCCGAGGCGGACGCCCTCGACCTCGAGCGGGCGCGCCGTGTCCCATCCGGCGGGGAGGTCGGCGGTGGCCGGCTCGCGGCGCGGGTTGACGACGACGAGGTGGGTGCCCCACGCACGTAGGCGAAGGGGTAGTCCTCGGTGAGCACCTCCAGGCTGCCCGCGGGCTGGAGCGCGGGTGTCGCGTGCCGGAGCGCGAGGAGCCGACGCACCAGGTGCAGCAGCGAGCCCTCGTCGGCCCGCTGGGTCGCGACGTCCGGGCGGTCGGGCGCGGGGTCGAGCGGGAGGTAGAAGTCCTCCTCGCGGGCGGTCGAGAACCCGGCGCCGGGGCCCGGCTCCCACTGCATCGGGGTGCGCGAGCCGGTGCGGTTGTTCGTCGGCGAGAGGATGCTGCCCTCCGTGTCGGGCAGGTCCTCGACGTAGCGCATCCCGATCTCGTCGCCGTAGTAGATCGTCGGCAGGGACGGCCAGGTGGCGACGAGGGCGAAGGCCGCCCGGGCCTGCTCGGCGGTGCGCGGGCCGCTGACCAGCCGTGCGTAGTCGTGGTTGGCGGTGGGCAGGGCGGTGTGGCCGCCACCGACGCCGATGGCCGCGGTCGCCTCCCGCCACTCGCGGAGGAAGGTGTCGATGCCCCCGCTGCCGTCGGGGTCGAAGAAGAAGCGCCCGGACTCGGTCCAGCTCGGCTCATGGGTGCCGACCCCGGTGTGCCACAACGACCTCAGGGCAGGCTTGTCGAACTGGAGGAAGAAGTCGGCGTGGAAGCCGGCGGGCACGGCCACGGCGGGGTCGCCCCACTCGGACAGCAGCGCCTGGTCCGGGTGCTCGGTGTCGAGCCAGTCGCGCATCTCGCTCCAGAGCCGGCCGGTCTCGACCAGGCCCGGGTCGTCCTTGACGAGCGAGCCGGCCATGTCGACGCGGAACCCGCTGACGCCCAGGTCGAACCAGTGCGCCATCACGTCGCGCAGCGCCTGCCGGTTGGCGCGCGGCCCCTCGGCGTCGACGGCGTCGCGCCAGGGCTGGGCGGGGTCGGGTCGGGCGTAGCCGAAGTTCAGCGCGGGCTGGCAGGGGTAGAAGTTCATGAGGTAGTACCCGCCGCGGCTGCCGGGGACGGGGCACCAGACGCCGGCGGGGTGGCCGACCTTCGCGTGGCCGACGTAGCGGCGGTCGGACGGGTCGTCGGCCCACTGGCGGAACCACGGGTGCTGGTCGCTCGTGTGGCCGGCGACGAGGTCGAGCAGGACGCGGATGCCGCGGGTACGGGCGGCGTCGACGAAGGCGGCGAGGTCGTCGTTCGTGCCGTAGCGCGGGGCGACCGTCAGGTAGTCGCTGACGTCGTAGCCCGCATCGGCGAACGGGGAGGCGAAGAGGGGGCTGAACCAGACCGCGTCGACCCCGAGCCAGGCGAGGTGGTCGAGCTTGTCGAGGGCGCCACGCAGGTCGCCGATGCCGTCGCCGTCGGAGTCCGCGAAGGTCTGCGGGTAGATCTGGTAGAGGACCGAGTTCGCCAGCCAGGCCGGCTGGGGGCGGGTGCTGGGCATCGCTCCACCCTAGTGAGCCGGGCCCCGCGGGCGTCGTGGCCGTGCGGGGGGTCGTGGCCGTGCGGGGAGGGGCGGACACACGGGTCGACTGCCCGGGGAGGGCACGCCGGGCCACGACGCGGTCGACCCTCCCACCGGCGGGCCGCGGAGGGCCACGCCCTCGGCGCGGGGTGGGCGACGGTCGTACGCTGGCGTCGACGGGCCGCACCCCTCGTGGCCGGGCCCTGTCGAACGTTTCCGCTCGGTGCTCGATGGGAACTCCACCCACTGGTTGAATCGTGCGGGACCCGTGCGACCCACGAACGAGCGAGGCAGGACCGTGACGAGCACCGAGCCCACCACCGTCGGCCTGGAGGTGCTGCGCGCGGACCCCGACGCCCGCCTCCTGCTCGGCGAGGTCGACGCCCTGCTCGAGGACCTCATCGGCCAGCTGCGCGGCATCCTCCTCGAGGTCGGCGGCACCCCCGACCGCGATGCCGGCCCGCTGGCGGTCGACCTGGTCGGCGAGCTCGCCGACCGCGTCCGCCACCACGGCAAGCGGCTGCGCCCCCTCCTCGCGCGCTGGGGATGGAGCCTCGCCGGTGGCGGCCGGGCGGGGCACACGCGCGAGGCCCTCGTCGACGTCGCCGCCGCCCTCGAGCTGCTGCAGCTCTTCGCCCTCGTGCAGGACGACGTCATGGACCGCTCCGCCGAGCGCCGCGGCCGGCCCACCCTCCACGTCGTCTCGGCCACCCGCCACCGCCGCACCGACGGCCTCGGCGACCCCGACCTCTTCGGCGACAGCGTGGCCGTCCTCGTCGCCGACCTGGCCCTGAGCGAGGCCACGCTGCTCGCCTCCCGGGGCGACGCCCGCGTGGCCCGGGCCTGGCGGGTCATGGCCACCGAGCTCGTCGAGGGGCAGCTGCTCGACGTGACGCACACCGCCGGACGGGGGCGCGACCCCGAGGCCGCCCGGCGGATCGCCCGGCTCAAGAGCGGTCGCTACACGATCACCCGCCCCTCCAGCTCGGGGCCCTCGTGGCCGGCGCCGACCCCACCCTCGTCGAGCGGCTCGGCACCTGGGGCGACCTGGTCGGAGACGCCTTCGCCCTGCGCGACGACGTGCTCGGCGTCTGGGGCGACCCGCAGGTCACCGGCAAGCCGGCCGGCGACGACCTGCTCGCCGGCAAGCCCACCGTCCTCCTCGTCTGGGCCGCGGAGATGCTCGCCGCCGCCCACCGCCCGCTCCTCGAGGCCTGCGACGCCGGGACGCTGGACGGTCCGCAGGTCGTGGCGCTGCGCGAGGCGATGCAGGCCGCCGGTGTCCGGGAGCGCGCCGAGCTCGAGCTCACCGACCTCGTCGACCGCTCGCACGCCGCCCTCGACGACCTCGACGTCGACGGCCCCTCGCGCGCGGCCCTCGCCGGGCTCGCCGAGGCCGTCGCCTGGCGGTCGGTGTGAGGGTCGTCGTCGTCGGTGCCGGGCTCTCCGGGCTCGCCGCGGCCTGCCACCTCGTCGCGGCCGGCCACGACGTCACGGTGCTCGAGCGCGAGGACGAGGTCGGTGGCCGCGCCGGTGTGCTCCGGCTCGACGGGTTCCGGTTCGACACCGGCCCGGTCGTCATGACGATGCCCGAGCTGCTGCACGCGCCGATCCGGGCCGTCGGCGGGGACCCCGAGCGGCTCGTCCCGATGCGTCGCCTCGACCCCGGGTACCGGGCCGTGTACGCCGACGGCTCCGAGCTGCTGCTGCGCGCCGCGATGTCCGACCTGCGCGAGGAGATCCGCCGCCTCTCCGGCGAGCGCGACGCCGCCGCCTTCGACCGCTTCGTCGACTGGCTGGAAGCGTTGCACGACACCGAGTTCGACACCTTCATCGATCGCAACGTCGACAGCCCGCTCGACCTCGCCCGCTCCCCGTCGACGGCCCTGCGGCTGCTGCGCCTCGGCGGCCTGCGGGCGCTCGGGCCGACCCTCGCCTCGTTCTTCGAGGACGAGCGGCTGCACCGGGCCTTCGGCTTCCAGGCCCTCTACGCGGGCGTCGCCCCCGCGCAGGCCCGGGCGCTGTTCGCCGTCATCACGTACATGGACACCGTCCGCGGCGTCTTCCACCCCGAGGGCGGGATGCACGCCGTCCCCTCGTCGATGGCCACCGCCCTCGCCGATGCCGGCGTGCCGGTGCACCTCGGCGTCGAGGTCACCGAGGTCCTGCGCCGCGGCGACGGCGCGGTGGCCGGCGTCGCCACGGCCGACGGCGACCGCCTGTCCGCCGACGCCGTCGTCTGCACCGTCGACCTGCCCGTCGCGTACGAGCGCCTGCTGCCCGGCGTCACGGCACCCCGGGCGGCCCGGCGCGGCCGGTTCTCCCCGTCCGCCGTGGTCTGGCACGTGGGGGTCCGCGGCCTCCCCGGCCCCGGGTGCGCCACCACAACATCCACTTCGGCCACGCCTGGGACACGGCCTTCGAGGCCCTCGTCGACCGCGGCGAGCTGATGCCCGACCCGTCGCGGCTCGTCACCGTCCCGACCCTGTCCCAGCCGGACATGGCCCCCGCCGGCTCGTCGAGCCTGTACGTGCTGGAACCGGTGCCGCACAACGGGTCCGGGCTCGACTGGGGCGTGGAGTCGGGCCCGATGCGCGAGCGGCTGCTGGCCTTCCTCGAGCGCGAGGGCTACCCCACGGACGTCGTCACCGAGCGCCTCGTCACCCCGGACGAGTGGCAGGCTCAGGGCATGCACCTCGGCACGCCGTTCGCGCTGGCCCACACCTTCGGTCAGTCCGGCCCGTTCCGCCCCGCGAACGTCGACCGGCGCGTCCCGGGGCTGGTGTTCGCCGGGTCCGGCACGACGCCCGGCGTCGGCATCCCGATGGTCCTCGTCAGCGGCCGTCTCGCGGCGGAACGGGTGCAGGAGTACGCGGGTCGCGCGCTGCCGGTGCCCCGCCCACCCGTCGGGGCCACCTCGTGAGCCGGGCCGCCGACCCGCACGTCGAGGCCGGCTACGCACGTTGCGCCGCCGTCACCCGCGAGCACGGCACCACCTACTACTGGGGCGCCCGGCTGCTGCCCCGCGCGGACCGTCGGCACGTCTTCGCGGTCTACACCCTCGCGCGGATGGCCGACGACATCGTCGACCTCGCCGGCCCCGAGCCCGGCCCGGCCACGGCCACCGCGCTCGAGAACTTCGAGGCCCGCTTCCACGAGGCGGTGGCCACGGGCAGCTCGCCCGACCCCGTGCTGGCCGCCGTCGCGACCACCGTCCGCGAGCGACGCATCCCCGACGAGTGCTTCGACCGGTTCTTCGGCGCGATGCGCACCGACCTCACCCGTCGCACCTACGAGACGTGGGAGGACCTCCTCGGGTACATGGACGGCAGCGCCGCCGTCATCGGCGAGATGATGCTGCCCGTGCTGCACCCGACCGCCCCGGCGCGGTCCCCGGCGCGCGCCCTCGGGCTGGCCTTCCAGCTGACCAACTTCCTGCGCGACGTCGGCGAGGACCTCGACCGCGGCCGGGTCTACCTGCCGCAGGAGGACCTCCGCCGCTTCGGCGCCGACCCGCTGGCCCGGACGGCGACCCCCGAGTGGCGTGCGCTCATGGCCTTCGAGGTCGCCCGCAACCGGCGGCTGTACCGCGAGGCCGACGAGGGCCTGGCCGCCCTGCCCGGGGCCTCCCGGCGCTGCGTGGCGACCGCCCGCGTGCTCTACGCCCGGATCCTCGAGCGCATCGAGGACGCGGAGTACGACGTCTTCGCCGAGCGGGTCCGGGTGCCCACCCCGGCCAAGGCTGCTCTGGCCGCCCGGATGGTCCTCTCCCCCGACCCGCTGCGCCTCGTCGAGCGCGACCGGGCGGCCCTCCGGCCCGACCTCGGCTGGGTCGCCGACGACCTCGTCGTGCTCGTCGACGACGACGGCGCACCCACCGGGACGGCGGCGAAGTCCGCCGTGCACCACGACGCGACGCCGCTGCACCTCGCGTTCTCCTGCTACGTCGTCGACGACGCCGGACGCCTCCTCGTCACCACCCGGGCCTCGACCAAGCCGAGCTTCCCGGGCGTCGTCACCAACGCGGTGTGCGGCCACCCCCACCCCGGCGAGCCCCTCGAGGACGCCGTGCGCCGCCGCGCCCGCGACGAGCTCGGCCTGGCGCTGCAGGACGTGCACGTCGTCCTGCCGCGGTTCCGCTACCGGGCCGCGATGGGCCACCTCGTCGAGCACGAGGTCTGCCCGGTGCTCGTGGCGCGGGCCGACCCCGCCGACCTGCTGCCCGACCCCGACGAGGTCGACGACGCCGTGTGGGTGCCGTGGGCCGAGTTCGCCGCCGACGTCCTCGCCGGCCGGCGGGCGGTCTCGGCGTGGTGCACGGAGCAGGTGCCGCAGCTGACCGCCCTCGGACCGGACCCCCGCGCCTGGCCGTCCGCCCCGCTGCACGAGCTGCCGCCCGCCGCCCGCACCGACGACGTGGCGGGGGCCGGCTGAGCCGTGGACGACCGCTTCCAGTACCTGCTGCTCATGGCCGGGTGCCTCCTCGTCACGCTGCCCCTCGAGTGGGTCCTGCGGGCCCGGGTCTACCGACGTCCCGTGCGGCTGCTCGTCGCCCTGCTGCCCGTCGTCGCGGTCTTCGTCGCCTGGGACGTGCTCGGCATCGTCCGCGGGCACTGGACCTACAGCGCGACGTACACGACGGGGGTCCTCCTGCCGTTCGAGGTGCCCCTCGAGGAGCTCGTCTTCTTCGTCGTCGTGCCCCTGTGCGGGCTGCTGACGTACGAGGCGGTCGGCACGGTGCTGGGCGAGTGGCGACGCCGGAGGGCCGGCGATGCCTGAGTACACCGTGCTCGCCGCCCTGTCGGTGTTGGGAACCGTTGCCGTGGAGCGCTTCTGGCTGCGCACCGGCGTCTTCCGCACCGCGCAGTACTGGGTGGCGATGGGCATCGTCGCAGTGTTCCAGGTGCTCGTCGACGGCTGGCTCACCAAGCTGTCGGCGCCGATCGTGCTCTACGACGAGGCGCAGACGCTCGGCGTGCGCTGGCCGTGGGACATCCCGGTGGAGGACTTCCTCTTCGGGTTCAGCATGGTGACCCTGACCATCCTGCTGTGGCTGCGGCGGGGACGACGAGACGAGGAGCGGACGCGATGACCGGACACGAGTGGGTGCTGGCCGACGCCTTCGACCGGGCCGCGCCGACCTACGACGCGATGGTGGCCCTCTCCCCCGGCTACCACGGGCAGCTGCGGACGGCGGCGGAAGCCCTGGTCGACGGGCTGCCCTCGCGCGCAGCCGGTTCCGACCCCGTCGTCCTCGACCTCGGCTGCGGCTCGGGCGCCTCCACCCGGGCCGTCCTCGATGCCGCGCGCGCGGCCGGCCGCGGCGACCTCGACGTCACCGGCGTCGACGCGTCGGCCGGGATGGTCGCCGAGGCGCGTCGCAAGGACTGGCCCGCCGGCGTGCGCCTGGTCGTCGACGACGCCCTGGCCCACCTCCGCTCGCTGCCCGACCGCTCCGTCGACGGCGTCCTCGGCGCGTACCTGCTGCGCAACGTCCCCGACCGCGACGGCATCGTCCAGGAGGTCGCCCGCGTGCTGCGCCCGGGCGGTGTCCTCGTCCTGCACGACTACTCGGTGGCCGGCAGCCTCCGTGCCCGGGCCATCTGGGCCGCGGTGTGCCACACCGTCATCATCCCGCTGGCGGTGGTCAAGGGGTCCGACGTCCCGCTCCACCGCTACCTCTACCGCAGCGTGCGCGACTTCGACTCGGTCGAGGGCATCTGCCGGAGGCTCCAGACGTCCGGGCTCGTCGCCGTCCGCCACCGGTCCTACCCGGGCTGGCAGGACGGTATCGTGCACACCGTCGTCGGGCACGCCCCGTCGTGAGCCGTCGCACGCCACGCTGGCGTCCGGGCCTCGACCCGCGGGCCGTCTTCCACCCTCCGCCGGCCCCGCACCCGGCCCCCTACGGGCGCGCACCCGGTGAGCGCCACGTCGTGGTCGTCGGCGGCGGCATCGCCGGGATGACGGCGGTCCTCGGGCTCGCCGAGCGGGGGGTCGGCGTCACCCTGCTCGAGCGAGGCGACCGGCTCGGCGGACGGGTCGCGGCCTGGCCGGTCACCCTCCCCGACGGGTCGACCTCGGTGATGAGCCGCGGCTTCCACGCCTTCTTCCGGCAGTACTACAACCTACGGGCGGTCCTCCGGCGCACCGACCCCACGCTCGAGCGGCTGCGGGCGCTCGAGGACTACCCGCTGGTACGGGCCGGCGGCAGCGCCGACTCCTTCGCCGGGATCCCCCGCACCCCGCCCTGGAACCTCGCCGCCTTCGTCGCCCGCAGCCCGAGCTTCGACCTCGACGGGCTCCGCTCGGTCGACGTCGAGCAGGCCCTCGGGCTCCTCGACCTGCGCTTCCCCGGCTCGTTCACCGAGCTCGACGGCGTCAGCGCGGCCGCGGTCCTCGACCGGCTGCGCTTCCCCGACGAGGCGCGCCACCTCGCCCTCGAGGTGTTCGCCCGCAGCTTCTTCGCCGACCCCCGCGAGTTCTCCGGCGCCGAGCTGCTCGCGATGTTCCACCTGTACTTCGTCGGCTCCTCCGAGGGCCTGCTCTTCGACGTCCCCCGTGACGACTACGACGCCACGCTCTGGGCACCGCTCGGGGCGCACCTGCACGGGCTGGGGGTGCGGACCCACGTCGGACGCACGGTGACGTCCGTGGACGACGACCCCTCCGGCGGGCTCGTCGTGCGGCACCGTGGCGCCGACCCGGGGGGCTGCGACGAGCTCCTGGACGCCGACGCCGTCGTGCTGGCCCTCGACCCGGTCGGCCTCCGCGAGGTCGTCGCCTCCTCACCCCGGCTCGGCGACCGCGGGTGGCGCGAGCAGGTGGCGGGCGTCCGTTCCGCCCCGCGCTTCGCCGTGTGGCGGCTCTGGCTCGACGGCCTGGTCCGCCCCGACCGGCCGCCCTTCCTCGGCACGAGCGGCCACGGCCCGCTCGACAACGTCTCGGTGCTCGAGCGGTTCGAGGACCACGCGGCGCGGTGGAGCGCCGCGCACGCCGGATCGGTCGTCGAGCTGCACGCGTACGCCGTGCCCGACGGCACCGCCGAGGACGACCTGCGCGCCGCCCTGCTCTCGGCCCTGCACACCGTCTACCCCGAAACGACCGGGCTCCACGCCGTCCACGACGAGTGGCTGGTGCGCGCCGACTGCGTCCTCGTCGGCACCGAGCACTGGGCAGCGCGACCCGGTGTCGCCACCCCCGACCCGCGCGTCGTCCTCGCCGGTGACGCCGTGCGCTGCGACCTGCCCGTCGCCCTCATGGAGCGCGCGGCGACCACCGGCTGGCTCGCGGCCGACCGGCTGCTCACCGCGTGGGGTCTGCCCGGGCACGGCGTCTGGTCGGTGCCGCTCGGCTCCCGGCTCGGACCTGTGCCGTCCGTGGCTCGGCGGGGAATCCGTCTCTACCGCAAGGCCGTCGGCGCAGTCACCAGGCGGTGAAGCCCCCGTCGACGAGCAGGTCGGTGCCGGTGACGAACGACGAGCGCCACCCGAGGAGGAAGACGACCGGCTCGGCCACCTCCTCGACCTCGGCGAGCCGGCCGAGCGGTGTCTGCTCGGCGAACCCGGCGTTGACCTCCGGCGCGTTCGTGCGGGTCATCGCGGTGAGCGTGTAGCCCGGGCTCACCGAGTTGACCCTGATGCCGAGCGGCGCCCACTCGACGGCGAGCGCCCGGCCGAGGTGGATGACGCCGGCCTTGGCCGCCGAGTACGCGGCGTGGGTGACGCCACGGTTGACGACGTGTCCCGACATCGAGGCGATGTTGACGATCGACCCACCGTGCTCGGCCATGAGGTCGTGCTCGGCCTGGCAGGCGAACATCACGCCGTCGAGGTCGACCTGGACGACCCGGCGCCACTCCTCGGCGCCCATCCCCGCGGAGCCGAGCAGGCCGTCGACGCCGGCGCAGTTGACGGCGTAGGAGACCCGGCCGAGGTCGGCGGCCCCGGCGACGGCTCGACGCACACCGTCCCGGTCACGGACGTCGACCCCGACGAGGGCCGAGGCCACCCCCGCGGCGCGGCACACCGCGTCGAAGGCCGACGGGTCGGCGGACGGGTGGTCGACGCACAGCACGGCGACACCCCGCGCGGCGACCGCCTCCACGACGGCCAGGCCGATGCCCCTCGCCCCGCCGGTGACGACGGCGACCCGGCCGGCCTCGAGGTCCGGCCTCACACACCCTCCCCGCGGCGCCGGAGCTCGTACCGGCGGGCGGCGTACTCGAGGTCGTCGGCCCACAGCTGGCGCTGCGAGGCGCGCATCCCGACCTGCACCGCGCGCGAGAGCCGACGCGCGACCCGGAAGCCGGCGCGGTCGGACGTGGCGACGACGGCCTCGGTCATCACCGTGCGCGCGGGGTGCGCGCCGGGGGCGGTGAGCGGTGTCGCGTGCGTCTCGACGACGCTGCCCGTCCCCTCGCCGTCGACGATGGTCATGAGGACCGTGTGCGAGTCGGGGCAGGTGAACTCGGCCCGGACCGGCACGGCGAAGGTGCGCCCGAGCCGGTAGGCCACGTCGAGGACGAGCCGGTCGTCGGACGATGCCTCGTCGTCGACCCGCAGGTCGCTGAAGGCGTAGGGGTGCAGCCAGGCGCCGTGCCAGGGGTCGAGCCGGTTGGCGACGATGTCGCGCGGCTCGCAGGCGGCGACGAGGGAGACCACGGAGGCGATGCTCGAGCCCTGCGGCCGCCGGCCGAGCACGGGCTGCGGCGTCGGCTCGACGCCCGCCTCGACGGGCCCGACCCGCACCCACACGAGGACGCCGTCGTCGTGCGCGGCGAGGGTGTTCCACGGCGGGTCGGTGTCGCGGCCGAGCGGCATCCCGTGCCAGCGGCAGAGGACCGTGCCGTCGACGACGTCGCAGCCGTCGAGGCGCGCCCCGAGGTGCGGGCAGGCCCCGGGCCCGGCGAGCAGGCGTCCGTCACGGTCGCGCCAGAGCACCACCTCCCGACCGGCGACCGTGCGCACCAACGACCTCTCGCGCGGGACCTCGGTCGACGCCCCTGCCACGAGCCAACCACCGGTGGGCCGGGCCAGGGCGTCGGCGACCGAGCGGTCGATGCGCGCCGGGCGGGCCTCGCGCCAGGTGCCGCGCAGGTGGTCGGGTGTCGTCTGGGGCAGGTAGCGGACCGGCACGCGGGCCCGCACGTCCGCGCGCCACGACCGGTCGGTGCGCAGCAGGCTCATCGCCCCACGCTAGCCGCTGGGCCTCGCCCGGTCTGCCCCCTGACGCACGTCAGACAGCGGTCGCACGCGGGTCTGGCCGTGGGCCGGGCGGTGGGTCGAGACCCGGTCAGGCACGGGTGACGTGCAGGAGGAGCCCCTGGGCCGGCGCGAGGACGGGCAGCGGCAGCCCGACCTCGCCGAGCACCCGCCCGGACACCTCGACCCCCGCGTCCAGCGCGCGCTCGAACCACGGGGCACCGGCGGTCTGCACGAGCTCGGGCAGGCCCGCCTCGCGGCGCACCCGGACGCGGTAGCGCGCGTCGGCGTCGAGGCCCGGCAGGGGCAGCCGGCCGGCCGTGACGCCCCGCACGCTGGCCACGGCGATGACGGTGAAGGCGGCCTCCGAACCGTCCGGCGCCACGACCCCGCCGACGACGAGCGAGGGGTCCGGATGGTCCGAGCGCACCACGTCCCCGGTGTGGAGCAGGGGCCGGAGCTCGCGGTACAGACCCGACCACGCGCGCAGCCGGTCGAGCTCCTCGGGCGGGCAGGTCGTGACGTCCCACTCGAGGCCGGCGTGCCCGCCGAGCGCCACGAGCATCCGCAGCGACAGGTCGAGGTCGCGGTGCGTCGAGTGCGCCCGGGGCGGCCCGATGTGCGTGCCCATCCGCTCCGGCGGCACGAGCAGGCCGGTCCAGCGCTGGATGGCGACGCGCTCGAGGGCGTCGTTGCAGTCCGAGGTCCACACGCGGTCGGTGCGCGCCAGCACCCCGAGGTCGACCCGCGCCCCGCCGCTGGAGCAGGACTCGATCTCCAGGGCGGGATGACGGCGGCGCAGCTCGTCCATCAGGCGGTACGCGGCGAGGGTCTGGACGTGGACCGCGGGCCGGTCGGTGCCGGAGCCGTCGGTGCGCACCGCCTCGTGGAGGTCGCGGTTGTGGTCCCACTTGAGGAAGGCGATGTCGTGCTCGGCGACGAGGCCGCTCACCGCCCCGAGGACGTGCTCGAAGGCGTCCGGGTTCGCGAGGTCGAGGACCTGCTGGTGGCGCGAGGGCGCGGTGGGCCCGGACGCCGGCCCGAGCACCCAGTCGGGGTGCGCGCGCACGAGGTCGGAGTCGAGGTTGACCATCTCGGGCTCGAACCACAACCCGAACTCCATCCCGAGGGAGCGGACGTGCTCGACGAGCGGGCCGAGGCCGTCCGGCCAGACCTCGCGCGCGACCTGCCAGTCGCCGAGGCCGCGGGTGTCGTCGCGGCGCGCGCCGAACCAGCCGTCGTCGAGGACGAACCGCTCGACGCCGATGGACGCGGCGGTGTCGGCCAGGCCCGTGAGGCGGTCGAGGTCGGCGGAGAAGTAGACCGCCTCCCAGGTGTTGAGGACGAGGGGCCGCGGGCGGGCCGCCCGGTAGTCGGCCCCGGCGCGCTGGTGGCGGACGAGCCGTCGCGTGACGCCGTCGAGCCCGTCGCGTGACCAGGTGGCCACGAGGTCGGGCGCCGTGTACGTCTCCCCCGCCGCGAGCCGCACCTCCCCCGGTGCGAGGGCCTCACCCCCGCCGATGACGGCCGCGTGCGCCCCGGCCCCCTCGGGCAGCCGCTCGACGAGGTGCTCGTGGTTGCCGCTCCACGCGACGTGCACCGACCAGACCTCGCCGTGCCGGAAGCCGAAGCCGGAGGTGCCGGCGGTGAGCAGGAGCGTCGCGTCGTGCCCGGTGCGGCCGCGGCGGCCGGTGCGCACCACCGTGCCGTCGTGCAGCGGACGTCGTTGGGGCGATCGTTCGCGCAGCCAGCGCCCGGAGAGGTCGAGCACCTCGTCGGCTCGGGTCGGGAGCGGCAGGAGGGCGCGCAGGGCCGTGAGGTCGAGCGGAGGCGCGTCGGCCGGCGCCGTGGAGGTCAGGGCCGACGAGACGGTGAGGACCCCGTGGTCGTCGACGGCGTACCGCAGCTCGAGGTCGGCCTCGAGGCCGGCGGCCCGGGCACGCACGACGGCCACGCCCGGCCCCTCGGACGACACGGTCGCGGCCCAGCGGGGGCGGTGTGCCCACCGGCCCGGTGGGCGGCGATGCCGGGCGTGCCGAGCCAGCCGTCACCGCTCGTCGGCAGCACCGTGAGGTCCCACGGGTCGTCGAGGGCGTTGTGCGGCACCGGTCCCGGTCCGATCGCGACGAGGTCGGCCGCATCGGCGTCGGCGAGGTCGGCGCCCCAGTGGAGCACCGCGGGCAGGCCGGAGCCGTCGTGGTGCAGGACGACGGCGACACCGCCGCCGCGCAGGACGATCGTCGTCGAGGTCACCCCTTCGTCGACCCGAGGGTGAGGCCGGAGACGAACTGCTTCTGCAGGGCGAAGAAGACGACGAGGACCGGCAGCGCGACGATGATCGAGCCCGCGGCCACGAGGTTGGTGTCCGAGAAGAACTGTCCGCGCAGGTTGTTCAGTGCACTCGTCACCGGGTACTTGTCACCCCTCGAGATGAGCACCGTCGCCCAGAAGAACTCGTTGTAGATCCACGTGACCTGGAGGGTCGCCAGTGCCGCGAGGGCCGGGCGGACGAGCGGCATGGTCAGCTGCCAGTACTGGCGCCACACGCTGGCTCCGTCGAGCTCCGCGGACTCGTAGATCTCGTGCGGCAGGGTCTTCATGTAGTTGCTGAGGACGAAGGTGCAGAAGCCCAGCTGGAAGGCCGTGTTCACGAGGATCAGCGCCCAGAAGCTGTTGAGCATCGTGCCCGTCTCGCTCATGAACGCCGGCAGCGGGATCTCCTTGAACATCCGGAAGACCGGGATGAGCAGGGCCTGCGGGGGCAGGAGGTTGGCGGCCAGGAAGACCCCGAGCAGGGTGAGGTTGAAGCGGTACGAGAAGCGCGCGAGGACGAAGGCCACGAGCGAGGAGAGGAACAGCGTGAGGGCCACGGCCGGGATCGTGATGAGCAGCGAGTTCTTCAGGTGCAGACCGAAGTTCCCGCGGTTCCAGGCCTCGGTGTAGTTGTCGAGCGTCCACCCGCCGAAGGACAGGTACCCGTTGGTCTGCGTGTACGAGTACTCGCGGAACGAGTTGTAGAGCGCCCAGAGCAGTGGGAACAGCCAGATCACGGCGAGGACGGCCATGATGACGGTCGCGATGCGGCCGCGCCGGCGGTTGATGACCCCGCCGGACGGGCTCTTGAGGGGTTCCCCGTCGTCCCGGGGACGGCGGTGGGGCGGTGGCGGTGGTCATCGGCGCTCCTCCCGGAAGACGATGCGGAGGTAGATGGTGATGAACACCGAGGAGATGACCATCATGATGACCGCGAGCGCGGACCCGAAGCCGTACCGGGTCGCCTCACCGATCACGTTCTGCGACACCAGGGCCGAGATCAGCTCGAGGCCGTTGCGTCCCTTGTTGACGATCCACACGAGGTCGAACGCGCGCAGGGACTCGATGACGACGATGACGAGGACGATCATGTTGATCGGGCGCATCACGGGGAAGATCACGTGGAAGAAGGTCTTCACCTCGGTGGCGCCGTCGACGGCCGCTGCCTCACGCAGCGAGCCGTCGACGCCCTTCAGGCCGGCCAGGTAGATGAGCATGATGTAGCCGGTGTGTCTCCACGCCGTGGCCACGAGGACCGCCCAGAGGTTGACGTCCGGGTCGCCGTACCAGTCGACGTTGCTCCCGAACACCTCGTTGATCAGGCCCTGGTCGGTCGAGTAGAAGAGCTGCCAGATGAAGCCGACCAGGGCCAGCGACAGCACGACCGGGAGGTAGAAGGCGGTCTGGTAGAACCGGCTCCCCCACATCTCACGGTCGAGCACGACGGCCAGCAGCATGCCGAGGATGGTCGGCAGCACGAAGAGGAAGACCAGCCAGATGAGGTTGTGCCGGATGGCCGGCCAGAACGGCGGGTAGATCGTCGCGATGTCGACGTAGTTCTTCGTGCCGACCCACTGGATCGCGCTGAACTTGAAGCCGTTCCACTTCGTGAACGACAGCAGGACCGAGCCGATGGCCGGGAGCCACACCAGCCAGACGACGAGCAGGGTCGGGACCCCGATCATCAGCCCGATGACGAGGCGGTCCCGGCCGCTGTGCCTCTTCTCGACCCGCGCCCGCTGGCGTCGTGGTCGTCGTGTCGGTGTCGCGGTGGTCATGGTGTGCTCCCGGCCCCCGGCGTCAGCCGAGGATCGACTTGGCCTGCTGCTGGATCGAGGCCGTGATGCCGTCGATGTCGTCGGGCTTCTTGATGAAGTCCTGGAGCGAGGCCGTGATGACCGTGTTCGCGAGGTCGGCGTTGGTGTCGCGGTCGAGGAACTGCGCGATGGACTTCGCGTTCTGGACGACCTCGACCGACTTCTTCTGCAGCTCGCCGTACTTCGCCGTGCTCGCGGCCGTGTTGGCGGCGATGAACGGCGCGGAGGCGGCGTTGTTCGCGGCGTCCGCGGCCTCGGCGCTGGCCAGCCACTTGATGTACGCCTTGCCGGCCTCCTCGTCCTGCGCACCGGAGGCGACGCAGAACCCGTCGATCGGCGCGTCAAGAGCGTCGGACCCGATCGAGGCGTCCAGCTCGGGGAAGGTGAAGAAGTCGAGGTCCTCCTGCGCCTCCTTGGGCACGCCGTCGACGACGAAGGTGCCGAGGAGGTACATCCCGCAGTCACCCTTGGCCATCGAGGTCGCGGCCTCCTGCCAGGTGCGGCCGAGCGAGTTCTCCTGGTGGTAGGGCAGGAGGGTCTTCCAGGTGGCGAAGACGTTCTTGACCTCGGGGCTGTCCCAGGCCTTCTCGCCCTTGGTCAGCGCCATGTGGAAGTCGTAGCCGTTGAGCCGCATGTTGAGGATGTCGAAGGTGCCCATCGGCGCCCAGGCGTCCTTGGCCGCGAAGGCGAACGGGGTCATCTTCTTGCCCTGCATCTCCTTCATGAGGGCGGTGAGGTCGTCCATGGTCTTCGGCTGGGTCCAGCCGTTCTTCTCGAAGACCGACTTCCGGTGGAAGACCGCCCACGGGTAGTAGCTGACCGGCACGAAGTACTGCTTGCCGTCGGCCGCCGTGGAGGCCTTCTTGAAGGCGTCGCCGATGCCGTCGAGGGGCCAGACGTCGCTGATGTCGGCGATCTGCCCGCCCTCGGCGAACTGGGCCATCCGGTAGCCGGCGAACCACGTGAAGACGTCGTCCGGGCTGCCCTGGAGGTAGGTGGTGATGCTCTCCTGGAAGGTGTTGTGGTCGACGGCGTTGACCGAGACCGTGACGCCGGCCTTCTTCGCGTAGGCGTCGGCCATGGCCTGGAGCCGCTCGTTGGCCGGACCGGAGCCCTTGGCCTCGTTGATGCCGAACTTCACGTTGCCGGCCTTCGCGGAGGCGCCGGATCCGGAGCCGGAGGTCGAGTCGTCGCCGCAGGCGCTGAGCATCCCGGTGGCGCCGAGGGCTCCGACCCCCAGGGCGCCACGCAGCAGGGAACGGCGGCCGAAGCCGTTCACGGATGCCGGAAGGGTGCTCGAGAAGCGGCTCTCGCGCGGGTCGGGGCGGGCCATGGGTGTCTCCTTTGACGTGGGGCGTTTCCGACAACTTCGATCAGAAACGAACATCCGATGCGGCCGAGTGTGTCCAGTCCTGCCGGTGCTGTCAAGAGGTCTGTCCACGGTTTTCGGTCACGATTCGGTCTGTCCGAGCGTGACTCGGACGGATGCGGCAGATCGTGGGCCACGGACCCGCGGTGTTGGTATCTGTTGACACATGTCGGTTTTCGGCCACAGACTGTCCGCCATGCGTCAATGGCCCGACGACCGTGTCGCCTTCGGCGGCGACTACAACCCGGAGCAGTGGCCCCGCGAGGTGTGGGCCGACGACGTCCGCCTCATGGGCGAGGCGGGGGTCTCGTTCGTCACGCTCGGGGTCTTCTCGTGGTCCTGGCTGGAGCCGACCAAGGGCGAGTACGAGTTCGGCTGGCTCGACGACGTCATGGACCTCATGCACCGGCACGGCATCGCCGTCGACCTCGCGACCGCCACCGCCACCCCGCCCCCGTGGCTGAGCGCCGCCTATCCCGAGATCCTCCCGGTCGACCGCGAGGGCCGGACGCTCTGGCCGGGCAGCCGGCAGGCCTGGTGCCCGTCCTCGCCGCTGTACCGGGACTTCGCCCTCGCCCTCACCGACCGGATGGCCACCCGGTACCACGACCACCCGGCCCTGGCGATGTGGCACGTCTCCAACGAGTACGCCTGCCACAACCTGCCCTGCTACTGCGACACCTGCGCCGCCGCCTTCCGCCGCTGGCTGGAGCGTCGGTACGGGGACCTCGACACGCTCAACGAGGCGTGGGGCACCGCCTTCTGGAGCCAGCGGTACACCGCGTGGGACGACGTCCTGCCGCCCCGGCTCACGACGACGTTCGGCAACCCCACCCACGTCCTCGACTACTCGCGCTTCGGCTCCGACACCCTCCTCGACTTCTTCCTCGCCGAGAAGGAGGTCATCCGCCGCCACTCGGCCGCGGTGCCGGTCACGACGAACTTCATGACGATGAGCCAGTTCCGGCTGCTCGACTACCACGACTGGGCGCCGCACCAGGACGTCGTGAGCACCGACCACTACGTCGTCGACGCCCTCGAGCACCCGCGGGCCGAGCTGTCCTTCCACGGCGACCTGACCCGCGGCCTCGCCGGCGGCGCCCCCTGGATGCTCATGGAGCACTCGACGAGCGCGGTCAACTGGCAGCCGGTCAACCCGGCCAAGCGCCCCGGCGACACCCTCCTCGACTCGCTGACCCACGTGGCCCGCGGCGCCGACACCCTCGGCTTCTTCCAGTGGCGCCAGTCGCGCTCGGGGTCCGAGAAGTTCCACTCGGCCCTGGTCCCCCACGCGGGCGAGGACAGCGACCGGTTCCGCGAGGTCTGCGCGCTCGGGGCGGTCGCCGGCCGGCTCGGCGAGCTCGTCGGCTCCCGGGTCGAGGCCGACGTCGCGCTGCTGTGGGACCACGAGGCGCAGTGGGCCGTGGCCGGGCCGTGCATGCCGTCGTCCGCGCTCGACTACCCGACCGCCGCCCACACGGTGCACCGCCTGCTGCGCGACCGGGGCGTCACCTGCGACGTCGTGCACCCGGACGCCGACCTCGGCGGCTACCGGGTCGTCGTCGTCCCCACGCTCTACCTCGTGTCCGACGCAGCGGCCGCCGCGGTGGCCGCCGCCGCCGAGGCCGGCGCGCAGGTGCTCGTCACGTACTTCTCCGGCATCTCCGACCCCGACGACCACGTGCGCCTCGGCGGCTACCCCGGCGCCTTCCGCGACCTGCTCGGGGTCCGCGTCGAGGAGTTCTTCCCGCTGCGCGTCGGCGAGCAGGTCGCGCTCGACGACGGCGGCGGCGGCGGTGGCCCCGGTGGCTCCGGTGGCCACGGCACGGTGTGGTCCGAGGACGCCCGCACCCACGGCGCCGACGTCGTCCACGCCTACGCCGACGGACCGCTGGCCGGCCGGCCGGCGGTCACCCGCCGCACGGTCGGCGACGGCGGTGCGGCCTGGTACCTCGGGACCCTCCCCGACGACGCCACCCTCGGTAGGCTCCTCGAGCGGGTCCTCGGGGACGCCGGGGTGCGACCGGCCGCCGAGGTGCCCGCCGGTGTCGAGGTCGTCCGCCGGCGCTCGGCCGAAGGCGCCTGGCTCTTCGTCCTCAACCACACCGACGACGACGCCACGCTCGCCGTCGCCGGCCACGACCTGGTCGCCGGCACCGACGTCGGACCGACCACCACCGTCGCCGCGCGCACCGCGGCCGTCATCCGGGAGGCCTGACGTGCTCGCGAGCCAGCGCCGTGCGGCCATCCTCGCCATCGTCGAGGAGCACGGGGCCGCCCGCGTCTCCGAGCTCGTCGACCAGCTCGGGGTCTCCGACATGACCGTCCGCCGCGACATCGAGCGGCTCGACGGCGAGGGCCTGCTCGAGCGCGTGCACGGCGGGGCGGTGGCCGTGTCGCCGCGGGCCACCGACGAACCGGGGTTCACCGCGAAGTCGACGCTCATGACGGCCGAGAAGGAGGCGATCGCCCAGGAGGCGGCCCGGCTGGTGCAGCCCGGTGCGACGATCGGCATCTCCGCCGGGACGACGACCTACGAGCTCGCCCGGGCGGTGCGCGACGTGCCGCACCTCACCGTCGTGACGAACTCGGTGCCGGTCGCCCAGCTGCTCCACGAGAGCCAGGCCGCGGGGCACGTCGTCGTCCTCACCGGCGGGGTCCGCACGCCGTCCGACGCCCTCGTGGGGCCGGTCGCGGTCTCGGCCCTCCAGGGGCTGCACGTCGACCGGCTCTTCCTCGGCGCGCACGGCATCGACCGCTCCGCCGGCCTCACGACGCCGAACCTCGTCGAGGCCGAGACCAACCGCGCGCTCGTCCGCTCGAGCCGGTCGGTGTGCGTGCTCGCCGACCACACGAAGGTGGGCATCGTCGGCCTCTCGAGCTTCCTCGACCTGCACGCCGTCGACGTGCTCATCAGTGACTCCGGCCTCGGCGCCCGGGCCCGCCAGGTGCTCGAGGAGTCGGTCGAGCACCTCGTGCTCGCCGCCGCCGGCCGGGGCCGCAGCCCCCGAACCGAGGCCGCCGGATGAGGGTCACCCACGACGTCCGGCGCACCGTCGCCCGGCTCGCCGACGGCCGGCAGATCATCTACTTCGACGACACCCAGGACGCCCCCGAGCGCACCGCCGTCGACACCCGCGACCTCGGCGAGCGGGCCGCGGCCGGGCACATCCGGCACGACGCGCTGACCGGCGACTGGGTGGCCGTCGCGGGGCACCGGATGCACCGCACGCACCTGCCACCGCGCGACGAGTGCCCGCTCTGTCCCACGGGGCGCGGCAGCATGCCCTCGGAGGTGCCGGACGCCGACTACGACGTCGTCGTCTTCGAGAACCGCTTCCCGTCCTACGCACCGGTGGCGGTCGACGACGTCAGCGCGCCGGCCGAGTACCTCCACGCCCCGGCCCTCGGACGCACCGAGGTCGTCTGCTTCACGAGCGACCACGAGTCGACCTTCGCCGCCCTCAGCCCGCACCGGGTGCGCACGGTCGTCGACGTCTGGGCCGACCGCACCGCCGAGCTCGGCGCCGACCCGGACGTCGCGCACGTCTTCTGCTTCGAGAACCGCGGCCAGGAGATCGGGGTGACGCTGCACCACCCGCACGGCCAGGTCTACGGGTACCCGTACGTGCCGGCGCGCACGGCCGAGATGCTCGCCCGGGCCACCGAGCACCACGCCCGCACCGGCCGGCTGCTCGGCGCCGACCTGCTCGCCGCCGAGCGCGCCGACGGCTCGCGCGTCGTCCTCTCCGGGGAGCACTGGACGGCCTACGTGCCGTACGCCGCGCGCTGGCCGGTCGAGGTGCACCTCGCGCCGCACCGCGACGTGCCCGACCTCGTCGCCCTCGACGACGCCGAGCGCGACGAGCTGGCCACCGTCTACCTCGAGCTGCTGCGGCGGCTCGACGGCTACTTCGTCGGCGACGACGGCGCCGGCGTGCGGCTGCCGTACATCGCGGCGTGGCACCAGGCACCCACTCGCACCGGCCGGGACGTGTCGCGGCTCGTCCTCCAGGTGATGTCGGTGCTGCGCGGTCCCGGGCGGCTGAAGTACCTCGCCGGGTCCGAGAGCGGGGTCGGCGGCTGGGTCACCGACACCCGTCCGGAGGCGGTCGCCGCGCGGCTGCGCGAGCTCGCCCCCTGACATGGGCCGGGCCGGCCGCCGCGGCCGTCAGGCCCTTCCGAGAGGAGGCAACACGCACACGATCCGCCGGAATCGTCTGCGTGTTGCCTCCTCTCGACGCCGCCGGCACCGGCGGCCGGGGGTTCCTGGAGGTTCGGCAGAGCCGCTGCTGACCTTCCTGGCTCCGGCTTGACCCGATCCGAACGGCTTCCGCACCCGGGCTTGGCCCGCCCGCGACCGGCTCGGGGCAGGCTCGACGCCCGTGAGCACCTCGACCACGCCGCCCTCGTCCGCCCGTCCCCTCGTCCGCGGCCTGCGCCGCATGGCCCTCGCCCTCGGCCTGGCCCTGGCCGGCGCACCGGTCCTCGCGGCCACGGCGAACGCCCTGCCCCCTGCGCCGCCGAGCGTCGGCGACTCGCGCACGATGCTCGCCGGCCTGCACGTCGGCTACGAGGACAACGCGGGCTACGACCGGACCGAGTTCAGGCACTGGATCACCGTCAGCGGCGCCTGCGACACCCGCGAGACCGTCCTGAAGCGCGACGGCTCGGGCGTCACCACCGACTCCTCGTGCCGGGCGACCGGCGGGACCTGGCGCAGCGTCTACGACGACACGACCTTCACCGACGGTTCGGACCTCGACATCGACCACGTGGTCCCGCTCGCCGAGGCCTGGGGCTCGGGGGCCAACCTGTGGACCGACGCGCGGCGCGAGCAGTTCGCCAACGACCTGACCATCCCGCAGCTCATCGCCGTGTCGGCCTCGAGCAACCGCAGCAAGTCCGACCAGGACCCCGCGCAGTGGCAGCCCCCGGCGAGCGGCTGGCGCTGCGAGTACGCGCGCTCGTGGATCGAGGTCAAGGACCAGTACGACCTCGAGGTCGACAGCGCGGAGAAGTCGGCCCTCACCGGGATGCTCGACGCCGACTGCTGAGGCCCGTCGGTCCTCGTCAGGCGCGGAGGCGGGCGCCGGCCCGCCGGATGGTCGCCACGGCGACGGCGTCGAGCGAGTCGACGACGGTGCGGTCCTCGACGCCCAGCTCGCCGCGCAGGACCGACAGCTCGGTGCAGCCGAGGGCGACGGCCTCTGCGCCCTTGCCCCGCAGGTGGTCGACGAGGGCGTCGAACCGGCTGCGCGACACCGGGTTCCCCGCCTTGACGCCGTCGTAGATGACCGACATCGTCTCGCGCTGGACGTCGGGGTCGGGCAGCACGAGCTCGACCCCGGCGCGCTCGGCCGCGGCCGCGTAGGTGCCGGTCGAGAGCGTTCCGTCGGTGGCGAGCAGGCCGAGCCGGGTCAGCCCGGGCACCGCCTCGCGCGCCGCGGCGACCGTCTCGTCGACCGTGTCGAGCACCTCGATGCCCACGGCGGCCCGCATCTGCTCGACCCAGACGATCGCGGTGTTGCACGGGATGGCGACGAACGTGGCCCCGGCCCGCTCGAGGGCGACGGCGTCGGCGACGAGGGCGGCCTCTGGGCTCTCGTTGGCCCCGCGCAGGAAGCCGCTGCGGTCGGGGATCGAGCCGTGCTGCCAGACGAGCAGGTCGACGTGGTCCTGGTCGCGGGCGGCGTCGGTGAGCTCGACGACCCGGCGCAGGAAGTGCACCGTGGCGGCCGGCCCGAGCCCTCCGAGCACGCCGCCCGGCTGCCCGTGGACCGGAACGCCGGCGGTCATCGGCGGTCCGTGAAGTGCTCGCGGAACTTGCGCACCTGGTTGACGTGGTAGGCGAGGTTGTAGGCCCGGCGCTTGAGGGTCAGGTCGGGGCCGTAGACGTTGGGGTCGCTCGCCCGGCCGGCCTTCATCAGCCCGAGTGCCTTGTCCCGCAACGGCTCGTCGAGGACGAAGTGCTTGACGACGTACTTCGGGACGAACGCGAAGAGGTGCTCACCGCGCGCGATCTCCAGGCCCTCCATCGGCTCGTGGCGCACCCAGTCGCGGACGTACCACTCGGAGACGTTGTGGCCCCCGGCCGTCACGTAGAAGTTCGAGCGGCCGAGCCGGACGTTGATCTCGAAGAACTTGTACGTGCCGTCGCGGCGGTCGTACTTGAGGTCGAAGTTGCTGAACCCGACGTAGCCGATGTGCTCGAGGAAGCGCTTCGCCTGCTCGACGACCTCGTCGATCTCGGTCGTGATGATGACGCACGGGTTGCCGATGGCCAGCGGGTGGTGCTCCTCGAGCAGGACGTGCCCGACGGAGCCGAAGCGGACCTTCCCGTCGCGGTCGGAGTAGCACGTGAGCACCCGCATGTTCGTGTCGTCGCCCGGGACGAACTCCTGCAGCAGGAAGTTGCCGTCGTAGCTGCTCGCCCGGACGCGGCGCAGGGTGTCGGCGAGCTCGTCGGCGGTGTCGCAGACGTAGACCTTCTTCTTGCCCTCGAACGAGGCGTAGTGGTACAGCGCGCTGTCGGCGGGCTTGGCGACGACCGGGAACCCCCACGGCAGGTCGCGCTCCTCGTCGTGCTCGCCCGAGCAGTCGACGACGACGGTCGCCGGGTACGGCACACCGACCTCGTCGAGGATCCCGTAGAAGACGTCCTTGCGGACGATCCGGTCGAGCAGGTCGAGGTCGATGTACGGGATGGTGAACCAGGCCCCGAGCCGGTCCTTGTGCTCGATGATCATCCGCACGTACCAGTCACCGGCCGCGACGAGCAGCAGCGGCGGACGCCCCTCGCCGCCCTGCTCGCGCCCGACCCGCTCGAGGGCCGCGACGAAGGTGTCGGGGTCCTCGAAGCCGGCGACGTACTCGTGGTCGCAGACCGTGGACAGGGCGATCGGGCCGCCGTCGGTCATGTTGACGACGAGCGGCCGCACGCCGTACGCCTCGTGGAAGGTGCGCACGAGGGTGTAGGCCGTGATGTCTCCGCCGAGGATGACCGGACGGAAGTCGGTGGCGGGGGCGGCAGGGGGCACGCGGAGTTCCTTCGTCGGGGGCCGTGGGCTCGGCCACCCATCATCCCCCACCGGCCGGGACGGGCCGAATCGCCGCGTCGACGGCTGGGGTCAGGAGGCGAAGACGACCGTGTTGTCGACGTAGTGCCCGCTCACCGGGTCGACCTCACCGCTGCACGTGATGAGCCGCAGCACCGGACCCGGCGCGGGCCCGTAGACCAGGTCCGTGGGGAACCGGTTCTTCGCGAAGTCCAGCGAGGAGCGCACCGTGAACGTCACGACGTCGCCGTCGCGCTGCACCACCTGCACCTCGTCACCGGGCACCAGCTCACGCAACCGGTAGAACACCGCCGGCCCGCGGTGGGAGTCGACGTGCCCGGCGACGACGGCCGGCCCGCGCTGCCCGGGCGCCGGAGCCACCGTCAGCCACCCCGCCCGCGAGAAGTCCGCCGGCACCTGCATCGTCCCGTCCTTGGCGATGCCCAGGTCGACCAGCCGGGTCCGGACCCCGATGGCCGGGATGCGCAGCTCGACCGGCCGGTCCCCCACGGGCGCCTTGTCCCCCGCGACGGGCACCGGGATGGACGCGTCGTTGGGGCCGGCGTCGTGCACGACGTCGGCGTCCGGGACGTCGGGGGTGGTCGGCAGCGGCGCGAGCGTCGGCACGCCGGAGGGGTCCGCCGTCGGGGTGCGGGTCGAGGTCGCGCTGCCCGTCGGGGTGGCGCGCTCGTGCGCGAGCGGCGGCAGGCGTGCCGGGTCGCGGTCGGCCGCCGCCACCGCGGCGATGCCCAGGCCGCCGAGGACCGCGAGGGCCGCGACGGTGGCGACGACCCGCTCGTGCGGGCTCACCGGGTGGGGCGCCGCACCGGCTGCAGCCGCCGGCGGAGGCCGAGCCCGGCGAGCACCAGCCCGCCCGCGCCGGCGAGCGCGAGCCCGCCGCCGAGCGCGGGGTCGGCCGGGCGGGTGGCCGCACCGCCGCCGCCGGTCTGGACGCCCCGGCGCGGGGCGGAGCCGAGGCCGAGGGCGTCGACGACCGGCTTGACCGTGACCCCGCCCTTGCCGTCGGCGAGCACGAAGACGGAGTACACCCCCCCGCTGGCCACCGTGACGGCGGCGCTC
This sequence comes from Phycicoccus sp. HDW14, assembly GCF_011383005.1. Taxonomy (GTDB): domain Bacteria; phylum Actinomycetota; class Actinomycetes; order Actinomycetales; family Dermatophilaceae; genus Phycicoccus. The sequence goes on along the minus strand of NZ_CP049935.1, from coordinate 3,875,463 downwards.
GTCGGGCGGTCGGGCCGGGCGTCGCTGGTGGTGCTGACGTTCAGCGTCCAGCGCCCGGCCGGCACCGCTTCGTAGCGCGTGGGCTCGCCGAACGGGACGCGGTCGGCGAGGGTCGGGCCCCCGGCGGCCGCGACCGTGGTCGTCGTCGCGTCGGGCGCGGCCGGGATGAGGCGGACGCTGGCCGACCCGGCCGCCGGTCGGTCGAGGTCGTCGGTGAGGACGTCGATGCGCGGCGACGGGGTGTGGGCGAGGGCCGCGAGCGTGACGGCGCGGCCGTCCTGCGCGAGGAAGGTGCCCGCGAGGACGGGCGGGGTGTCGGTGGCGGACCCCACCGGGCGGATGGTGACCGCGTAGAGCCCGGCCGGGACCTGCCGGTACTCGCCGATGCCGCCGTAGCCGACGGCCGGCTCGAGGATGCGCGTCGCGCCGTCGGCCTCCGCCTCGGGGATGGCGGCCTTGGGGGCGTCGGCCAGGGAGGTGCCGGCGAACGGGACGAGGCGGATGGTCATCGTGCCGACCCCGGGCACGAGGTGGGCGGCCCGCACCCAGGTGGTGCCGGCGGCGGAGGACTTCGCGGGTGGGTTCGGTGCAGAGGGCGCCGCGTGGGCCGGGGTCGCCGCGACGACGCCCACGGCGAGCGCGAGGGTGGTGAGGAGGACGGCCAGGAGGGGTGGGTGCGCGGTGGCGGGACGGGTGGTCGTCATGGGGTGCCTCCTGCGTGGCGGTGGAGCGGGGTCGAGAGAGCCCGATGGGCCGGGTGGGCCCGGTGGGCCGGGAGGTCCGCGGTCACGACGTCGCCGCCGGCACGGACACGACGAGGGCTGCGGGGGTGTCCCCCGCGGCGGGGAACCAGACGGAGTAGGAGCGGTAGGGGCTGACCTGGGCGTCGATGACCGCCGCGAGCTCGGCCGCGGCCGGCGAGCTCGGCTCGGCCGGACCGTCGTCGACGCGGGTGATCCGTGCGGTGAGCCGGTCGAGCCCGGACGAGGTCTGCGGGAAGGCGTCGACGGTGAGGTCGTGCCGGTCGGCGAGGACGGCGAGCAGGGTCAGCAGGCGGGCGTCGACCCGGCCGGTGCCGAGGTCGGAGCGGGCCGCCCCTGTGGTGCGCACGTTGGGGTTCTCCGCCAGCTGACGGCTCGCGCGCAGGGTGGCCTCGTCGGGTGCCACGGTGGGCGTCGGGGCCGGGTCGGCCGTCGTCCGCGACGGCGTCGGGACGACCGGCCGGGACGAGGGGCCGGTCGACGGGGAGGCGCTCGGGGCCGGCCGGTCCGACGCGGGGCCCGCGGCGAGCTCACGGGGTGCGGCCACCGCGGGCACGGCGGACACCGAGGGCAGCCACGCAGGGAGGACGGCCGCGACGAGCCCCACGGCGGCGACGGCGCCGAGCACCGGTCCGACCCGCCGGACGTCGCGCCCGAGCAGCCGGGTGGGCCGGTAGCGGACGGCGGCGTCGGCCACCCCGGCCACGAGCAGACACGCCACGACGGCCGTGAGGAGGACGAGGGTCGCCGGCGCCGTCCCCGGGACGGCGATCCCCCCGGCGAGGGTCAGGCCGCTGAGGGCGAGGGGCCGCACGCGTCGCAGGGCGAGGCCGGCGAGGGCCGCGACGAGCACGACGACCGCGACGACGGGCGCGACCTGCGCGCCGACGGGCGGCCCGCCACCACCCGGGCGGATCCAGGCGACGGCGAACGCGAGTCCGACGAGGCCGAGGACGAGCGTGGTCGTGCGCACGAGGGCCTCGACGCGCTGGTCGCCGCTGCGCCGCCAGGACGCGGTCCAGAGCGCGAACGCCGGCCCCGTGAGGGCGACGACCGTGACCGGCGCGAGGGCGACGGCCGCGAGCATCGCCAGCCCGCCGAGCAGCAGCGCCGTGCGCGAGGTGGCGCGGGGCAGGAGGAGGGCGAGGCCGACGGCCGCGCAGAGGACGGCGACGAAGGGGACGGGGTCGGCTCCCGCGCTGCGGCCGACCTCGAGGGCCGGGGGCAGAGCGCGAACGCGAGCAGCGCGCCGGCCGCGGCCCACGGTCGCAGGTCGAGGCGCCGGGCCGCGACCCACACGACGAGGGCGAGGCCGAGGACGAGGAACCCCGAGCGCGCGTGGCCCGGGGGGGCACCGGTGGGTGCCACGTGGACGGCCACCGTGACGAGGAGGACCGCAGCGAGCGTGAGGACCTCACGTGCTGCGCGGGCGCGTCGGTCGTCGGACACCTCCGCCTCCCTCCGGCGAGAGTGCGCAGGAGGGGACGCAGACGGATCTGCCGAGCGCCCCTGCCGCGCTGACCGACTGACGGTAACCCACGATTTCCGTCCGTGGAAGGTTCTCGACGGAAGAATCCGCAGGTCAGCGTGAGGTCATTCCGCAGCGAGGCCGTTCTCGACGCCGAGCGTGCCGTTCGGGTCGAAGACGTCGTACAGGCGCGGCGCCCAGAGCAGCTGGCCCCGGGTGAGCTCCGGCGGACCGAGCCGACGCAGCCGGCCCGGGGGTCGCTCGGAGCCCGCGGCACCGGTCGCGGGGCGCCCGCGGTGGCGCCACCGGACGGCGGTGCCGCGCAACGGCGCCTTGGGCCGCGGGACGTGGACCCGCCCCCGCGACGGCCCGGCGTCCCCGTACCAGGCGTCGAGCGCGTCGGCGGTGCGGCCGAGCAGGTCCCACACCGCGGCGGGGTCGTCGGGCACGTCCTCGGGCGCCAGACCGGTGTGCTCCGCGACGAGCTCCCGGCGCAGCCGCAGCGCGAACGTGTCGTGCGGGGCGGACCCCCGTGCGGGCGGTCGCGGCCGTCCTGCACGGCGACCGAGACCTCGGAGTCGTTGGTCCAGGACCGGCGGTTGAAGTTGTCCGACCCGATGCTGGCCCAGCGGTCGTCGATGATGCAGACCTTGGAGTGGACGTACACGGGGTAGCCCGTCGGGCTGGTCAGGCCGAAGAGCGCCACGCGGTCGCGACCGGCGTCGAGCAGCAGGTCCATCGCGAGCTTGCGGCCGTAGAGCTGGGGCGGCAGCGAGAGCGCACCGTCGACGTCCGGGACGACGGGGATGACCGCCACGAGGTGCAGGCCGGGGTTCTCGCGCAGCGCCTCGCCGAAGTGCCGGCCGACCTCCTCCGACCACAGGTACTGGTCCTCGAGGTAGATGAGCCGGCGTGCCGACCGGACGGCCTTGTCGTTGCCGAGCGCGACGCTGCGCTCACCGTGCGGGGCGAAGTCGAAGCCGTCGCCGAGCAGCGCGGGGTAGGTGCGCATCACCTGCACGGCCTCGCGGGCACCCTCCGGCGGCGGCGGGGGCGGCGCCTGCTCGGGCAGCGGCTGCGGGTCGAGGTCCTCCCCCTGCACGAAGCTCGAGGCGAGGCGCCCCGGGTTGCTCGTCAGCGGGGTGGTGTCGTCCCAGCGCTCGCGGAAGGTCGTCTCGAGGTCGTGGACGGCCGGGCCCTGCACCGCGCACTGGACGTCGTGCCACGCGGGCGTCGGTCCGAAGACCTGCGGCATGGCGATGACCTGGGGGTCGCCGCGGTGCTCCTCCGTGTCACGACGGCTGTGGCAGAGGTCGATCCCGCCGACGTAGGCGACGTCGCGCGACGGGTCGTCGCCGTGGCGGACGACGACGAGCTTCTGGTGGTGCGACCCACCCGGCGCCACCCGCATGTCGCGCAGGCACTGGCCGCCCGCCTCGTTGACGAGCCGCGCCAGCTCCCAGGACTTCTCGGAGTGGAAGCCGAACCGACGCCAGTGCGAGCGCCACAGCAGGCCGCGGACCACGACGCCCCGGCGGGCCGCCGCCGCGAGGACGGCGCCCACCGTCTGCGACGGGTCGTCGGTCAGCCGCTGGTCGGGGTCGCCCCGCCAGTCGGCGAAGAGCACGAGGTCGCCGGGGCCGGTGGCCTCGAGCGTCGCGTGCAGCTCGGAGAAGTACGTGGCGCCGTGCACGAGCGGGCGCACGGTGTTGCCCGTACTCCACGCGACACCCGGGGCGTGCCGGGCGTCGACGCGGGAGTGCGGGTTCGCGCGCTCCTCGGGGAGGAGGAAGAGGTCGGAGAGCATCGAGGACATCCTGCCGGTCCCGGGCGCCGCGCGGGACCACCGATTCCCGGATGACCGCACGCGAGGGACGTGCGAGTCCTTACGATGCGGGTGTGGCAGGGATGCGAGTGGTTCTCGCCGAGGACAGCGCACTCCTCCGACAGGGGCTCGCCGCGTTGCTCACCGAGCACGCCTCCGTGTCGGAGGTGCTCGAGGCGGCCGACTACGACGAGCTGCTCGCGGCCGTCGACCGCGAGCAGCCGGACGTCGTGCTCGCCGACATCCGGATGCCCCCGACGCACAGCGACGAGGGCATCCGGGCCGCTGAACGCTTCCGCCGCACCCATCCCGGGCTCGGGGTGGTCGTCCTGTCGCAGCACGCGGACGCGGAGGGGGCGCTCGAGCTGGTCGCCGGCGGGAGCACCGGCCGGGCCTACCTGCTCAAGGAGCGGGTCGCCGACGTCGAGCAGCTCGTGTCGGCGCTGACCGCCGTGCGACGTGGGGCGAGCGTCATCGACCCCCACGTCGTCGACGCGCTGATGCGCCACCGGCTGCGGTTCGAGGAGGGCCCGGTCGCCCGGCTCACGGCCCGCGAGCGCGAGGTGCTCGGTCTCATCGCCACCGGGGCATCGAACTCGGCCATCGCCGACCGGCTGCACGTCACGTCGCGCGCGGTCGAGAAGCACATCAACTCCATCTTCACCAAGCTCGACCTGCCGTCGGGCGACAACCGGCACCGACGGGTCGCCGCGGTGCTGCTCTACCTCGGCGACAGCCGGTCCTCGGGGTCGGGGCCCAACCCCTCCGGGCGAGGGACTGAGGTGGCCCCGCGGGGCCTGCCCCGGTTCCTGCGGCTCCCCCAGCTGACGGGGTCGACCCAGCAGCGCATCCGCACCTACCTCGTCGTCAACCTCGTGGCGATCTGGTCCGCCGTCGTGATGCTCACGGTCGTCAACGAGAAGACCGGGCCGTCACGCTCGTTGACCCTCGACATCGTCGCCCTCGTCTGCGCCGGGTCCGTCTACGGGGCAGCCCTGTTCCTCGCGACGCACGACCGGCTGCGGCCGGCCGCCGCCCTCGCCGTCGGGGCGACGTGGCTGGTGGCCTTCACGCTCGCCTGGGCCACGCCGTTCACGACGCCGGTCAGCCTGCTCATCCTCTACGTGCCGGCCCTCATCATCACCGACGCCTTCCCGCTGCGGGCCCGGACGGCTCTCCTCGCCACGACGGTCGTCCTCACCGGTGCCCTGGTCCTCGTCGGTGAGTCGCGCCGCGACTGGTGGGAGACCAACCACCCGGACCTCCCGGTGCCGGCCCTCCTCGTCGGGGTCTTCACCCTCCTCGTCGCCGGCGTGCTCGTCATCGGGATCCGCGACTCCGCGCTGCGCGTCGCCCGGCACAGCCGCGACCTCGAGGAGTCGAGAACCCGCCTCGCGGTGGCGAGCCTCGACGCGCGACGCTCCATCGAGCGGGACCTGCACGACGGTGCGCAGCAACGGCTCACCAGCCTCGCCGTCGACATCGGTCGGCTCTCGCGGTCGATCGACACCGACCCGGAGCGGGCGCGGGAGATCGCCCACGGGCTGCAGGGGCAGCTGGAGGCGGCGATCCGCGAGCTGCGCGACCTCGCCCACGGCATCTACCCCGCGGTGCTCGCCGAGCGCGGGCTGGCGGGCGCGCTGCCCGCCGCGTCCCGGCGCACGACCCTGGCCTGTGTCGTCGACGTCGACGCACTGCGGCACCGGTACCCGTCGGACGTCGAGGCGGCGGTCTACTTCTGCTGCCTCGAGGCGATGCAGAACGCCGACCGGCACTCCGCCGGCTCGCTCATCACCGTGCTCGTGACCGACGACGCCCGGGACGGCGAGGAGGCCCTGCGCTTCCGGGTGACCGACGACGGGCGCGGTTTCGACGTCGCCGCCCACGAGGACGCCCACGGGCTCACCGGGATGCGCGACCGGATCCATTCCGCCGGAGGGCGACTCGACGTCCGGTCGACCCCCGGGGAGGGCACCGTCGTGGAGGGTCGGTTCCGGGGAGAGCCGTCGGCGGAGGGGCGCTGAGGGCGGGCTCGTGGGTGGTCGGGGCCCGGCCGCGCGTCGACCGCCCCCGGACGGTGGTGCTGGCACCACCCCGGAGTCGGGGGTGGGCGCTACTGATCGGCTGCGTCCCGTGCGGCAGAGTTGATGTCGGTGGCCGTCGCAGGGGACGGTACACACCCCACGGAACAGCGCTCGGCGCGCCGTGTCTCGCGGTGGGTCCCCGGCTGGTGGCTGTGGGACCCATCGCGAATTGGGTTCTCCCGCACTGTGATCGGGAGGAGAGGGGGCCTGAACGCCCTTCGGGCGGCACGCCGGGGACGTGGTCGTCGCCCGCCGCTCCCGCCGGAGGTCCCTGACCCGTCCCGTGGGCCCGGTGCCGTGGTCCTCGTCCCGACGGAGGGGGTCAGATGGCGAGCAGCGCGATGACCACCGCGAAGACGAGCGGCACCCCGAACACGGCGTCGAGCACGTGGAACGGCACCCAGAACAGGTGCGTGACCTTCCACCCGTAGTCGGCGTCCGGCCACTCGGGCGGCACCCAGCGCCGGGCCCGCCACAGCCGCTGGCCGACGAGCAGGAGCGCGTAGATGACGACGGCGACCCACCAGCCGTCGATCATCCCGTTCTCCCGCAACGGAACTCGGCTCAGGCTTGCCCGATGGAGCTCAGCAGCTCGGTGTACCAGTCGACCGACGGGTCGAAGGCCTTGCCGCCCCGGATGCGCGGGAACTCGACCGGGCGCAGCTCGTCGCCGCGCTCCTCGTCGTGGCCGACGAGACCGGGCTCGCCGCGCAGCGCCGCGTCGACGGCGAGGTCGGTGCACTCCTTGATGAGGGCGAGGTCGCGCTCGTTGGCCGGTGCCGACCGCGAGAAGTAGCCCGACTTCTGCACCATCGTCTTCTCGGCGCCGAGCACCTCGGCGAACTGCTTGGCGAACCACGCCCCGGGGTTGACCTTGTCGAGCTGCACGTGGCCGAACGGGTCCTTCGGGACCTCCTGGCCGGCCGCCTCGAGCGCCGCGACGACCTCCTCGACGCCGGCCCCCTCGGACAGGAAGATGTTGACGCAGCCGACCTCGTCCATGACGGCGCGCAGCCGCTCGCCCTCGGCGGCGATGTCGATGTGCCGCTCGGGCACGAAGACCGCGTGCACGTCCCAGGCCCGCGGGTCGTTGCCGATGGCCGGCACGAACTCCTGCTCGCCGACCCAGCGGTGGTACTCGGCCGCCGTGGCCGCGGTCAGCCACCCGCAGTGCCGGCCCATCACCTCGTGGACGATGAGCATCCGCGGGTTCGAGGAGTGCTCGGCGATGATGTTCTGCGCGAACCGGCTTCCCTGCTCCGCCGCCGTCCACGCCCCGAGCGACTGGCGGATCGGGATGATGTCGTTGTCGACCGTCTTCGGCAGACCGACGACGGTCAGCTCGTAGTCGTTCTCGTGGAGGTACGCGGCGAGGTCGGCCGCCGTCGTGTTCGTGTCGTCGCCGCCGATGGTGTGCAGCACGTCGACGCCGTCGGCGGTCAGCTGCTCGGCCGCGACGTGCAGCGGGTCCTGGCCCTCCTGCACGAGGCCGCGCTTCACGCAGTCGGCGACGTTGGTGAGCTTGACGCGGCTGTTGCCGATCGGGCTGCCGCCGAAGCGGTGCAGCAGGTGGGCCTGCTCGCGGACCTGCGGCGTCACCTCGACGTGCTCGCCGCGCAGCAGCCCGGCGTACCCGCTCGTGTAGGCGATGATCCGCACGTCGGGCGCTACCTCGGTGTAGCGCTCGATGAGCCCCCCGACGGCCGAGGACAGGCACGGGGCGAGGCCCCCGGCGGTGAGCATGGCGACGGTGCGGACGGTCATGGCGATCGCTCCTCGGGAGGCGGGTGGGGCATCGCCCCCATTCTGCCGACACCGGGGCCCCGCGCGCGGTCCGGGTCGCCATCGTGGACGCCCGCCGAGCCGCCGGGTCGGTGACCGCGAGCCGGCTGCAGCGGGCCCGGGCGCACCGGGACGGCTCGGCCACGCGGTCAGAGGGTGGCGGCGACCAGCTCGGCGGTCTGGAGCATGTTCAGCGCGGCGCCCTTGCGCAGGTTGTCGCCGCAGATGAACAGGTCGAGGGTGTTGGGCGCGTCCTCCGCCTGCCGGATGCGCCCGGCGAACCGCGGGTCGGCGCCGACGACGTCGTTGGGCGTCGGGAACTCGGGCTCGTCGGGGTCGTCGAGCACGACGACGGCCGGTGCCTCGACGAGGGCCTGGCGCGCCTCGGACACCTTGATCCGGCGCCCGAACGTCGCGTGCACCGTCACCGAGTGCGACGACACGACCGGCACCCGGACGCACGTGGCCGACACGGGCAGGTCCGGCAGGTCGAGGATCTTGCGCGTCTCGTCGCGGACCTTGGTCTCCTCCGACGTCCAGCCCTCCCCCACGTGGTGCCCGACGAAGGGAACCACGTTGAGCACCAACGGTGCCGGGAACGGCGACTCGGTGCCGAGCTCGTGCTCGACCAGCCGGCGCACGTCGCCGGGGCGGGTTCCCAGGTCGCGGTCGCCGTGCACGACGTCGAGCTCGTCGTGGAGCCGGCTGATGCCCGCCCGGCCGAGCCCGGACGCGGCCTGGAAGGTCGTGACGACGAGCCCGGTGAGCTCCCACCCGCTGTGCAGCACCGCGAGGACGTCGATCATCGTCATGACCGTCGCGCCCGGGTTGGCGATGATGCCTCGCGGCCGGTCCTCGACCTGGCGGGGGTTGACCTCGGGCACGACGAGCGGGATGTCGGGCTCGGTGCGGAAGACCGTGCTGTTGTCGATGGCCACGACCCCCCGGGCGGCGGCCAGCTCGACCCACTCGCGCGCGATCGAGGGCGGGATGTCGAAGACCGCGACGTCGACCCCGTCGAAGAACTCGGGCGTGACGGGCTCGACGGTGACCTCCTCGTCGCCGACGCGCAGCACCGTGCCGACGTCCTCGGCGCCCGCGGAGACGCGCACCTCGCCCCACGCGTGGCGGCGCATCGGGAGGACCTGGAGCACGACCCGGCCGACGGCTCCCGTGGCGCCGACGATCCCGAGGGTGGGTCGCCGGTCGCTGCGGGCTGCGGCCGTGGAGGTCACGTCAGCGGCCGGAGCCCCCGTAGACGACGGCCTCGCCCTCGGAGGAGTCGAGCCCGAAGGCGCTGTGCACGGCGCGCACCGCGTCGTCGAGCAGCTCGTCGCGGGTGACGACGGAGATCCGGATCTCGGAGGTGGAGATCATCTCGATGTTGACGCCGGCCTCGGCCAGGGCGCCGAAGAACGTCGCCGAGACACCGGGGTTGGAGCGCATGCCGGCCCCGACGAGGCTCAGCTTGCCGATCTGGTCGTCGTACTGGACCTGGCTGAAGCCCACCTCGGGCTGGATGCGCTGGAGGGCCTGGACGGCCGTCGACCCGTCGCTCTTCGGCAGAGTGAACGAGATGTCCGTGAGGCCGGTCTCTATGGCGCTGACGTTCTGGACGATCATGTCGATGTTGATCTCGGCGGCCGCGACGGCCTCGAAGATCTTCGCGGCCATGCCGGTCCGGTCGGGGACGCCGACGACGGTGACCTTGGCCTCGCTGCGGTCGTGGGCGACGCCGGCGATGATCGGGGCTTCCACGGGGTCTCCTTCGGGGCGGGCTGGTCGGTGACGGTGGTGCCGATCTTCTGCGAGAACGACGACCGGACGTGGATGGGGATGTCGAAGCGGCGCGCGTACTCGACGCTGCGCAGGTGGAGCACCTTGGAGCCGCAGGCCGCGAGCTCGAGCATCTCCTCGGCGGAGATCCGGTCGATCTTGCGGGCGGCCGGGACGATGCGCGGGTCGGCGGTGAACACGCCGTCGACGTCGGTGTAGATCTCGCACACGTCGGCGCCGAGCGCGGCCGCGAGCGCGACGGCGGTGGTGTCGGTGCCGCCGCGGCCCAGCGTGGTGATCTCCTTGGTGTCCTGGCTGACGCCCTGGAACCCCGCGACGATGACGACGTGGCCCTTGCCGAGCGCCTCGGTGATGCGGCCCGGCGTGACGTCGATGATCTTGGCCTTGCCGTGCACCGAGTCGGTGATGACGCCGGCCTGGCTGCCGGTGAACGAGCGGGCGCTGTGACCGAGGTCGGTGATGGCCATGGCGACCAGGGCCATCGAGATGCGCTCGCCGGCCGTCATGAGCATGTCGAGCTCGCGCGGCGGCGGCAGCGGGCTGACCTCCTGGGCGAGGTCGAGCAGCTCGTCGGTGGTGTCGCCCATGGCCGAGACGGCGACGACGACGTCGTTGCCGGCCTTCTTCGTCTCCGAGATGCGCTTGGCGACGCGCTTGATGCTCTCGGCGTCGGCGAGCGAGGACCCGCCGTACTTCTGGACGACGATGGGCACGGTGGCTCTCCCGGGACGGTGGTGCTGGATCGCCTCCACTGTAACGAGCCGTCCACGGACCGGACCCCGCGCCCACATCCCGGAAGCCGCGGGCCGTCGTCGAGGGTGGGCGCGAACCTTCCGTGGAGGCCGGGCGCCGCGTAGCGTCGGCGGCATGTCGATCGTCATCGTCGGTGCAGGACTCGCGGGCGCCACGGCGGCCACCGAGCTGAGGGAGCAGGGCTACACCGGGAAGGTCGTGCTCGTCGGCGCCGAGGAGCACCCGCCGTACGAGCGGCCGCCGCTGTCCAAGGCCTACCTGCTCGGGAGCGACCCCTTCGAGAAGGCCCTGGTCCATCCCGCCGAGTGGTACGCCGAGCACGACGTCGACCTGCGGCTCGGGGTCACCGCCACCGGGCTCGACACCGACGCCCACGTCCTCACGACGAGCGCCGGCGACCTCACCTACGAGCAGCTGCTGCTGGCCACCGGCTCCGAGCCGCGCGTGCTCGACCTGGCCGAGGAGGCCGGGGTGCCCGTCGCGTACCTGCGCACCGTCGAGGACTCCGACCGGCTGCGGGAGGCCTTCGGCGACGGCCGGCGCATCGTCGTCGTCGGCGGCGGGTGGATCGGTCTCGAGGTCGCCGCGGCCGCCCGTACCGCCGGCTCCGACGTCACGGTCTTCGAGATGGAGGAGCTGCCGCTGCTGCGGGTGCTCGGCCCCACCGTCGCGCAGGTCTTCGCCGACCTGCACCGCGAGCACGGGGTCGACCTGCGGCTCGGCACCGGGGTGGGCGCCGAGGACCTCGAGGGCGCCGACCTCGTCGTCGCCGGCATCGGGGTGCGTCCGCGGGTCGACCTGGCGCACGCCGGCGGCCTCGACGTCGACAACGGGGTGCTCGTCGACGCGCGGCTGCGCTCGTCCGTGCCGTCGGTGCTGGCCGTCGGCGACATCGCCAACCAGGCCCACCCGCGCCTCGGCCGCCGCATCCGGGTCGAGCACTGGGACACCGCGATCAAGCAGGGCAAGGTCGCCGCGCACAACCTCGCGGGCGGCGAGGAGGAGTACGAGGAGATGCCGTACTTCTTCACCGACCAGTACGACCTCGGGATGGAGTACGTCGGGCACGCGTCGGCCGAGGACGAGGTCGTCGTCCACGGCAGCCTCGAGGACCGCGAGTTCCGCGCCTTCTGGCTGTCCGACGGCGACGTCGTCGCGGCGATGCACGTCAACGACTGGGACGCCGGCGACGTCATCAAGGCGGCCGTCGAGTCCGGCGAGCTGCCCGAGGACGAGTCGTGAGCCGCCCGGTCGCCCTCGTCGTCGGCGGGGTGCTCGTGCTGGTCGGCCTGCTGTGGACCGGTCAGGGCCTCGGCTGGATCGGCGGCAGCCCGATGACCGGGGTCACCCTGTGGGCCGTCGTGGGGCCGGTGGTCGTCGTGGCGGGGCTGCTGCTGGCGCTGCGCGGCGGACGGGGACGCACCCCGCGCGCCTGAGCCCCGACCGTGCGGCGCGCCCGATGCTCAGCGGCGCGCCCGATGCTCAGGGGTGCAGGGCGTCGAACTCGGCCTCGGAGACGACCTCGTCGTCGGCGTCGAGGCGCACGTGCGCGAGCAGGGTCTGGATGACCCGCAGCGCCGCGGCCGCGCGCTCGCCCCAGTCCGACAGGTAGCTGAACTGCCACCACCAGAGCGCCTCGAGGGGCCGGCCGGCGTCGTGGTGCTGGAGCCCGTGGGCCAGCGCCCCGGCCACGGCGACCAGGTCGTTGGACAGCGACCCGACGCCCAGCTCGGGGGTGGTCAGGGGGTCGACGACGTCGGCGTACTCGTCGAGGCCGTCGAAGAGGTTGGCCAGCCCCTCGCGCAGCGGGGCCAGCTCGGAGTCGGGGGTGTCGGGCTCGAAGCGCTCCTCGGGCACGACGTCCTCGACGGCACCGAGGCGGGCCCCGGCGACGAGGACCTGCGAGACAGCGAGCAGGAGCATCGGCAGCGCGGCGTCGGGGGCCTCGCCGGCCGCGAGCTCGCGCAGCGTCGTGAGGTAGGTGCGGGCGTCCATCGCCGTCTCGCCGGCGAGGGCGGCCCAGTCGGCGGCGACGACGTCGGCCGCGGGGCGGTGGGGGTGGTCGTCTCAGGCACCGATGAGCCTCCGTCCCTCGAAGGCCCGCCCGAGCGTGACCTCGTCGGCGTACTCGAGGTCGCCGCCGACCGGCAGGCCGGACGCGAGCCGGGTGACCCGCTGGACCCCGATGTCGCGCAGCATCCGCGACAGGTAGCTGGCCGTCGCCTCGCCCTCGAGGTTGGGGTCGGTCGCGATGATGACCTCGGTGACCGTGCCGTCGCCGAGCCGGGCAAGCAGCTCGCGGACCCGCAGGTCCTCGGGGCCGATGCCGTCGATGGGGCTGATGGCGCCGCCGAGCACGTGGTAGCGGCCGCGGAACTCGCGGGTGCGCTCGATGGCCACGACGTCCTTGGGCTCCTCGACGACGCAGATCGCCGACTCGTCCCGGCGGGGGTCGGAGCAGATGCGGCAGCGCTCGGCCTCGGCGACGTTGAAGCAGACCTCGCAGAAGCGGACCCGGGCCTTGACCTCGGACAGCGCGTGGGTCAGCCGCTCGACGTCGGCGGGGTCGGCCTGGAGCAGGTGGAAGGCGATGCGCTGGGCGCTCTTGGGCCCGACGCCCGGCAGCCTGCCGAGCTCGTCGATGAGGTCCTGGACCGCGCCTTCGTACACGCCCCGAGCCTACGGCCTGCGGGCCGGGAGGGCTCGTCAGCCGCGCCGCGCGCTCAGGCCTCGACGAGGCGGTAGCCCCCGGCCTCGTCGAGCGCCGCGGTGACCTCGGCGTCGGTGAGCGCGCGGTCGGCGATGACGGTGACGGTGGAGGCGCCGTCGGCGACCACCTCGACCCCGACCTCGCGCACGCCGTCGAGGGCCGTCAGCTCCTCGGTGACGGCGTGGGCGCAGTGCCCGCAGGTGAGACCGGTGGCCTGGAACTCCTGGGTGCCGGGCATGACTGCGTCCTCTCGTGTGTGGATACCTCCCCCCAGTATCCGCCCCGCCGGCTCAGATGCCGACGGCGGCCCCCGTGCTCTCGGGCGGCAGCTCGTTGTGGGTGTCGGCCCGCACCTGCCCGGTGAGTGCGGCGATGGCGTCCATCACCTCGTCGGTGAGCAGGCGCCGGGCCCTGCCGGCAGGCATCCCCGCGTAGGGCTCGGGCCGGATGGGGGTGCCGAACGAGACGCGTACCTTCGCCCCCGGGCGCGGGAAGCTGGTGCCGACCGGCTGCACCCGGTCGGTGCCGACGAGGCCGACGGGCACGACGGGGACCCCGGCGGTGAGGGCCAGCCAGGCGACCCCGGTGCGGCCCTTGTAGAGCCGGCCGTCGCGCGAGCGGGTGCCCTCGGGGTAGATGCCGAAGGCCCGCCCGGCGCGCAGCACCTCGAGCGCCGCGTCGAGCGACTCCTGGGCCGCGCGCGAGGAGTGCCGGTCGACGGGGATGGCCTCGATGGCCTCGAAGAAGCCGCGGCGCACCGCACCCCGAGGCCGGGCCCGGTGAAGTAGTCGGACTTCGCGAGGAAGCTGACCGGGCGCGGCGCGACGATGGGGATCGCGAAGGAGTCGATGAAGGACAGGTGGTTGCTCGCGAGGACGACGCCGCCGGTGCGGGGGACGTTCTCGGTGCCGGTGATGGTCGGCCGCCAGACGAGCTTGGCGGTCGGGGCGGTGACGAGGTGGCCGACGCGGTAGGCGAGCCGGCTCACCGGGGGTCCTCGTGGATGACCGTGCCGCCGAGGATGCGCTCGACCACCGGCACGCCGACGTCGGTGGCGTCCTCGATGGACTCGTCGTCGTCGCTGATGGCGGTGTCGTCGACGACGTGCCGGACCGCCTGCACCTCCTCCTCGACCTCGGCCGCGACCGTGGCCCGGGCCTGCTCGAGCGGGCTGGCCCAGGCCGGCGCGGACTCGGGCGGCGGGGGCGCGTCGGACCAGCTCGGCGCCTCGGCGCGGGGGCGGCGGGGGCGGCGACCCCGACGTCGTGGGCGGCTGGGCCGTCGACCGCGGACGGTGACGCGGGGGCCTGCGCTGCGGGGGCCTCGAACGCGGGGACGGGCGCACCGGCCGGCTCGGGCGGGGGCGCGACATCGCCGGGCACGCCCTCGACCCGGACGTCGACCCCGAGCACGTCGATGAGCGCCTGCCGCACGTACTCGGCGTGCGCGCCGCGGCGGAAGGTCTCGGCGAGCCCGGTGGTGGAGATGGCGAGGACGACCCGCTGGCCGTCGTACTCCTGGATCTGGGCGTTCTGCGCGACGAAGGTCCACGTGACGCGCTTGTTGCGGCCCAGCCACTCGAGGACGTCGGGCCAGGACCGGCGCAGGGCGTCGGTGTCGATGCCGCCCGGGCCCTTGGCCGCCGGGGCAGGGGTCGGCGGGGCGGGCGCCGCCGGGGCGGGGGTCGGCGGGGACGCGGCGGGCGGGGCCTGCTGCGGCCGGGGTTCGCCCGCCTCCGGCTCCGGGGGCGCCTCGTCGGCGGGCTCCGGCGGGGCCTCGTCGGCATGATGGGGGGTCGCCACGGCCGGCGCGGACGTGGGAACCGGTTGCGGCGCAGCCGGTTCCGGCTGGACGGGAGCGACCGCGGCCGGCTGCACCGGCGCGGGCGGGAGCGGCGCCGGGCCGGTCGGCGCGGCCGCGGACGTGGGCACGCCCCCGACGTCGAGCCGGCGCTCGAGCCGGTCGAGGCGCGCGGCGTACCCGGCCTCCCCCGCCGCACCGGGCAGGAGGATGCGGGCCGCGATGAGCTCGAGCTGCAGGCGCGGCGCGGTGGCGCCGGTCATCTCGGTGAGGCCGGCGTTGACGACGTCGGCGGCCCGCGACAGGGCACCGGCGCCGAACGCCGCGGACTGCCGCCGCATCCGCTCGAGCTGGTCCTCGGGCAGGTGCCGCAGCACCTGGGCGGCACCCTCCTGGACGGCGGCGACGACGATGAGGTCGCGCAGCCGCTCGAGGAGGTCCTCGACGAAGCGGCGGGGGTCGAGGCCGGTCTCGACGACCCGGTCGATGGCCCGGAAGACCGCGGCGGCGTCGCCGACGGCGAAGGCGTCGACGGTGGCGTCGAGCAGCTCGCCGTCGGTGAAACCGAGCAGCGCGGCGGCCGACTCGTAGGTGAGCCCGGAGTCGCCGGAGCCGGCCATCAGCTGGTCGAGGACCGAGAGGGAGTCGCGCACCGAGCCGCCGCCGGCGCGCACGACGAAGGACAGGACGCCGGGGGCGACGGGCACGCCCTCCTTGGCGCAGAGCTCCTCCATGTAGGACTGGAGGCGCGCCGGCGGCACGAGCCGGAAGGGGTAGTGGTGCGTGCGCGAGCGGATCGTGCCGATGACCTTCTCGGGCTCGGTGGTCGCGAAGACGAACTTCACGTGCTCGGGCGGCTCCTCGACGATCTTGAGCAGCGCGTTGAAGCCCTGCGGCGTCACCATGTGCGCCTCGTCGATGATGTAGATCTTGTAGCGGCTCTGGGCCGGGCCGTACGACGCGCGCTCGCGCAGGTCGCGGGCGTCGTCGACACCACCGTGGCTGGCGGCGTCGATCTCGATGACGTCGACGGTGCCGGGGCCCCCACGGGCCAGCGCCACACACGAGTCGCAGGTACCGCACGGCTCGGGGGTGGGTCCGTTCTCGCAGTTGAGGCAGCGCGCGAGGATGCGCGCGCTCGTGGTCTTGCCGCAGCCGCGCGGCCCGGAGAAGAGGTAGGCGTGCCCGACCCGTCCCGTGCGCAGCGCCTGCATGAGGGGCTCGGTGACGTGCTCCTGCCCGATGACGTCGACGAACGTCTCGGGCCGGTAGCGGCGGTAGAGGGCGGTGCTCACCTCCCCGACCCTAGCCGTCGTCGCGGACACCCGGCGCGCGCGTCCCGAGGCCTGGGGAGGACCGGCGGATGAGAGGGTGGCAGGCGTGACCGGCACCCGCGTCGAGGCCCTCGAGGCCGCCAAGGACGTCGACGGCGCCGTCCTCCTCCCGCCCACCTCGTTCGTCGCCGCACCCGGGACCTGCGTGGTCCTGCGCGGGCCCAACGGCGCGGGGAAGACGACCCTGCTGCGCCTCGTGGCCGGGCTGGCCGCCCCCAGCTCCGGGTCGGTGACCCTCGACGGCGAGATCGCCGACGAGCGCGACCCCTCGACCCGCGACGCCGTCGCGGCCCTCGTCGGACCACCGGCCACCTACCGCGACCTCACGCTGCGCGACCACCTCACCCTCGTCGACGCCACGTGGGGACGCGACGCCGGCAGCTGCGAGGAGCGGGTCCACGAGGCCCTCGACCGGTGGGGTGTCGCGCACCTCGACGAGCGCTTCCCGCACGAGCTGTCCTCGGGGCAGGCCCACCTGTTCCACCTGGCGCTCACGTGGTTCCGGCCCGCGCGCCTGCTCGTCCTCGACGAGCCCGAGCAGCGCCTCGACGACTCGCGGCGCGCCCTGCTGGCCCGCCTCGTCCGCGAGCGCTGCGCCGCGGGCACCACCGTCGTCATGGCCTGCCACGACCCCGAGGTCACCGCGGCCGCCGCCGACACGGTCGTCGACCTGCCGGACGCGACGTGAGCGAGCCGGCCGTGGGCCACCCGGGCGACGAGCCCGTGTCCGACCGCGAGCGCTTCGAGGACGCCTCGCACGTGCTGCACGGCCCGGCGGGCTCGACGGCCTGGCGCCAGCTGCTCTACGTCCTCTACGTCGTCGCACTGCTGTCCGGCCTCTACGGGTTCACCGTGACCCGTGCGGTCGTCGAGCAGTACGGCCCGGCGTGGCGGGAGGCCGGCGCCGTCCCGCCCGTCGCCGCCGGCGGCGTGGTCCTCGTCGTCGTGGTGCTGGTCCTCGCCCACCTCGCCGGGCGCCGGCGCGGCCCGGTCACTCCCGACCCCGCGTGGGTCGACCTCGTCGTCGGGTCCTCCGTCGACCGGTGGCTCACCCTGCGCGAGTCCTGGCTCGTCCCGTGGCTGACCCTCCTCGTGGCCGGCGGGCTGGTCGGTGGCGTCGGCGGCGGGGCGCTCGTCGGCGGGGGCGCGACGGGGCCGGTGGCCCTGCCCGTGGGGCTGGTCGGCGGGCTGGTCGTCGGCGGCGCCCTCGCGCTCTCCTGGCTCTCGGGCCAGGTCCAGGCCGACCCGGCAGGCCCCGGACGGCGCAGCGTGGTGGCCTCCCTCGGGACGGCCGTGCGCTCGCGGACCGCCCTGCGCGGCCTCGGCATCGACGGGCTGCGGGCCCACGGCCTGCGCGCGACCCGGATCGGCGGGGCGGCCCTCACGGCCGACACCCGGTCGCTGCGCCTCGAGGTCGCCTCGCCGGTGCGGCGCGGGCGACGGTGGCGGCTGCGGCCCCGGGGGCGCTGGGGCACCGTGCTGGGGCGCGACCTGCTCGGTCTGCGGCGCCAGCCCCTCCTGCCGTTCGGCGGCCTCGTGCTCGCCGTGCCGGGGGCGCTGGCCACCGGATGGGTCGTCGCGGGGCACCCGCCCGTCGCCGTGGCGGTCCTCGCCGTCGTCGGCCTCCAGCTCGGGGCCGGCCTCGTCGCGGAGGGGCTGCGCCTGCACGGCGACTCCCTCGGGGCGCCGCCGTTGCTCGGTGGGTCGGTCCGCGGGCAGGCCGTCGCGCACTCCGGGATGCCCGTGCTGCTGCTCCTGCTCGCCGGCGCCCCGGTGACGGCCGTCACCGCCGGGGTCCTCGCCGGGCCGGTCGCGGCGGTCGGCGCGGTCATCGCCGTCGTGGGTGTGGGCGCCGTGCTCGTCGCCGGCCTGTGGCTCGCCTCGTTCCGCGGGCAGCCGCCCCTCGGGGCCGTCTCCGGCGGCAGCCCGGGGCTGCTCCTCGCGTGGTGGGCCTGGCCGCGGGTCTTGTCCGCGGCGGCGGGTGCGGTGGTGCTCGTGCGCCTGGCCCGGCTCGGCGCCGGGGAGGCCGGCCTCGGGTCCGTCGCGCTCGTCGTGCTCGTGCTCGCCGTGCTCGTCCCGGTGGCCGACGGCGCGCTCACGCGGGCCGCGGCGGCGCACCGGGGCTGAGGCGCCCGAGCGCCGACCCGCACCCGGGGCCACCCGGGTCTCCCGGGGCGACGTACGCTTCGGGGGTGCGCATCGACGTCTGGTCCGACATCCTCTGCCCGTTCTGCCACCTGGGACGGCGCCACCTCGAGCTCGCCCTCGAGCAGTTCGAGCACGCCGACGAGGTCGGGGTGGTGTGGCACAGCTTCCAGCTCGACCGCAACGCCGCCGCCGTCGACGACACCCCGCAGATCGACCGCATCGCGCAGAAGTACGGCGTCCCGCGCGAGCAGATGGTCGCCCAGCACGAGCAGATGGCGCGCGACGCCGCCTCCGTCGGGCTCGACTTCCAGTGGGAGCGGCTGGTCGGCGGCAACTCCTACGACGCCCACCGGCTCGTGCACCTCGCCCGCTCGCTCGACCTCGAGGCGCCGGTGACGGCCCGCCTCATGCGCGGCTGGTACTCCGAGGGTGCCGCGATCGGCGACCCCGAGACCCTCGTGCGGCTCGGTGTCGAGGGCGGCCTCGACGAGCAGGCCGTCCGCGACCTGCTCGCCGGCGACGACTTCGGCATCGACGTGCGCACCGACGAGGCGCTCGCGAACCAGATCGGCATCACCTCGGTGCCGATGTTCGTCCTCGACCAGAAGTACGGCGTCACCGGGGCCCAGCCCGTCGAGGCGCTGCTCCAGGCCATCCGGCAGGTCTGGGACCTCCAGGGCACCGAGCCCGAGGTCGCGGCGGCCGGCGGCGGGTGCGGTGGCGGCTGCTGCGGCGGTGCCTGCGGGTCCGGCGGCGCCGAGGAGCCGGTGGACCAGGAGCAGCAGTCCGGCGGCTGCGGGTGCGGCGCCGGTGGCTGCGGCGGCGGCGTCTGCGGCACCGACGAGCACGCGCACGCCCACGACGAGCCGGCGGTCACCCCCGCCCGCTGACCGGGAGCCCTCCACCCCCGGGCCGGGCGACCGGACCGCGCCCGGACGCGAGGACACCCCGCGTACCTGGAAGAGCCCACCTGCCCTTGCTGCATTCCTGCCCTGGGGGAGTTCAGTGGGGTACCACCACGCGGGGTGCCGTCGACGATCGTACGGGCTGGTCCGGGATCCGCGGAAATCCCCGACGCCGCCCGTCAGCACGCCGGGTGGGCGCAGCACCCACAGGACCCTCGCATCTGTGGGTGCACCGGACACCCCCCGCGTCGTCCGCCGGCCCTAGCGTCGCGTCCCATGTCCGACACCGTCGTCAGCCAGAGCCCCGGCACCGCGCCCACCGCGCCGTCCCGGACCAACATCGTCAAGATCGTCTTCGCCAGCGTCGTCGGCACCGCCGTCGAGTGGTACGACTTCTTCCTCTACGGCTCCGCGGCCGCCCTCGTCTTCGGGACCCTCTTCTTCCCCGACTCCGACCCGCTGACCGCCACCCTCCTCGCCTTCGGCACCTACGCGCTGGGCTTCGTCGCACGCCCCCTCGGTGGCGTCGTGTTCGGCCACTACGGCGACAAGGTCGGGCGCAAGAAGATGCTCTTCGTCTCGCTGCTCATGATGGGCGGCGCGACGGTGGCCATCGGCCTGTTGCCGACCTACGCCACCATCGGGGTCGCCGCCCCGATCCTCCTGCTCGTGCTGCGCCTCCTCCAGGGCTTCGCGGTCGGTGGCGAGTGGGGCGGGGCGGTGCTCATGGTCGCCGAGCACGGCAAGGACGAGCACCGCGGCTTCTGGTCGAGCTGGCCGCAGGCCGGCGTCCCCTTCGGCAACCTCCTGGCCACCGGCGTGCTCTGGCTGCTCGCGCTCTTCCAGTCCGACGAGGCGTTCAACGCCTGGGGCTGGCGCATCCCGTTCCTCCTCTCGGCCGTCATGGTCCTCATCGGCCTCTGGGTGCGCTTCAGCCTCGAGGACTCCCCCGTCTTCGCCGAGACCAAGGCCGAGCTCGAGGCCACCGACAAGAGCCACCTGCCGATCCTCGAGGTGGTGAAGCGCTACCCCAAGGAGGTCCTCCTCGCGATGGGGATGCGGATGGCGGAGAACATCTCGTACTACATCTTCACCATCGTCGTCATCACCTACGTCACGACCTACCTCGACGCGAAGAAGGGCGTGGTCCTCGGCGCCCTGCTCGCCGGCGCGGCCATGCAGTCGGTGCTCATCCCGCTCGTCGGCGCCCTCTCCGACCGGGTCGGCCGGCGTCCGCTCTACCTCGTCGGCGCCGTCGGCGTCGGGGTGTGGGGCTTCCTGTACTTCCCGCTCGTCGACAGCCTGAGCGGGCCGAAGATCATGCTCGCGACGCTCGTCGGCCTCTTCTTCCACGCGCTGATGTACTCGCCGCAGGCCGCCTTCTTCTCCGAGCTGTTCGGTACCTCCGTGCGCTACACGGGCGCCTCGGTCGGCTACCAGCTGGCGTCGATCTTCGCCGGTGCGCTGGCCCCGATCATCGCCGTCAAGCTGCTCGGCGACGTCGCGACGAAGAACACGACGGCCGTCGCGATCTACCTCGCGGTCGCCGCGGCCGTCACCGTCGTCTCGGTGCTGCTCGCCAAGGAGACCCGGGCCACGTCGCTGCGCCACGACCGGGTGCTGCCGAGCGCCCACGAGTGACGGCGTAGGCACCCCGCGACGGGGCCCGGACCGAGACGCGCTCGGTCCGGGCCCCGTCGTCGTGATGGCCCGATCGGGCCCTTGACGTGCAGTGATGCCACCCGACAGGCTGACCCCCGGCGCTTCACGTGACCCCGGTCACATCCAGGCGCCGCGGTGCCCATCGGCCGCGACGCCGCCCCGGAGAACCGACGCGCGGCCCCGGTCGTGCACCGCAGGGAGACCTCATGTCCAGACCACCCCGGATGCTCGCCGCCCTCGGCGCGGCGAGCGCACTGCTGCTCCTCCTGCCCCCGGTCAGCGCCTCGGCGCACCGCGGGCACCCGACCCCGACGCCCGTCGTCCTCGCCGACTCGCTCGCCGCCCCTTCAACCTCGAGCTGTCGCACGGCTCGGTCTACCTCGCCGACGGCGGCCTCGGCATCGTCGGGAAGCTGAAGCGCGACGGCACGGTCGCCACCATCGCCGACGAGCAGCCCGGCGCCTCGGGTGTGGCCCGCTCCCACGACGGCCGGCGCCTCGCGTGGACGACCACGGTGACCGACGAGGCGACGTTCGAGAACTCCGAGAGCGGCCTGACCATCAGCGGCCCGCGGAAGCGGACGGTCTACGCCGACACCCACGCGTATGAGGTCGCGCACAACCCCGACGCGGTCAACCACTACGGCGTCACGAACCCGAGCCAGTGCGTCGTCGACGCGTTCGCGGCCGCGGGCTTCCCCGTCGACTACCAGGGCGCCGTCGACTCGCACGCCTACTCGGTCACGGCCTACCGCGGGTCCTGGGTCGTCGCCGACGCCGGGTCGAACACGCTGTGGCGCATCGGGAACGACGGCTCCGTCAGCACCCTGGCCGTGCTCCCGCCGCAGCCGGTCACGCTGACCGCCGAGATGGTCGCGGCCCTCGGGCTGCCCTCGTGCGTCGCCGGGGTCACCTACGCCTTCGAGCCGGTGCCCACCGACGTCGAGGTCGGCACGGACGGCTGGCTCTACGTGACGACGCTGCCGGGTGGCCCCGAGTCGCCCGTGCTCGGCCCGCGAGGCGCGGTCTACAAGGTCAACCCGTGGACCGGGACGTCGCACAAGCTCGCCGGCGGCTTCCTCGGGGCGACCAACCTCGCGCTCGGCTCGCACGGCGAGGTCTACGTCGCCGAGCTGTTCGCCGGGCAGGTGTCGGTGGTCCGACACGGTCGGGTGACGCCGTACGTCAGCCTGCCGGGCGTCGTCGCGGTCGAGTCCGACCGGCACGGCGACCTCTGGGCCGCCACCCTCGGCAACGAGGACCCACCGGCCCCGGGGACTATCGTCCGGATCAGCGGTGGACGCACCCACTGGGAGGGCACGGTCCGTCGCTGACCGGCCGGGAGGGCGCGGACGGGGTCCGCGCCCTCCACCCCCGGGTGCCCGGGTCCCCCGTCCGTCGCGGATGATGGATGCCCGACCCGGACCCGGAAGGCCCCGATGACCCCCCGCACGCTGTTCCCCGCCCTCGCCCGCGCCGAGGCGGTGACGTGGGCGCTGCTCCTGCTGGGGATGGTGCTCAAGTACGTCACGCGCACGACGGCGCTCGGCGTCTCGGTGTTCGGGCTGGTGCACGGCGTGGTCTTCCTCGCCTACGTGCTCGTCACGGTCCTCGTCTGGGTCGACCAGCGGTGGTCGTGGCGCCTCGGCCTGGTGGCGCTCGCAGCCGCCCTGCCGCCGTTCGCGACGGTCTGGGCCGAGCGCCGGGTCGAGCGCGCCGACGCCCTGGGCCACACCTGGCGCCTGGCGCCGGGCGGCGAGGCCCCCCGGCACGTCGGCGAGCACGTGCTCGCGCGCGCCCTGGCCCGGCCGGTGCTCGCGGCGGTGGTCGGTGGGGCGCTCGTGCTGCTCGTGACGGCCGCGCTGCTCGTCATCGGGCCGCCGTCCCCGCCGGGTTCCGGCGCCTGACGGCCCTCGCCCCGGCGGCCGGCCTCAGGGGCGGACGAGCCAGAGCCAGTGGGTCGAGCCCGCGAGCGCGCTGACGAGTGCGCCGACGATGGCCGACACGAGGATGGCGACGAAGAGGCCGCGCCACCCGCCCATCCGCGCCGGGGCGCCGAGCGTGCCGGGGCGTGGCGCGGGGCGCAGCTGCTCCCAGACGGCGTAGGCCAGCACCCCGAGGCCGAAGGTCACCCATGCCTGCCAGAACCAGAACCAGCGGGTGCCGCGGGTCGGGGCCGGGCCGATGAGCACCGAGCCGAGGAACATCAGCAGCAGGGGGGCGGCCGCCGAGACCACCCAGTTCTGGCGCCGGTCGAACACGATCGTCGGGTCCTCCAGGCGGTCGGCGGTGGGGACGCCGGCCGTGCGCATCCACTGGGCGACCTCGTGCGGGCCGAGGGCGAGGCCGCTCGGGTCGAGCACCCGCACCGGGGCGAACCACCCGTCGGTCCAGTAGGCGATGGCCGGGCTGCCGGGCGCCGAGAAGGCATCGTCGACGGAGGCGTCGATGCTCGGGACGGTGACGGCGAAGTCGACGCCGCGGCTCCAGGACGAGCCCTCGTCGGAGGTGTCGAGCTGGACTACTTGCCACGTGACGACGCGTCCCGCAGCGAGGTCGGCCTCGAGCCGGTCGGGCGTGACGAGGCGGGTCTGGGTGACGAGGGTCAGCACGAGCCAGGCCACCCAGAGCGCGACCATCACCGTCCCGAAGACCCGGTCGCTGCGCCTCGGGTCCCACCGGCCGTCCGGGCCCGGCGTCCACCGCCCGCGCGGCACCGCCGTCAGGCTCCCCGTGGCCACCGTGCCCCGTCGCTCATGCGCCGATGCTGGCAGGACGGGGCCGGACTGTCGAGAGGTGCTGCGGGAGCTCGCAGCGGCGGGTCGGGCCGGGCGGCCGATTTCAGGTGGGGCGGGCCGCTCGGGTAGCCTCCTCGGCGGAGGATTCGCATAGTGGCCTAGTGCGCACGATTGGAAATCGTGTTGGGATAAAACCCTCGGGGGTTCAAATCCCCCATCCTCCGCCACATGACAGCGCCCCCTCGCTCCGCGAGGGGGCGCTGTCATGTGCCGGAGTGGGGGATGCCGGCGGGTCCCACGCTCTGCGTGGGCGCCGGAGCGCACGGGCGACGAAGGAGCCCGGACGCGACGGCGGAGTCCCCCATCCTCCGCGCCGCTGGCACCCGGAACCTCCCGCGGGTGGCTCCCGGAACCTCCCGCGGCACGCACGAACATCCCGGTGGCGGGGGAACATCCGGGAGCTTGCGACCCGCCGGTCGCTCGACAGCCAAGTCCCCATCCTCCGCACCATCCCGATCCGCAGACGCGGGAGTGATCCGCACACGCTCCGGGGGAGCGGATGACTGCTGGGTGTGCGGACGCGGGCGGCGGAGTCCCCCATCCTCCGCCGGGAGCCCGTCGAAGGTACAGAACACGCCGTACGACGGCCGGCGCACACGGCGTGTTCTGTACCTTCGACGGGTGGGCCCTGGCGGAGCCGGTGTGCTCAGGCCAGGGGGAGGCGGTGGCCGACGCGCGTGGCCTCGTCGTGCACCTCGACGAGGCGCTGCTCCTCCGGCCCGGGCACCGGACCCGAGGCGCTGATGAGCCGGCAGGTCGCGTACTCGGGCACCCGGGCCTCGTACTCGTCGACCCAGCGCAGCCAGCGCCGCTCCTCGACGTCGTCGGCACACGGCCAGCGGGCGTCGAGGGCGCGCACGCCGACGCGGAACGGCTTCGGGGTCAGCCGCGCCCGGTAGCTGTCGTGGGTGGCGCACAGCTCGACGTAGAGCGGGTCGCTGCCGAGCTCGGTGAGCAGCTGTCGCGCGCGGTCGGACGACGGCGGCGCGTCGGCCCCGGTGACGAGGACGCGCAGCCCGGCCGCGGTGCGGTACACCCGGACCCCGAGCTCGGGTGGCGCCGCCCGAACTCCCAGACCGGTTCTGCCGCAAGGCACTCCGCGACCGACGGCGTCTCGGGGCCGGTCGCCGCGACCCGGACGCCCGACGGGTCCGTGGGGTCCGCCGGGTACGCCTCGTACCCGGTGTCGGGTGCGGGCGGCGGGCTCGGGGCCGACGGCGCGTCGAGCCCCGCGGCGTCCTCGCCACCGGAACCCGTCGGCATCGGGTCCGGGCGCCCGAGGAAGACCCGCCGCAGGAACGACCCCCGGCCGCGCGACCGGCGGGCCGGCGCCGGCGACGCCTCACCCGGAGCGGGGACGTCGTCCGCCAGCTCGGGCACGTCGACGTCGGCGATGAACAGGACGTCGGTGCACAGGACCTCGCAGCCCATCCGGTTGCGGGTCTGCACCCCGACGCGGCGGCCGTCGTCGGCCTCGACCTCCTCGAGCACCGGCTCGCGCAGCGGCGTCCGGGGGTAGTACCCGTGGCCCGGCGCCAGGCGACCTTCGCGCTCGATCCGGGCCAGGGTCTCGGCGAGTCGCTGCTCGCCGACCCGCCGGGCGTCCTCGTCGGACTGGGTGGACCACCCCCACACCGAGATCGGGGCGCCGGCGCGACCCAGCCGCGGGGCGTACCCCTCGACCTTCACCCAGTGCTGCGGCAGCTCCATGCGCGGAGTCTGTCAGGCCTCGGAGCCGCCGACGTGCACGTACTCGGGGTGCCGGGGCAGGCCCCCCGTCCCGTGCAGCAGCGACGCGAGGACCAGGGCCCCGTCGAGGGCGCCGCCGACCGAGCGGGTCACCGACGCCCCGGCCCCGTGCACCACGTCGTCGAGCGCGGCCCGCACGGCGTCGGCCCGGAACAGCCCACCGGTCACGACGAGGCGCGGATGCTCCAGCCCGGCGGCCGCGGCAAGGAGGGACTGCCCGAGCGAGCGGCCCGCGGCCACGCAGATGCCCGCCGCGACGTCGTCGCCCGCAGCGGCGGCCGCGGTGACCAGCGGCGCGACCGACGCCAGCGCCTCGGGGGCGTCGGCCCCGGTCATCACCCGCCGCGGCCACGACTCGGCCGGACCGAGCAGGTCCTCGGTCGTGCGCAGCAGGCCGTCCGACCCGCCGTCGACGCCGTCCCGGGCCCGCAGCGCGGCGCGCAGGCCCTCGAGCCCGACCCAGGCCGCCGACCCGCGGTCGCCGAGGACGTGGCCCCAGCCGTCGACCCGCGTCCAGTGGTCGGTGAAGTCCGAGCCGAAGGCGACGGCACCGGTCCCCGCCGCCACGACGGCCCCCGGCACGACCTCGCCGAGGGCCCCGACGAGGCTGGCGACCGCGTCGCTGACCACCGCCGTCCGGCGCGCACCCACCGAGCGGCCCACCGCGAGCAGCACGTCGGCGGGGTCGGCGAGGAAGAGCAGGCCCCGGGTCGACCAGCACACGGCGTCCGGACGGTCGACGCCCTCGGCGTCGAGCAGTGCCCGGGCGTCGGCGGCCAGCGCCGCGACGTCGAGCCCCGCCGCCCCGACCCGCGCTCCGGGCGCGCTCCGCGGCGGCCCGCCGACACCGTCACGGCAGACCCGCAGCCGCAGGCCGCTGCCGCCGACGTCGACGGCCACGAGGGTGCTCACCCGGGCGAGCCGATCACTTCGACATGCCCGCGGTCAAGCCGGCGACGATCTGCCGGGTCGCCACGAGGAACAGCGCGATGAGGGGCAGCGTCGTGATGACCAGCCCCGCGAAGACCGCCGAGTAGTTCGTCGCGTTCTCGCCGAAGAACTGGGTGAGGCCGACGGGCAGCGTGTACTTCGAGTCGTCGCGCAGCAGCACGAGCGGGAAGAGGAAGTCGTTCCAGATCGGGACGAACCGGAAGACGGCCACCGTCGCCAGCGCCGGGCGGACGAGCGGCACCATGATCCGCCAGAAGGTCTGCCACGGGCTCGCGCCGTCGAGCGTCGCCGCCTCCTCGAGCTCCTCGGGCAGCTGCCGGAAGAACGTCGTCAGCACGAAGATCGAGAAGGGCACGCCCGAGGCCCCGTAGAGCAGCGCCAGGCCCATCCGGGAGTCGACGAGACCGACCCCGTCGAAGAGGTAGAAGATCGGCAGGATCGCGAGGTGGATGGGCAGCATCAGCCCGGAGAGGAAGAGCGACTCCAGCCACCGGAAGATGCGCGAGCGTCCTCGGGCCAGCGCGTACGCGGCCATCGTCGAGACCGTCGTCGAGAGCACGACGGCCCCCAGCGTCACGAGCAGGCTGTTGCCGAAGTACGTCGCGAAGTTGCCTGTCGTCCAAGCCTCCCGGTACGCGTCGAAGGACAGCGGCCACGGCGCGCCGAGCGGGTTCGAGATGAGGTCGCCGTTGCTGCGGAAGGAGCTGCTGAGCATGAGCAGCAACGGCACGAGCGCGAACGCGGCGTAGACCCACAGCAGGACGCTCGCCGTCCGCCCGCCGACCGGCGTGGCCCGGCCCCGGGTGGCACCGCGCCGCGGGGGACGCGGGCCCGACCCGGTGCCGCCGGACCCGGCGAGGGTCGGGTCGGCGTCGACGGCCGGCTCGTCGGCGGTGCCGATGCCGGCGGAGACGACGCTCACGAGGTGATCCTCTTCTCGTGCCGGCGCAGCACCGCGGTCGCGGCGTACGCCCCTCCGAAGATCACGACGAAGAGCAGCGTCGCCAGCGCCGAGGAGGTGCCGATGGCGTCGGGCGCCCCGGAGTCGAAGGCCGTCCGGTAGAAGAGCAGCGAGATGAAGTCGGTCGAGCCGGCGGGGTTGCCGGTCGAGCCGCCGAACGCGTACGGCAG
Organism: Phycicoccus sp. HDW14; assembly: GCF_011383005.1. Classification (GTDB taxonomy): domain Bacteria; phylum Actinomycetota; class Actinomycetes; order Actinomycetales; family Dermatophilaceae; genus Phycicoccus. The sequence goes on along the minus strand of NZ_CP049935.1, from coordinate 3,847,806 downwards.
CGCGAAGGCCTCCATCGCGAAGATGAAGGTGAGGACGCTGACGGTGCCGATGGCCGGCACGAGCAGCGGGAGGGTCACCCGCCGGAAGGTCTGGAGGTTCGAGGCACCGTCGACGCGGGCGGCCTCGCTCAGCTCCTCCGGCACCCCGCCGAGCGCGGCCCCGTAGAGCAGCACGGGGAACCCGATCCACTGCCACACGCTGACGAGGATGACGACCCAGAGCGCGGTGTCGGGGTCGCCCAGCCAGGGCAGCGCCCACGACTCGAGCCCGACCTTCGTGAGGAGGGTGTTGACCGGCCCGAAGGTCGGCGAGAGCAGCAGCGTCCAGAGGTACCCGATGACGATGGGGCTGACGAGGTAGGGCATCGCGTAGAGCGTCTGCAGGGCCCGGCGGGTGCGGGCGCGTCGGTGCAGGAGGAAGGCGACGGTGAGCCCGATCGTGTTCTGCACCAGCATCGTCCCGACGAAGAACAGCACGTTGTGCAGCAGCGCGCGGGGCAGGTCGGTGGTGAACGGCGCCCGGGTGAGCAGCGCGCTGAAGTTCTCCAGCCCCGCCCAGCCGCCGCGGGCCGTGCCCTGCCACTCGTAGAAGGCGTACGAGAAGGCGGTGACCATCGGGTAGAGGACGAACACCCCGAAGAGCGCGAGGGCCGGGGTGACGAAGAGGAGTCCGGTGCGTCGGTTCATGGCTTCCGGGTGGGGTGGGGGGGGGTGGGGACCGGCTCACCCGGCGGCCGGGCCTCGTGGGCTCCGGCCGCCGGGGTGGTCGGGGTGGTTCAGCTCGTGGGCTTGAACCAGGTCATCACACCGGTGTTCAGCTCGGTGCTGACGGTCTTGGCGTCCTTGCTGCCGAGGAAGAGCTCCTGGGCGCCCTTGCCGAGCAGGTCGGTGCCGGTGGGGCTGCCGTAGCGGAAGTCCGTGAGCAGGAGGTAGGGCGACCCGGTCTTGTCGTAGTCGTCGGCCACCTGCTTGAGCACCGGGTCGGAGTACGTGACACCCGGGACGGCCGAGATCTGCTTGACCTCGTCGGCGACGAGCTGCCCGAACTCCGGGGTGGCCATCCACTGCACCAGCTCGGTGGCGGCCTCCTGGTGCGGCGACTTGCTGTTGACGGCGAAGTTGCCGTCGGCCCAGCCCGCCGTCGTGCCGGTGGCCCCGCTCGGTGCCCCGCTGGGCGGCGGCACCTGCATGACGCCGACCTCGAGGTCGGGGTTGCCCTTCTGGAGGGTCGCGAGGTCGTAGGACCCGCCCGGGTACATCGCGGCCTTGCCGGAGGTGAAGAGGGTCATCGCGTCGGTGACGGCCACGCCGGTGACGCTCTTCGGCATGTACTTCTCGAGCTGCTTGAGCACCTCGACGGACGCGACGAAGTCGGGGTCGGTGAAGTCCTTCTGTCCCGTCGTCACCGCCTTCTGGAAGTCCGTGCCGCCGAAGCGGGACCCGGCGAGGACCTCGTGGACGATCGGCAGGGTCCAGTCGTCCTTGGCGCCGACGGCCAGCGGGGTGATGCCCTTCTTCAGGAAGGTGTCGTTCGCGGCGATGAACTGGTCCCACGTGGTCGGGACCTGGATGCCGTTGTCGGAGAACAGCTTCTTGTTGTAGAAGAGCACCGTGGCCTGACGGGCGAGCGGCACCGAGTAGAGCTTGCCGTCGGTCTTGCCCTTGGCGCTCGCGACGACGTTCTCGTCCCACGACGACAGGTCGACCTTGCCGTCGAGCGGCACGAGCGACCCGGAGGCGACGGTGCCCTGCAGCTGGCCGTAGGAGCGCACCTGCGGCACGTCCGGCCCGTCCTTGCCGGCGAGGCCGGTGGCGAGGATCTTGTTGTACTCGGTGGCCTTGAACGGCTTGAAGTCGACGGTGACGCCCGGGTGGGCCTTCTCGTAGACGTCGAAGATCTTCTCGTACGCGGCCTTGTCCTCGACGCGCCACGACCACACGGTGAGGGTCGTGCCGTCACCGCCGCCGTCACCGCCCGAGGACGACGAGGGCGCGCACGCGGCGAGGGCGAGGGCGCCGGCGCCGAGCGCGAGGGCGATCCGGCTCCGGGAGCTTCGGGTGGTCATGCGTGATCTCCTGTCGGGACGTGGGCCAGGGGCCTGGGGGTGCTGCTGTCGTCGGGGTCGGTGCGGCCGGGGGGCGCGGCGGGCAGGCCGCTGACGGCGGTGAGCGCGCGGGCCACGGAGCCGCCGTGGGCGTCGAGGGCGGCCCGGGCGGTGGGGGCGTCGACACCGGCCAGCAGGGTGACGAGCGCGGGCTTGAGCTCGCCGCCGGCGGCCTCGAGGGCGGCCCGCGCCTCGGCCTCGTCGGCACCGGTCGCCTCGCGCAGGATGCGCACGATGCGCCCGCGCAGCTTCGCGTTCGTCGCGACGACGTCGACCATGAGGTTGGACCAGGTGCGACCGAGGCGGATCATCACCGCGGTCGAGAAGGCGTTGAGCACGAGCTTCTGCGCCGTGCCGGCCTTGAGCCGCGTCGAGCCGGTGATCACCTCGGGGCCGGTGTCGACGGCGAGCAGGTGGTCGGCGAGGGCGGCGAGCTCGGGGTGCGGGTTGGCCGTGACGAGGGCCGTGACGGCCCCGCGCTCACGGGCCAGGGCCAGGGCGCCGGCGACGTAGGGCGTGCGACCGGACGCGGTGAGGCCGACCACGACGTCGCCCCCGCCCACGACGTCGAGGTCGACCCTCCCCCGGTCGGCGTCGTCCTCGACGTTCTCGACCGCCCGCAGCAGCGCCTCGGCGCCCCCGGCGTGGTGGGCGACGACGAGCCCGGGCGGGGCGTTGAAGGTGGGGAGCAGCTCGGCGGCGTCGAGGACGGCCAGCCGTCCCGAGGTGCCCGCGCCGACGTAGTGCACGGTGCCGCCGGCCCGGATGGCCGCGACGGCGGACTCGACGAGGGCGGCCAGCGCGGGGAGGACCTCGGCCACGGCCGGGGCGACGAGCGCGTCCTCGGCGTTGAGCAGCCGGAGCACGTCGAGGGTGCCGAGGGCGTCGATGCCCACGGTGCCGGGGTGTCGCTCCTCGGTGGGGGCGATGACGGTGGCCTCGGTGCTCACCCGGACGATGTTACTTTCCTCCGCCCGAGTCCGCAATCCCGTGAATCAGTAACGCATGTGGTGCCCGGCGACGGCCTGGCGGGTGGCCTCGACGGCCGAGCGGGCGCGGGCGAGGTCGTGCTGCGCCACGGTGATGTAGAGGCAGTCGACGACCGTGAGGGCCGCGATCCGGCTCGCCGTCGCCCCCGAGCGCAGGCTCGACTCACGGGCCGCGGTGGCCAGGACGTGGTCGGCGACCTCGGCCAGCCGCGAGACGGGGAAGTTCGTGATGGCCACGGTGGTCGCGCCCCGGGTGCGCGCCAGCTCGAGGGCCTCGACCGTCTCCTTGGTCGTGCCCGAGTGCGAGATGCCGATGGCGACGTCGCCGGGCCCGAGCAGCGTCGCGCTCGTCAGGGCGATGTGGGGGTCGCTCCAGCAGAACGTCATCGAGCCGATGCGGTGCAGCTTCTGCTGGAGGTCCATCCCGACGAGCGCACTGGCGGCGATGCCGTAGACGTCGACCCGCGTGGCCTTCGAGATGGCCTCGGCCGCCGCCGCGAGGGCGCCGCGGTCGAGGGTCTGGGCGGTCTCGTCGACGGCGCTGGCGTCGGCGTGGGCGACCTTGGCGATGACGTCGTCGACGGAGTCGCCGTCGCTGATGTCGCTCGTGGGCGCCGTCGTCGGGCGACCACCCGTGGAGGCCTCGGCGAGGGCGAGCCGCAGCTGTGGGTAGCCCCGCAGGCCGAGCCGCTTGCAGAAGCGCAGCACGGTGGTCTCGGACGTCGTCGCCGCGACCGCGAGCTCGCTGATGGTCAGCCCTGCCGCGGCCCGGGGGTTCGCGAGGACCTGCTCCGCGACGCGGTCCTCGGCCGGTGAGAGCGAGGGACGGACGCCGCGGAGCCGGACGAGGAGCGAGGGGGCGCCGTCGAGCGGCTGGCTGGCCATGCGCACAACCTAGGTCCCCCGGTGCACGACGCTCCACCCGCGGGTCCCGAAGGCGTCGGCGTGGCGCTCTCCGTCGAGCAGCACCCGGTGGCCCGCGGTGGCCCGCACGCCGTCGACGAGGACCCCGCGCCCGAGGTACTGGGCGTCGGTCGTCATCCGCCAGCGCAGGAGCAGGTCGCCCCCCGGGAGCGTGGCCCGGGCCTGGGCCCAGCGCCGCTCGTGGTAGCCCGAGACGGTGCCGTCGGTGTGCGTCGTGGTCCCCCGCTCGCGCAGGTCGAAGGGCAGCGGCGCCCACGTGGCGCCGCCGTCGGCCGAGGTCTCGAGGGTGAGGACGTCGGTGTCCTCGGTGTCGACGAACAGGTCGAACCCGAGGCGTCCGCCGCCGGCCGGCACGGTGACCGGTGCGGTGAGCGTGGCCGTCGAGGCGTCGGCGTGGCCCGACTCCCAGGCGGTGCGCCCGCGGCGCGGGTCGACCGGCATCGCGAGGGCCAGCCCGCGCGCCCACTCGCGGCGGGCCTGGTTGTTGCTGCCCCAGTCGCGCGAGGGGTGCACCCGGTTGGTCAGCAGGACCGCGAAGGACCGGGAGTCGAAGTCGATGACGATGGAGGTGCCGGTGTAGCCCGTGTGGCCGGCCGTCCGTGGCCCGGAGAGGCCGTCCATGTACCAGCGCTGGTCGAGCTCGAAGCCGAGGCCGTGGGCGTCACCCGGGAAGGCCTCGGTGAAGTTCGTGACCAGCAGCTCGACGCTCTTCGTCGCGAGGATGCGGTGGCCGCGGTAGGTGCCGCCGTTGAGCAGCGCCTGGGCGAGGACGCCGAGGTCGTCGGCGGTGGAGAACACGCCCGCGTGCCCGGCGACGCCCCCGAGCGACCAGGCGTTCTCGTCGTGCACCTCCCCCCACACGAGCCCGCGCGGCGGGGCGGTCTGGAACTCCGTGGCCGCCGTGCGCTGCTTGTCGGTGGGGTTGTAGCCGGTGTCGCGCATGCCGAGCGGTGCGGTGATGCGGTCGTGGACCAGGCGGTCGAGGGTCTTGCCGGTGAGCCGCTCGGCCATCACGCCGAGGGTGATGAGGTTGAGGTCGCTGTAGAGGTAGGTCGAGCCGGGGGCGTTGGTCGGCGGCTGGTCCATGACGGCCTTGATGCGCGAGGCCTTGTCGGGGTACTTCGACCACAGCGGCAGCCAGGACGTGAAGCCCGACGTGTGGGTCAGCAGCTGCCGGACGGTCACCGCCTCCTTGCCGTTCGCGGCGAACTCCGGGAGGTAGGTGGCGACCGGGGCGTCGAGGCGGACCTTCCCCTGCTCGACGAGCTGCACGGTGACGAGCGAGGTGAAGAGCTTGCTGACCGAGGCGAGGTCGAAGACGGTGTCCTCGCGCATGGGGACCCACTGGTCGCGGGGCAGCTCGGTCGTGGCGTCCTTCCAGCGCGAGGCCCAGCCGCTGGCGTGCCTCGCGACGACCGCGCCGTCGTGACCCATGACCCCGACCGCGCCGCCGTACATCGGGTGGCCGCCGGGTGCCGGCGCCTCCTCGTGGGACGCGATGAGCCGCCCGGCCTCCGCGATGGGGCCGGGTCGAGCCCGACCTTCTGTGGTGCGCGGTCGCGCAGGACGGTACTGGCGGGCATGAACCCCTTCTCGGGTCGGTCGAAGTCGTTGGCGCTCGCGGGCGAGGCGGTGACGACGGAGGCGGCCAGCACCCCCGAGGACGCGAGCACGGCCCAGGCCCGGCGTCGCGTGCCGCGAGCGGTCGCCCGGCTCACCGGCGGCCGCCGCGGTAGAGGAGGTACTGCTTCCGCCGGCGGTCGAAGGCGGCGAGCTCGGCCTTCCACGCGCCGACCACCTCGTCGGCGGAGGCGCCCGCGTCGACCATCTCGCGCAGGCGCGGGGAGCCGGTCAGCTTGTCGACCCAGTAGGGCCGCGCCGGGTCGTAGCTGTCCTTGCGCCAGGCGAACTCGCCGTACAGCGCCTTGGCGGCGACGAGCATCTCGGCGCCGAGGCGCGGGCCGTCGAGCCGGCCGGGCTCGGTGACGTGCACCTGGACCCCGCCGCAGACGACGCCGACGTGCTTGTTGACGACCGGGTTGAAGTACGCCTCGCGGAACTCGACCCCGGGCACGTCACGGGCCTGGAGCCGCTCGGCCCAGCGGTGGTCGACGAACGGTGCGCCGATGAGCTCGAAGGGCGCCGTCGTGCCCCGCCCCTCGGAGAGGTTGGTGCCCTCGAAGAGGCAGGTGCCGGGGTAGACGAGCGCCGTGTTCGGCGTCGGCATATTCGGGCTGGGCAGCACCCACGTGAGGCCGGTGTCGGCGAACACGGTGTCGCGCTTCCAGCCGGACACCTGGACGACCTCGAGCCGGTCGCCGAGGGTCCTGCCCTCCTCGGCCTCGAGGAACTCGCCGTCGAAGAAGCGGGCCAGCTCGCCGACGGTCATGCCGTGGGCCTGGACGATCTCCTTGGCGCCGACGCCCGTGGTGAAGGCCGTCGTCATCATCGGGCCGCGGGCGGTGCCGCCGATCGGGTTCGGCCGGTCGAGGACGACGAAGGACGCACCGGCGCGCAGGGCGGCCCGCATCGCCGTGTACATCGTCCAGATGTAGGTGTAGAACCGGGCGCCGACGTCCTGGATGTCGAAGACGACGGTGTCGACGCCGGCCTCGCGCACCATCCGGGTCAGCGAGTCGGCGGTCGCGCCGTACGCGTCGTAGACGGTGACGCCGGTGCGCGGGTCGGTGTAGGTCTCCTCGGCGTCGCCGGCCTGCGCGGTGCCGCGGAAGCCGTGCTCGGGCCCGAAGACCGCACGCAGGTCGACGGCGCCGGAGTCGTGCATCTCGTCGACGATGCTGTGGAGGTTGCGCAGGATGCCGGTCGGGTTGGTGACCACCCCCACCTTCCGGCCGCGCAGGACCTTCCAGTGGTCGGCGGCCGCGCGGTCGGCGCCGGGGAGGACACCCTTCTCGTGGCCGTGCCCGGAGGGGCTCGCGGAGGCGGGGGCGGCGGCCCCCGCCGTGGCGGCGGTGGCACCGAGGGCGGTGGCCGCGAAGAGGGTGCGTCGGTCCAGCGAGGTCATGCGGTGTCTCCTGGGTCTCGGGGTGGGCGGCGTCAGTAGCGGAGGCCGAAGCCGAACGGGTAGAGGACGGTCGCCGGGTCGCCGGCGGCCGGGATGTCGACGGGCAGCTTGCCGGTGGGCTGCACCGCGCCGGCGATGACCCGGGCCGCGGCCTGGAGGGCCACGGGGCTGTAGCTGTAGGTCGCGAGGTAGGTCTCGGTGTCGCCGAGGTAGGCGATGTCGTACGGGTCGCGGGTGGCGACGACGACGACCGGGACGCCGGTGGCGCGCAGGGCGGCGACCAGCTTCTGCTGTCCGGCCTTCTTGTCGGTGACCGTGGTGTCCCAGGCCTTCATCGTCGTGACGACGACCGCGTCGCGCCCGGCGGCCGCGGCGACGGCGGCGGCCACCTGTGCGTCGGTGGGCGCGGCACCGGTCGTGAGCACCGTGGTCCTCGCGCCCTGGGCGGTGAGGCCGTCGGCCAGCGTCTTCGTCGTCGTGTCGCCGTACCCGGTGACCAGGAGGTTCTTGCCGGCGGTCCTCATCGGGAGGACGCCGTCGTCGTTGCGGACCAGGGTGGTCGTGCGGTTCGACACCGCGTCGGCCACGGCGAGGTGTGCGGCGGTGCCGACGACGCGGTCGACGTGGCGCGGGTCGGACCACGGGCGCTGCACGACGCCGCGCTCGGCCTTGAGGGTGAGGACGCGGCGGACCTTGGCATCGAGGTCGCGCCGGCTGATCCGGCCGGACTCGACGGCCGCGACGACGGCCTCGAAGGCCTTCGGCAGCGCCGGGCTCATGAGCAGCTGGTCGGCGCCGGCGGCCAGGGCGCGGACGGCGACCTCCTCGTCGCCGTACGTGTCGCGCACGCCCTGCATCTCGAGGGAGTCGGTGATGATGACGCCCTCGAACCCGAGCTCCTCGCGGAGCAGGCCGGTGAGGATCGGCCGACTGAGGGTCGCGGGGTCGCCGCTGTCGTCGAGCGCCGGGAAGGAGAGGTGCGCGGTCATCACCATGTCGATGCCGGCCTCGATCGCGGCCCGGAACGGCGGGGCGTCGATGCTCTCCCACTGCTCGCGCGTGTGCGTGATGACGGGGAAGGCGACGTGGCTGTCGGTGGCGGTGTCGCCGTGGCCCGGGAAGTGCTTGGCGGCCGACATCACGCCGCCGTCCCGCTGGTAGCCGGTGACCTGGGCGGCGACCATCTGCGCGGCCAGGGTCGGGTCGGACGAGAACGACCGGGTCCCGATGACCGGGTTGAGCGGGTTGACGTTGGTGTCGGCGTCGGGGGCGAAGTTCGTCGTGACGCCCATCGCGCGCAGCTCCTGGCCGGTGATGGCGGCGGCGCTGCGGGCGTCCTTCGTGCTGCGGCCGGCGCCGAGGGCCATCGACCCCGGGAACTGCGTGGCCGGCGGGCCGATGCGGGTGACGACACCCTGCTCCTGGTCGATGCCGACGGTCAGCGGGATGCGGGCCTTCGTGCGGCGGGTCAGGGCGGCCTTCTGGAGGCCGTTGCTCAGTGCGGTGATCTGGTCGGGGTCCTTGACGCTGTCGGTCCACGCGAAGTAGATGACACCGCCGAGTGCGTACTTCTGGACGACCTCGGCAGGCGTGGCGACGCCGTACAGCGCGGTGTTCTCGGTGCGTGCGGTCGTCGCGGTGTCGCCGTAGACCTGCTGGACGAACAGCTGGCCGACCTTCTCGCGCAACGTCATCCGCGCCAGGGTCGCGGTGACCCAGCCGTGGTGCTGCCCGTGGTGGTGGCCGTGGCCGGGGCGCCGGCCACCGGCGTCGGCGATCGGCACCCCGGCCCCGGCGAGGGCGAGGGCCATCGAGCCGGTGAGGGCGCTGCGGCGGGAGAGGGTCGAGGTCACGGTTCCTCCAGTGCGTAACTTGTTCACGTCGTCGTGCAACACGACGTAACTTAGTCACGCATCGCGGATCCGGCAACGGGAGCCGCCGGTCGAGGTGACAGTGGGCCCCCTCGCGGGTCGGTAACACCTCGAACCCGGGTGGGGTGCGGGGTCGGTCAGGCCCGCCGGTCGCGGTAGCGGCCCGGTGTCACCCCGACGAGCGCCGTGAAGTCGCGCGTGAAGTGCGCCTGGTCGTACCACCCGAAGCGGTGCGCGAGGTCGGTGAGGGTGCCGTCGTAGCCGTCGTCGAGCGCGCTGACGACGTCGTGCATCCGGTAGCGCGCGAGCACCCACTTCGGGCCGACGCCGACGTAGTGGGTGAAGAGCCGCTGGAGGCTGCGGGGCGTCGTGCCGTGCCGGGCGGCGACGTCGGCCACGGTGAGCAGCGAGCGGTCCTCGAGCACGTCGGCGACGATGCCCAGGAGCCCCTCGTACCGGGCGTCCGGACCGGGCGCCGACGCCGCGAGGCCGTGCTCGACCGCCGCCCGCCAGGCCGGGGCGTCCTGCACCAGCACGGGGTCGGCGAGCGCGTCCACCACGTCGTCGGGCAGCAGCCCGCGTGCCGGCACCGACCGGTCGACCCATCCCGACGCCGCCCGCCCGGTGAGCGCGGCCAGCCCGCCGGGCCGGAACCGGACCCCGTGGACCACGCCCTCACCCCGGATCTCGACGTCGAAGCGCCGCGTGCAGACCCCGGTGACGACGACCGACTCACCCTCGGGCACCCCGGCCCGCCGGTGCGTGCCGACCTCGACGGTGAGCGAGCAGGTGGGGTGCGGCAGCACCTCGCTGGCGAACCACCGCCCGGCGGGCAGCGCCCAGGCCAGCCCCCAGTGGTTCTCGACCCACGGCGCGACGGCCGCCCCCGCCGCCGACCGCTCGAGGCGCACGTGGCGCGCGAACTCGTCGGGGCGCAGCACGCCCGCCGTCGAGGCCGTCGCGTTTGTCCTAGCCGGCACCGCGCCAGCCTAGGGACGATGGGTGACACAGCCACCGCTCCCGACGAGAGGACCCCCGACGATGGCCACCGCCACCCTCAAGATGCTCACCCTCGACAGCTCCGACGTCCGCCGCGACTGCGCCTTCTGGTCCGGCGTGCTCGGCTGGGACGTCGCCCACGAGCAGGACGAGTACGCGATGCTCACCGGCCCCGGCGGCATCGCCCTCGGGCTCGGCCTCGTCGAGGACCACGTCGCGCCGGGGTGGCCGAACGAGCACGGCAGCAAGCAGTTCCACCTCGACCTCGCCGTCGACGACCTCGACGCCGCCGCGCAGGAGGTCGTCGGCCTCGGCGGCACGCTGCCCGACGAGCAGCCGGGCGAGACCTGGCGCGTGCTGCTCGACCCGAGCGGCCACCCCTTCTGCCTCACGCAGGCGGCGAACTGGGGCTGAGCGGCCGCACGGCCCCCACAGCCCGCGCCGCTCCCCCGCTCGGCGCACGCGAGCGGCCGTCCACGGAGACGTCGGTCACGACCCGTGGACGGCCGGTGCGCCCGGCCGCGACGATGGCGCCATGAGCACCGGCGCCTACGCAGCGGCCCACGAGCAGTCGATCAGCGACCCCACCGCGTTCTGGGGCGCGGCGGCCTCCGGCATCGAGTGGGTCTCCGAGCCGGAGGCCGTCCTCGACGACTCGAACCCGCCCTTCTACCGCTGGTTCCGCGGCGGCACGCTCAACACCTGCTTCAACGCCCTCGACCGGCACGTGCGCGACGGCCGCGGTGACCAGGCGGCCCTGCACTACGACTCCCCCGTCACCGGGGCGGCCCAGACCTTCACGTACTCCGAGCTGCTCGAGCGGGTGGCGCGCTTCGCCGGGGCCCTGGCCTCCCTCGGCGTCGAGAAGGGCGACCGGGTCATCGTCTACATGCCGATGGTCCCCGAGGCCGTCATCGCCATGCTCGCCTGCGCGCGCATCGGGGCCGTCCACTCGGTCGTCTTCGGGGGCTTCGCTCCCGCCGAGCTCGCGGCCCGCATCGAGGACGCCGAGCCGAAGGTCATCGTCTCCGCGTCGTGCGGCATCGAGCCGAGCCGGGTCGTCGAGTACAAGCCGATGCTCGACGGCGCCCTCGACCGCAGCAGCCACAAGCCCGAGTCGGTCATCGTCCTCCAGCGTCCGCAGGCCCCGGCCGAGGTCGGTGTGCGCGACACCGACTGGGAGGAGATGACCTGGGACGAGGTCGACGCCAACGCCGAGCCGGCCGACTGCGTGCCCGTCGCGGCCACCGACCCGCTCTACGTCCTCTACACCTCCGGCACGACGGGCCGGCCCAAGGGCATCGTGCGCGACAACGGCGGCCACGCGGTCGCGCTGCGCTGGTCCATGGAGAACGTCTACGACATCGGCCCCGGCGACGTGTGGTTCACCGCGTCCGACGTCGGCTGGGTCGTCGGCCACTCCTACATCGTCTACGCGCCGCTGCTCACCGGCGCGACCACCGTTCTCTACGAGGGGAAGCCGGTCGGCACGCCCGACGCCGGTGCGTTCTGGCGGATCATCAGCTCGTACCGGTGCAAGGCGATGTTCACCGCCCCGACGGCCTACCGCGCCATCAAGCGCGAGGACTCCGCCGGTGAGCTGATGGCGCAGTACGACCTCTCCTCGCTCGAGACCGTGTTCCTCGCCGGCGAGCGCCTCGACCCCGACACCTACGAGTGGGCCTCCTCGGTCCTCGGCGTGCCGGTCGTCGACAACTGGTGGCAGACCGAGACCGGATGGCCGATCGCCGCGAACCTGCGTGGGCTGGAACCGATGCCGATCAAGGCCGGCTCGCCGTCGGTACCGGTACCGGGCTACGACGTCCAGGTGCTCGACGAGTCGGCGCAGCCCGTGCCCCCGGCACGGAGGGCGCCATCGCCATCCGGCTGCCGCTGCCGCCGGGCACCCTGCCGACGCTCTGGCAGGACGACGAGCGCTACGTCGCGAGCTACCTGTCGGTCTACGACGGCTACTACCTCACCGGCGACGGCGGGATGGTCGACGAGGACGGCTACGTCTACGTCATGGGCCGCACCGACGACGTGCTCAACGTCGCGGGCCACCGGCTGTCGACCGGCTCCATCGAGGCCGCCCTCGCCGGCCACCCGGCCGTCGCCGAGTGCGCCGTCATCGGGGTCGCCGACGACTTCAAGGGCCAGGTGCCGCGCGGGCTCGTCGTCCTCAAGGGCGGCATCGACGCCGACGCCGACGGCGAGCGCATCCGGGCCGAGCTCGTGCAGCGGGTGCGCGACGAGGTCGGTGCGGTGGCCAGCCTCAAGCAGGTCGACATCGTCGGCGGGTTGCCGAAGACGCGCTCGGGCAAGATCCTCCGCAAGACGATGCGCGAGCTCGCCGACGGCAAGACACCGAACGTGCCCGGCACCATCGAGGACGTCTCGGTGCTCGACGCGCTGGCCGGGGTACTGCGGCCGCAGGGCTGACCGGCTGACGGACCGCGCTGCGGCACAACGGTGTCGCGGGGCAGCATGGGGTCGTGCAGGGCGTCCTCCTGGGATTCGTCACCATCGCCGCCGTCATCGGCCTCGGCGCCCTCGTCGCACACCTCGGGGTCGTCGGCATCGAGGCGCAGATGGTGCTCAGCAAGGTCGCCTTCTTCGTCGCGTCGCCGGCGCTGCTCGTCACGACCCTGGCGCGCACCGACGTCCACGACGTGCTGTCCCGCAACCTCGTCGCCACGGCGGCCGGGGTCGCGGTGGCGGCGGGCCTGTACGTGGTCGTGGCCCGGCGGCGGTGGCGGCGGAGCACGGGCGAGCTCGTCATCGGGGCGCTGGCCTCCTCGTACGTGAACGCCGGCAACCTCGGGCTGCCCGTGGCGGCCTACATGCTCGGCGACGCGGCGTTCGTGGCGCCGACCCTGCTGCTCCAGCTGCTCGTCCTCCAGCCGCTCGCCCTGGCGTTGCTCGACGGCGACGTCCGCGGCACGCGTCCCTCGGTGGGGCAGCTGCTGCGTCGGCCGGTGACCAACCCGCTGACCATCGGCACCCTCGTCGGTGTGGTGCTCTCGGTGACGGGGTGGCGGCTGCCCGAGCTGGTGGAGTCCCCCGTCGAGCTCGTCGGGGCGATGGCCGTCCCGGCGATGCTGCTGGCGTACGGGGTGGCACTGCGGCTCGGGCCGGGCTTCGGGGGCGGGGTGCCGCTCGGGGAGGTCGGGCTGACGTCGGCCCTCAAGCTCGGGGTGCAGCCCCTCGTGGTCTGGGCCGTGGCGCACCTGCTGCTCGGGCTCGACGGGCACCCGCTGCTCGCCGTCGTCGTCTGCTCGGCGCTGCCGACGGCGCAGAACATCTTCGTCCACGCGACCCGCTACCAGCGGGCGACGACGCTGGCGCGCGACACCATCCTCGTGACGACCGTCGGATGCGTGCCCCTCATCGTCGCGCTGACCGCCCTCCTCGGGTGAGGATGGACCCGTGATCTCCGTCGACCTCGCCCGCGACCTCGTCGGCGCCGGCGTGCTGTGGGCGCCGGCGGCCGGTGACCGGTTCGTCATCGACGCCCAGCTGCTCACCGGCGAGGTCTTCTGGATCTCCGACCTGACCGTCGAGGTGCAGACCTACCGCGACCAGTCGCTGCTCGGCTTCAACGGCACCACCGAGTGGGCCCTCGACTCGGTGACCCTCGACCAGGCGCTGTGGCTCCCGCGCGAGGACCAGCTGCGCGAGCTGCTCGGCGACCGGCTCGAGGCCGTCCGCCGCACCGAGGCCGGCTGGGAGGTCACCTACGCGGTGCGGCCGGGGTACGTGCAGAGCGTCACCGACCCCGACATCGAGTGCGCCTACGCGCGCGCCGTCCTGAGCCTCTGATCGGTCGGGAGTCGTTGATGCGCAACCGAACCCGCTCATCCGGGGCCGTCGGGCTGCTCGTCGTCGCGGTCGTCGTGCTGGCCGCGGTGTGGTGGCTGGGGCGCGGGTCGTCCGAGGCCGGTGACCCGTCCGCCGCCCGGCCCGGGACCACGGCATCCTCGTCCTCCGCACCCTCCGCATCCTCCGCGTCCCGGTCCGGGAGCGGCAGCACGACCGACCCGGCATCCGGGCTGCCGACCGTCGCCCGGGCCGACCTGCCGCGCGAGGCCCGCCGCACCCTCGACCTCATCGCGGCCGGCGGACCCTTCCCCTACGAGCGCGACGGTGTCGTGTTCCAGAACCGCGAGCGCATCCTGCCCCCGCAGGCGCGCGGCTGGTACCACGAGTACACCGTGCCGACGCCGGGCGAGGGCGACCGCGGCGCGCGGCGCATCGTCACCGGCCGGGACGGGGTCGCCTACTGGTCGCCCGACCACTACGCGACGTTCAGCGTCGTCGAGGAGGACCCGTGACCACCGTGCTCGGACCCGACACCGAGATAGCCCCGCTCGTCCGCTCGCTGCGGGCCGACGGCCGGGTCGACCTCGTGCCCGCCGGCATCGACAAGGCCGAGACCCTCGCGCGCTTCGGCGAGGCGCTGGGCTTCCCGGACTGGTACGGCCTCAACTACGACGCGATGTTCGACTGCCTGCTCCAGCACGTGCACGGGGTCGACGGGGTGGTGCACCTCGTCTGGGACGGCACCGCCCCGCTGCGCGCCGAGCACCCCGACGTCTACGAGATGGTCCTGCGCATCCTCGGCGACGCCGAGGAGGAGAAGCCGCACCTGCGCGTCACCGTCGTCGACCGCTGACCGCCCCGAACGGCCCCGACCTCACGCGAACGTGTGTGAAGACCGTCGGGATGCCGACTATTGAGTGACAGGACCTTTCGGACAGGTATGTGACAGGACCTTTCGGACACCGAGTTGGCCGAGCATTGCTCATGGCCGGGAAGTCGGTGGCGATGGATGCACGCTTGGCGGTGGCGTTCTTGAACGCCGTGGAGGCGGGAGGCACGGTGAGCGCGAAGTGCGCCGAGCTGGGCCTGAGCCGGGACTCGTACTACCGGTATCGGCGCCGTTTCAGGGAACGCGGCCTGGAGGGGTTGCTCGATGACTCCAGCCGGCCTCATTTCTCTCCGACAGCGACACCCCAACCGATGGTGGACCTGATCGTCGCCGAGCGTGACGCGCTCAGGAGGGCCGGCTGGGACGATGGGGCACGCAGCATCGGCTCGCGGCTCAGGCGCCGTGAGGTCCCCGCCGTCCCCGACGCTCGGACCATCCACCGGGTCCTGGTCCGCGCCGGGCTGGTCGATCCCCAACCGGCGAAGCGGCCCCGGGCGTCCTTCCGCCGCTTTGAGCATCCACGCCCGAACGCGTGCTGGCAGCTGGACGGCAAGCAGTGGCTCCTGGCCGACGGTAGGACGGTGTGCCTGCTGCGGATCATCGACGACCACTCCCGGTTCATCCTGGGCACCCGGGTCGCCAGGTCAGAGAACAGCGCCGACGCCTGGACCTTGTTCAGCAGGTGCGCCACCCGCCACGGCCCACCGGCGATGCTGCTCACCGACAACTCGCTGGCGTTCAATGCCCGCCGGATCACCGGGGCGATGGGCACGTTCGAGGCCCAGGTCCACGCCGTGGGCACTCACACCGTCAGCTCCACTGCGGGCCACCCGCAAACCCTGGGCAAGAAGGAACGCGACTGGCAACCACTGAGCCGGTGGCTGACCGCGCGGGACCCGGCCACCACCATCGAGGCGCTGCAACGGCTCGTCGACGCCTACGACCTGCTCTTCAACACCGACCGCCCTCACCAAGGCCTGGACCCCGACCAAACCCCCACGAGCGGTACACCGCCAGCCCCAAGGCCACTCCCGCCCCGACCCCACTGCCCGGAAGGGCCACCGTCACCCGGCGCGTCGTGGCTGCCAACGGGCACGTCAACCTCGGCGGCGACGCGGTCACCAGCATCGGCAGCGCCTGGGCCGCAGCCACCGTCACCATCGTCCGGGACGGCCACGACGCCGTCATCACCCACGACACCCTCGTCATCGCGCGGATACGGATCGACCCCCGCCACCGCTACCAAAACCGCAGCACCTGGAAACCCACACTGTCCGAAAGGTCCTGACACACCCCGTCCGAAACGTCCTGTCACATGACAGTCGGGATGCCGACGGTCTTCACACACGTTCGGGGACTCCTCGGCGAGGGTCAGCGCTTGCGGCTCGTGCCGAAGACCGAGCGGGTGATCTCGCGGCCCAGCACGGTTCCGGCCGAACGGAGCATCGAGCGGAACGCGGAGGACTTGACGACCTGCTCGACCATCCCGGGCTCGGCGGCCTTGCGGCGCTCCTCGGCCGCAGCGGCCTTCTCGGCGGCGGCGCGCTCCTTCTCGGCGGCCTTCTCCGCCGCGACCCGGGCCTTCTCGGCCTCGGCGGCCGCGGCGGCGTCGGTCTTGGCCTTGGCGGCCGCCGCCGCAGCCGCCGCGTCCGCCGCCGCCTTCTCCTGGGTCGCCTTGCCGAGCATCTCGGCCGCCGACTCGCGCTCCACGGCCGTGCCGTACTGGGCGTTGAGCGGCGACGCCGCCACCGTCGAGTCGATGAGGGCGTCGGGCGAGGGGGCCATCAGCGACTCGGGCGCGCGCATCCGCGTCCAGGCCACCGGCGTCGGCGCGCCTCGTTCGGACAGGACCGTGACGACCGCCTCGCCCGTGCCGAGCGTCGTCAGCAGCTCCTCGAGGTCGTACCCCGTCTTCGGGTAGGTCTTGACGGCGGCCTTGAGTGCCGCGGCGTCGTCGGGGGTGAAGGCGCGCAGCGCGTGCTGCACGCGGTTGCCGAGCTGGGCGAGCACGTCGGTCGGCACGTCCTTCGGCGACTGGGTGACGAAGAAGACGCCGACGCCCTTGGAGCGGATGAGCCGCACGGTCTGCTGGATCGCGTCGAGGAAGTCCTTGCTCGCGTCGTTGAAGAGCAGGTGCGCCTCGTCGAAGAAGAAGACGAGCTTGGGCTTGTCGAGGTCGCCGACCTCTGGCAGGTCGTGGAACAGGTCCGCGAGCAGCCACATGAGGAAGGTCGAGAAGAGCTGCGGGCGGTCCTGCACGGCCGGTAGCTCGAGCATCGAGGCGAGGCCGCGACCGTCGGGGGCCGTGCGCAGCAGCGCCGCCGTGTCGAACTCGGGCAGCCCGAAGAACGCGTCGGCACCCTGGTCGGAGAAGGTGATGAGCTCTCGGAGGATGACCCCCGCCGTCGCCGACGACAGGCCGCCGAGCTCCTTGAGGTCGGCCTTCCCCTCGTCGGACGTGAGGTGCTGCACCACCGCGCGCAGGTCGGCGATGGTGTCGAGCCAGAGGCCGCGCGCGTCGGCGTAGTGGAAGACCAGGCCGAGGCTCGACTCCTGGGTCGCGTTGAGCCCCAGCACCTTCGAGAGCAGCGTCGGCCCGAACGTCGACACCGACGCGCGGATCGGCACACCCTTGCCCTGCCCGCCGAGCGAGTAGAACTCGACCGGGTAGGCCGTCGCCTCCCACGTCATCCCGATGTCCTGCGAGCGCGCCGTGACCTTGTCGTTCGGCTGCCCGGGGCTGGCCATCCCCGACAGGTCGCCCTTGATGTCGGCGAGGAAGACCGGCACGCCCTGCTCGACGAGCTGCTCGGCCATCAGCTGGAGGGTCTTGGTCTTGCCGGTGCCGGTGGCGCCCGCGACGAGCCCGTGCCGGTTCATCGCCGCCATCGGGATGCGGACCGGGGCGTCCGGGTGCGCGGTGCCGTCGACCACGGCGGCCCCGAACTCGAGCGCCGGGCCCTCGAACGCGTAGCCGGTGCGGATCTCGTCGATGAGGGTGCTGTCGTCGCTCACGAGCGTCAATGTAGTGCTCGCCCGGGGTTTCGCACCGGCGTCCCACGGTGGCGTCACCCTAGAGTGGAGCGCGTGATCTTCAAGGCCGTCGGCGACTCGCGCCCCTACCCCGACCACGGGTACTCGGGGCGGCAGTGGTCGGGTGTGCCGCCGCGGCTGGTGCGCCTCGACGAGCTCGTGACGACCAAGCGCGAGCTCGACCTGCACCAGCTGCTCGCCGAGGACTCCACCTTCTACGGCGACCTGTTCGCCCACGTCGTCGAGTGGGAGGGCACGCTCTACCTCGAGGACGGTCTGCACCGCGCCCTGCGCGCCGCGCTGCACCAGCGCCCCACCCTCCACGCCCGGGTCCTCACCCTCTAGGACCCACGATGAGCGAGTACACGACGGAGTCCCCCGCATCGGTCGCCGCGCGCCAGCGCCGCCGTCGCTCGCTGCTGACCATCGGCGTCATCCTCCTCGGGCTCTTCTTCGCGTTCTGGTACGGCCTGTCGTACTACGAGGCCGACAACAAGGCCCGCGCGTCACGGCCACCGGCCCCCACCTGCCGGCCGTTCGACGCCACCGAGGTGACGCCGGCCGAGGTCACCGTCAACGTCTACAACGCCACGAGCCGCACCGGGCTGGCCGGCAGCACCGCCAAGCTCATCACCGACCGCGGCTTCGTCGTCGACAAGGTCTCGAACGACCCGTCGACCCGCAAGACCCCCGCCGTGGCCGAGGTCCGCTTCGGCCCGGCCGGCGCCGCGGCCGCCAAGCTCGTCGCCTCCGTCATGCCGTCCGGCACCAAGCTGGTCAACGACAAGCGCAAGGGCACGGGGGTCGACGTCGCCCTCGGCACGAAGTTCAAGGCCCTCAAGCCGGCCACCGCGCCCTCGCAGGAGCTGCCGATGTGCCCCGCGCCGTCGGCGACCTGACCGCTCAGGCCCTCCCGCTCGCCTCCGGCGCCTCGCTGGTGCCCGAGGTGCCTGCGACCTCCGCAGCACCCGCGGCGTCCGCCGCGCGATCGGCCCGGCGGCGGCGCAGGTGCAGCCCGACGGCCACGAGCAGCACCACCCCGACGACCACCAGGGCACCGGTTCCGAGCCACGACTCCAGCCGCTGGTAGGACCGCCCGGCGAGGTAGCCACCGACGACACACGTCAGGCCCCACGCCAGGCCACCGATCGAGTTCCACAGCAGGAAGGTCGGGTACGGCAGGCGCGAGGAGCCGGCCAGCGCCGGGACGACCGCCCGCAGGAACGCCGTCCAGCGGGCGAGGAACACCGAGGCCGCGCCGCGCCGGACGAGGAAGGCCTGGGCCGCCTCGACCCGTGGACGGGCCTTCCGCAGCGGCCGCAGCTCGACGAGGCGCGGGCCGAGGTGGCGACCGACCTCGTAGCCGACCGAGTCGCCGATGATCGCCGTCGCCACGACGATGACGGCCACCCACGTCAGCGAGGTGTGGCCGAGGGCGGCCGTGACCCCGCCGAGGATGGCCGCCGTCTCGCCCGGCACGACGAAGCCGACGAAGAGCGCGTCCTCGACGAAGACGAGCGTGCCGACGACGACGTACACGACCCAGGCGGGCTGGCCGAGGATCTGCTCGAGGAGGCTGGAGAGCACGGGGACATCCTGCCCGTCGCGGCTGGGTGCGCGCTGTGCCGGGGCGTGGTGGTCGGAGCCGACCCGATGTATCACCGCACCCGTCCGCGTGTCCTCATCAGTGGACCGAGGAGGCACCGATGCTCTACGCGCGTTGTTCGACCTGTGGCTACACCGCCGCCCTCACCTGCTCCGGAGCGTTCATGCCCCACCCGCCGGTCCCGGTCGCCCGGACCGGCGCGGGAGCCACGTGCCCGATGTGCGGGCCCCTCCCGCCGATCTTCACCTGCCCCTCCTTCCACACCCAGTACCTGTCCCTGCCCGGCTCGAGCTGGGTCCCGCAGCCGGGCTACCCGTGCGCACCGGTGGTCCAGGCCCAGCCCGGCGCGTCCCCGGAGAGCCTCGCGAAGTCGTTCGTCACGGCAGCCGGTCAGGCTGTGGGGAGCGGGCTGCTGGACGCGGCCTTCGGGGGAACCGGTGATCGCGCTGCTCCGGACCGGCCTCGACGCCCAGGTGACGGTGCCGATGGTGCTCGCCGCCCTCCGGGCGCATGCGCCGGACGTCCCGGGGGACGAGGTCGAGCGGCTGGCGGCGGTCCTGACGCCCTACCTGGCCAGCGTCCCCGACGCGCTCGACCAGATCTTCGCGACGGCCCGCGACCCCCGCTGCACGCGCGCCGTCACCTTCGCCGCGGGCACGGTGCTCGCCTACCTCTTCGATGAGGAGGATCTCCTCCCCGAGGCCCGCCTCGGCCTGCTCGGCCTCCTCGACGACGCCTACCTCGTGCACACCTTCGCGGACGAGCTCTCCCGGACGTACCCGTTCGCCGGGCCGTCCGCGGAGGCGGCGGGCGTCAGCGGCGGCGCGGCGGCATCGCACGTCGTGGCCCGCCTGCTGCCCGAGGGCGTGGCCGACGCCTTGCTGCGGACCGGCCGCAGCACGCTCCAGGTCGCCCAGGCGCTCTTCCCCTCGGGTCCGGTCGACGGGGCGGCGCTCGACCTCCCCGAGCCGAACCTGCGGGTCCAGGAGGCCGCGACGTCGCTCGAGGGTCTCGGCTCGGGCTGACGACGGGGCGGGTGCCGCGGGGGCGGCGGTAGGAGTGGCGTGCGATGGCGGTGGGACTCCGAGGGGCGAGCGGGTTCGTCCCTCACCCGCGCGACCCGCTCCCGGCATCCCCCGGCCACCCGCCAACGGAAATCCCCCGGTCGCAAGCTCCCGGGGGATTCCGTCTGGCGGTGGCGGTGGGATTTGAACCCACGGACGGGTTGCCCCGTCACACGCTTTCGAGGCGTGCTCCTTAGGCCGCTCGGACACGCCACCGCCGGAGAGGTTACCCGAGCCCGAGCGGCGGCCCGAAATCGGCACCGGACCATCCCCGGACGCGACGACGCCGCCCCGGGGTGAGGGGCGGCGTCGGCAGCGTCCGGCGAGGCGCCGGCGTCGGGGGGTCGTCAGGCGCGCTTGGTGACGGCCTTGACGATGAACAGCAGGATGCATGCACCGACGAGCGCGGTGATGAAGCTGATGATGATGCCGCTCCCCTTGGTGTCGACACCGAAGACACCGAGGAGGAAGCCACCGAGCAGGCCGCCGATGATGCCGACGACGATGTTGAGGATGATGCCCTGCTGCGCGTCGGTGTTCATGATCTTGCTCGCGATCCAGCCGGCGAGGCCGCCGATGATGATCCAACCGATGATGCCCATGGGGGTGTGGCCTTTCGTCGAGAGACCGACCCCGATCTGGGGCCGGCGCGTCTCGACGTTAGCGGAGCCGCCGACGCGGACCGGACGAAGGAGCAGACGGGTTTCGGGCCCACCCCGACGCCATGTTCCCGCAGGTCAGCGGTGCCCGGCGAAGAAGTCGCGCACGAGCGCCCCGCACTCCTCCTCCAGCACGCCGCCGACGACCTCGACCCGGTGGGTGACCCGGCGGTCGCGCGGGACGTCCCAGACCGAGCCGCAGGCGCCCAGCTTCGGGTCCCAGCCGCCGAGGACCACGCGGGCCACCCGGGCCAGCACGAGGGCGCCGGCGCACATCGGGCAGGGCTCCATCGTCACGACGAGCGAGCACCCCTCGAGCCGCCACGTCCCGAGCGCCCGCGCCGCGGCCCGCAGCGCGACGACCTCGGCGTGGCCGGTGGGGTCGCCGTCGGCCTCGCGGACGTTCCAGCCCTCGCCCAGCACCTCCCCGGACGGCCCGACGACCACCGCCCCGACCGGCACGTCGCCGGCCGCCGCCGCCCGCTCGGCGAGCCCGAGCGCACGGCGCATCAGCGCCAGGTCGGCGGGGTCGGCGGGCGGGCTCACGCGCTAAGTTTCACCCATGCGCGTCATCAACCCGGACCACCGGCTCATCGCCCACAAGCTGACCTACCTCCGGGACAAGCGCACGGACTCCCCCACCTTCCGCCGCCTCGCCGAGGAGCTGATGACCCTCCTCGCCTACGAGGCGACGCGCGAGGTGCGCATCGAGCCGTTCGAGATCGAGACCCCGGTCGCGCCGACCACCGGCATCAAGCTCTCCAACCCCAAGCCGCTCATCGTGCCCATCCTGCGCGCCGGCCTCGGGATGCTCGAGGGCATGGTCCGGCTGCTGCCGAGCGCCGAGGTCGGGTTCCTCGGGATGCAGCGCGACGAGGAGACCCTCCAGGCGATCACCTACGCCAACCGCCTGCCCGACGACCTGTCCGGCCGGCAGGTCTACGTCCTCGACCCGATGCTCGCCACCGGCGGCTCGATGGCCGACGCCATCCACTACCTGCGCGTCCGCGGCGCCGACGACATCACCGCCGTCTGCCTGCTCAGCGCCCCCGAGGGCATCGCGCACCTCGAGGAGTCGGTCGCCGACATCGGCTGCCCGGTCACCCTCGTCACCGGGGCCATCGACGAGAGGCTCAACGAGGTCGGCTACATCGTGCCGGGCCTCGGCGACGCCGGCGACCGGCTCTACGGCGTCGCCCAGTAGCCGAGGGGCCCCGTCGTCCCGGCCGGCGCCCGACACGCCCGGCGCACGGCCTCATCCGTCACACGAGTCACATCTGGGACCATCGACGGCGAGGCGTGCACAGGGTGCGCCCGCAAGGAGGACCCGCCATGCCCCGGTCAAGAAGATCGTGATGTGGCTCGTCGTCGTCTTCCTCCTCTACGCCATCCTCACCTCGCCCGACTCGGCCGCGAACATCTTCGGCTCGGCCTGGGACGTCATCGCCGGCGGCGTGAGCAACATCGGGCGGTTCTTCGACAGCCTGCTGAGAGGCTGACCCGTGCGCCGGGCCCACTCCGTCACGGACGGGACCCCGGACAGCGTCGAGGTCGACCTCGAGGCGATGCCCGGGCGGGTCGCCCGCAGCCTCGAGCGCCAGCTCGCCGAGGGCGAGCGCATCGTCATCCGCACCCGCCAGCACCCGGCCGTGCTCGTCCGCCGCGCGGTCTGGCCGGTGGCGGCCCTCGTCGTCTACCTCTGGTTCGACACCGGGCTGCACGTCGCCGAGCCCCTGCTGCGGCTGACCGGCGTCGTGCTCCTCATCGGGCTGGCCCGCCTGGGGTGGGCCGAGCTGCAGCGCCGCTACCGGTGGATCGTCGTGACGAACAAGCGCATCCTCAAGCACGAGGGCGTCCTCGACGTCAGCGTGCCGATGATGCGCCTGACCAAGGTCACCGACATGACCTACCGGCGCACCCTGCTCGGTGAGCTGTTCGGGTTCGGCACGATCATCATCGAGAGCGCGGGGCAGCAGCAGGCCATCCGCGAGCTGACCTTCATCCCCGAGCCCGACCACGTCAACGCGGCGCTCAACTCCGAGATCTTCGGGGAGAAGCCGCGCGAACGCCGGTCCGACACAGGGCGTTCCTGGCCGAAGCTGCCCCGCCGGCCGCGGCGCAGGGACGACGGCCCCGACGACGGTGGTGACGGCGGCGGGGGCGGCGACGGCGGCGGGGGCGGCGACGGCGGTCCACCGCGCGGACGCGGTCCCGGCCCCCAGGCCCCCGGTCCGCTCGACCCCGGGACCGGCGGCGTCGAGGTGTCCCCGTCGGGCCACCCGCCGATGCCGCGCACCAGCCCCGAGACCTGGTACCGCTCGTCCAACCTGCGCCCGCTCGGCCGGCTCGGCGACACCGGCGAGATCCCCGTCGTCCGGGCGGAGGACGCGCGGTCGTCGGTCGAGCGCGACGACGACGTGCGGGCCATCCCGCTGTACCCGCCGCGCGAGTGGGTCGACGAGCAGCACTGAGGGGTCCGGACACCCCGTCTCCGACCGTGAAACCGTACGCACCAGCCGTCTCTCGCGCCCCGAGAGTTCGCTAGCGTCATCGCTCGACCGACCACTGCGAGGCGAGGAGGACGACGTGGGCGTCATGCGCACCAAGTCGATCGAGCAGTCCATCCGCGAGACCGACGAACCGGAGTTCCAGCTCAAGAAGAAGCTCACCGCCCTCGACCTCACGGTCTTCGGCATCGGCGTCATCATCGGCGCCGGCATCTTCACCCTCACCGGCCGGGCCGCCGCCGACTACGCGGGCCCGTCGATCGCCATCTCGTTCGTCCTCGCCGCGATCTGCTGCGGCCTGGCTGCCCTCTGCTACGCCGAGTTCGCCTCCACCGTGCCCGTGTCCGGCTCGGCGTACACGTTCTCGTACGCGTCGCTCGGCGAGCTCGTCGCGTGGATCATCGGATGGGACCTGCTCCTCGAGCTGATGCTCGGCGCCAGCGTCGTGGCCCAGGGCTGGTCGCAGTACGCGACGCTCTTCCTCGGGAAGCTGGACATCACGGTGCCGGCGTCGGTCGCGCCCGGGTCGCACTTCGACCTGCCGGCCTTCGTGCTCATCCTCGTGCTCACGGCGCTCATCGCCATCGGCATCAAGGAGTCGCTGCGGGTCAACCTCGTGCTCGTCGGGGTCAAGCTCTTCATCGTCCTGTTCGTCATCGTCGCCGGCATCTCGTTCGTCAGCACGTCCAACTACAGCCCGTTCATCCCGCCGGCCAAGGCGGGCGAGTCGGTCGACGGCCTGGCGGCGCCGCTCGTGCAGGTGCTCTTCGGCCTCGAGCCGACGACCTACGGCATCCTCGGCATCGTCTCCGGCGCCTCGATCGTCTTCTTCGCCTACATCGGGTTCGACGTCGTCGCCACCACCGCCGAGGAGGCGAAGAACCCGCAGCGCGACCTGCCGATCGGCATCATCGCCTCGCTCGTCATCTGCACGGTGCTCTACGTCGCGACGACGCTCGTCATCACGGGGATGGTGCCGTACTCGGAGATCGACCCGAAGGCCGCGCTGGCGTCGGCGTTCGAGTCGGTCGGGAAACCGGGGTACGCGACGCTCATCGCGGCCGGGGCGGTCGCCGGACTGATGACCGTCGTCATGACGCTGATCATCGGCGCGACCCGCGTGACCTTCGCGATGGCCCGCGACTGGCTGCTGCCGCGCAGCCTGGCCCGCACCCACCCGAAGACCGGCACCCCCATCCGGCTCACCCTGATGATCGGCACCGCCGTCGCCCTCATCGCCTCGCTGACGCCCATCGGCAAGCTCGAGGAGATGGTCAACATCGGCACCCTGTCGGCGTTCGCGCTGGTGTCGCTGGCCGTGCCCGTGCTGCGCTCTCGGCGGCCCGACCTCGAGCGGGCGTTCCGGGTGCCGTTCTCGCCGGTGCTGCCGGTCGCCGCCGCGCTGATCAGCGTCTACCTGATGATCAACCTGTCGGTCGAGACCTGGCTGCGGTTCCTCATCTGGATGGCCATCGGGTTCGTCATCTACTTCACCTACGGCGTGCGCCGCAGCCGGCTCGCGATGGGCAAGGACGACAACCACCCCGCCGAGCAGGAGGAGACCACCTCCTCCTGAGCCTCCCTCTCGCCGGTTCGACCTCCTCGGTCCCCGGTTCGAGGTGAAACCGGGCCCTCTCGTGGTGCACCTTCACCTCGAACCGACGCTGGTCGGCGGTTCGTCCACAGGAGGCCGCCGTCGGCGAACCGTCCACAGGCGGCCCACCGGCCCTGTCGACCCGCCACCGGCCACTGCGACGCTGCCTCCATGTCCGACCCTCGCGACCCGGTGGCGGCTCGACGGGCCCGCGCCGCCGCCCTCTCGCTCGAGCACGGCGGAGTGCTCTCGCGGCGCAGGCTGCGCGAGGCCGGCGTCGACCGGCGGATGGTCGGGCGCGAGGTCAAGGCCGGGCGATGGGTCCGCCACGGGGTGCAGACCGTGTCGACGACCAACGGCGCGCTCGACCCCCTTGCCCGGCGCTGGCGCGCAGTCTGGGAGGTCGGCGCGCGGGTCGCGGCCGTCGACGGTGTCACCGCCCTCCAGCACGCGGGGATGACCGGCTTCGAGGACGACCGCGTCCACGTCTCCGTCCGGCACACCACCGAGGTGGAGGACGTCGAGGGAGTCGTCATCCACAAGGTCATCCGGCGCGTCCCCCACGAGGTCGTGGGCGCCGGCCTCCCCCGGACGGTCCCCGCGGTTGCGGCCGTCCGAGCAGCCCACTGGGCGGTGAGCGACCGGCAGGCGGCCCTGCTCCTGGTCCTACCGGTCCAGCAGCGCCTCTGCACGGGCGCCCAGCTCCTCGAGGCCGTCACCGTCGTGCGGGGCCGCACGCGGCGCGCCTTCATCCGCACCGTGGTGGCCGACATCGCGGACGGTGCGCACTCGCTGGGCGAGATCGACGTGGTCGAGGCACTTCGCCGTCGGGGCCTGCCCCCACCGACCCGGCAGGCCGTCCGACGCCTGCCGGGCGGGAAGGCCTACCTCGACCTCGAGTGGGCGGAGGCCCGGCTCGTCGTCGAGGTCGACGGGTCGGGGCACCTCGCAGGGCTGCAGATGCTCGACGACACGATGCGGCAGAACGACATCCAGCTCGGCGACGAGCTCGTGCTCCGGGTCGCACTGCTGGGCTGGAGACTGTCCAGAGACGCCTACCTCGACCAGATCTGCACCGCCTACCGGTTGCGAGTCGGTCGGTCGGCCGCCTGATGACCCGGTACCCCGTCGGGTTCGAGGTGAAAGCAGACCACCAGAAGGCCCGGCTTCACCTCGACGCGCACATCAGACATCGGCCTCGCCGCCGTTCGAGGTGAAAACGGACCACGAGAGGGCCCGGTTTCACCTCGAACCGGGGTGAGAGGGGGAGAACGGCGGGGTCAGGGGCGGAGGACGGCCTCGGCCGCGCCACCGCCGGCGGAGGTCGGCACGCCGTCGACGTCGAGCACGGGCACGTCGACGAGCGGCGCCTGGCGGTGCGGGTGCCGCTCCCCCACGGCCCGCGGGTCCGAGTCGCCACCGCCACCGCGACCCCCGCCGCCCAGCGGCAGCTCGAGCTCGAGGACGCCCTTGCCGAGCCGGCCGTCCTCGGGCATCGCGACCGGGTAGACGCCCGTGAAGCACGCCGTGCACAGCCGCTCGGGAGGCTGACGGGTGGCGGCCACCATCCCCTCCTCGGAGATGTAGCCGAGGGAGTCGGCCCCGATCGAGGTGCACACCTCCTCGACGGCCAGGCCGGTGGCGATCAGCTCGGCGCGCGTCGGGAAGTCGATGCCGAAGAAGCACGGCCACTGCACCGGCGGCGCGGAGATCCGCACGTGCACCTCGGCCGCCCCGGCCTCGCGCAGCATCCGCACCAGCGCGCGCTGCGTGTTGCCGCGGACGATGGTGTCGTCGACCACGACGAGCCGCTTGCCCTTGATGACCTCGCGAAGAGGGTTGAGCTTCAACCGGATACCCAGCTGCCGGATGGTCTGCGACGGGGCGATGAAGGTGCGCCCGACGTACGAGTTCTTGACGAGCCCCTGCCCGTACGGGATGCCGGACTCCTGCGCGTACCCGATGGCGGCCGGCGTGCCGGACTCCGGGGTGGGCATCACCATGTCGGCCTCGACGGGGTGCTCGCGGGCCAGCGTGCGGCCCATCTCGACGCGGGCCTCGTGCACCCCGCGACCGGCGATCGTCGTGTCCGGCCGGGCGAGGTAGACGTACTCGAAGACGCAGCCGTGCGGCGCGGCCGGGGCGAAGCGCTGCGAGCGCAGGCCGTCCTCGTCGATCGCGATCATCTCGCCGGGCTCGACCTCCCGGACGAACGAGGCGCCGACGATGTCGAGGGCGGCGGTCTCCGAGGCGACGACCCACCCCCGCTCGAGCCGGCCGATGACGAGCGGGCGGAACCCCTGGGGTCGCGCGCGGCGTAGAGCGTGTGCTCGTCCATGAACACGAAGCAGAACGCGCCCCGCAGCATCGGCAGCACGTCGAGCGCGGCGGCCTCGAGGGTGCGGTCGGGGTCGTGCGTCAGGAGGGCGGTGACCAGCGCGGTGTCGGTGGTGTTGCCCGGGCGATCTCACCGCGGTGGCCCTCGACCCGGTGGCCGGCGACGAGGTCGCGCAGGTCGGCGGCGTTGATGAGGTTGCCGTTGTGGGCCAGCGCGACGGTCGAGCCGTCGTGCCCGTCGAGGGTCGGCTGGGCGTTCTCCCAGGTCGAGCCGCCGGTCGTGGAGTACCGGCAGTGCCCGACGGCGAGGTGGCCGGTCAGCGAGGCGAGCGAGCGCTCGTCGAAGACCTGCGACACCAGCCCCATGTCCTTGTAGACGAGGAGGCGCTTGCCGTCGGAGGTCGCGATGCCCGCGGACTCCTGCCCGCGGTGCTGCAGCGCGTAGAGGCCGTAGTAGGTGAGCTTGGCGACGTCCTCGCCGGGGGCCCAGACCCCGAACACCCCGCAGGCGTCCTGGGGGCCTTCTCACCGGGAATCAGGTCGTGGCTGAGGCGTCCGTCTCCGTGTGGCACGTGCTCCATCCTCTCACGGCGTCGGTCAGGAGCGGCGGGACGACCGCTCGACGAGCAGGGCCAGGACCGCGGCGACGAGGGCGAACAGGGCGGCGCCGAGCAGCCCCAGGTAGCCGATGGCCGACGTGGCCGAGTACTGGTACTGGGCGAGCACCGAGTCGGGGTCCTCGAGCCAGCCGAAGTCGGCCACGGCCGCGCCCAGGGCGAAGCCGATGACCGCACCCGTGAGGATGAACGGGAGGAAGCGGGGCGCCGAGCAGGTTTCACACTCCTTACGGTACGGGGACGGGGGCGCCGCGGCGGGCCCGGCCCACCCACACTGGACAGGTGACCCCTCCCACCGCCCGCCCCGCTCCATCCGACCGGGCCCGCCGTTCCGAACACCCGTCGTGACCGATACCCAGCAGACCTCAGCAGGCCGCCACTCCCGGAAGGGCTGGTACGCGGCCGGCACCCTGCTGGCCACGGCCGCCGGCGCCGGCGCCGGCCACCTCGTGGCCGGGCTGGTCTCCCCGGAGGCCTCGCCCGTGCTCGCCGTCGGCTCCACCGTCATCGACGCCACCCCGACGCCGGTCAAGGAGTGGGCGGTCGCCCACTTCGGCACGGCCGACAAGCCGATCCTCATCGGCTCGGTCGCCCTCGTGACGCTCGTCGCCGCGGCGGTCATCGGCCTCGTCGCCCGGACCCGCCGCACCCTCGGCCTGGCCCTGCTCGGCGCCCTCGCCCTGCTCGCGGCCGTCGCCGCCGCCCTGCGCCCCACCGCCCAGCCGGTCGACCTCTTCCCGGGCGCGGTGACGGCGATCGTCGGGGTGCTCGGCGCCTCCTGGCTGCTGCGCTCCCTCGACCGCTGGGCCGCGGCCGACGCCGACCCCACGTCCGGCGCGGGTCCCGACCGCAGTGCGGCCGGAGACGGCACCAGCGGCCGGCGCACCGTCATCGTCGCCGCGGCCGGCCTCGGGGCCGTCGCCGCCACGGGCGGGGCCATCGGCCAGTCGCTCGTGCGCAGCGCCACGTCGGTCAGCGACGTCGTCCTGCCCACGCCCGCGACCACGCTCGAGCCGCTCCCGCAGGGGCTGGAGGAGATGGTGCGGGGGGTGTCCTCCTTTCGGACGCCGAACGACGCCTTCTACCGGATCGACACCGCCCTCGTCATCCCCCGGGTCAGCACGACCGGATGGGAGCTCACCATCGACGGGATGGTCGACAAGCCGTTCACGCTGACCTTCGACGAGCTGCTCAAGCTCCCGATGATCGAGAAGGACGTCACGCTCACCTGCGTGTCCAACGAGGTCGGCGGCCCCTACGTCGGCAGCGCCCGCTGGCTCGGTGTGCGGGTGCGCGACCTGCTCGAGCGGGCCGGCGTGCAGTCCGGCGTCGACCAGATCTTCAGCACCTCCACCGAGGGCATGACCATCTCGACCCCGGTCCAGGCGCTCATGGACGACCGTGACGCCCTCGTGGCCGTCGGGATGAACGGCACCCCGCTGCCGCCGGCCCACGGCTTCCCCGCGCGGCTCATCACCCCCGGCCTGTACGGGTTCGTCGGCGGGACGAAGTGGCTCACGAAGCTCACCGCGACGACGTACGCGAAGAAGACCGCGTACTGGACCGGCCGTGACTGGGCCATCGACGGCCCCATCTACACCGAGAGCCGGATCGACACCCCGAAGCCGCTCTCGACCCTCAAGGCCGGACGCACCGTCATCGGCGGCATCGCCTGGGCCCAGCAGCGCGGCGTCGCGAAGGTCGAGGTCCGCGTCGACGGTGGCCAGTGGCAGGAGACCAAGCTCGGTCCCGACGCCGGCATCGACTACTGGCGCCAGTGGTACCTGCCCTGGGACGCCCTGCCCGGTCGCCACACCCTCGAGGTGCGCGCCACCGACGAGGACGGCAAGGCCCAGACCGACAAGCGGCAGACCCCCTTTCCCCGCGGAGCAACCGGGTGGCACTCGGTGATCGTCACCGTCGAGTGACGGGACCGCCCTGCACGCGGCGCCCATCGGCCTCCCCTGCGGCCGGTGGGCGTCGTCGTGTCCCCCGGCGGCGGCCGGCAGCAGCAGGGCGTCCGTGGCAGGACCGCGGGGCGTCCGTGCCGGGGCAGCACGGCGCCCGAGACGGCCTCCCGTGCGGCCCGGAACGCCGCCCGGGCCGCCGGCCCACGGGCCGTGACCGATTCGTGACCGGACATCCCGGAAAAAAGTTGCCCCGCAGCCAATCCACCCCGCGCGAGGTACCGAACGACATGTGTACGAAGCACAAGACCCACCTTCTGCAAGGAGCACCTCCCATGCGTTCCACCCGCCTGACGGTCGCCGCCCTGGCGCTGGCCCTGCCCCTCACCCTCGCCGCCTGCGGTTCGGACGACACGACCTCCGCTTCCGGCTCCAGCAACACCGCGAGCTCCTCGGCCCCCGCGGCCAGCCCGTCGGAGTCGACCGCGTCGATGGACAAGCCCTTCGGCTCGGCCTGCGCCGGCGTGCCCACCAGCGGCGCCGGTTCGTTCGACGGCATGGCCAAGGACCCGGTCGCCACCGCGGCGAGCAACAACCCGGCCCTCAAGACCCTCGTCACCGCCGTCGGCGAGGCCGGCCTCGGCGACACGCTGAACTCGGCCAAGGACATCACCGTCTTCGCGCCGACCGACGACGCGTTCGCCGCCCTCCCGAAGGCCACGCTCGACGCGGCCATGAAGGACCCGAAGGGCCTGCTGACCACCGTGCTGACCAACCACGTCGTCGAGGGCCGGCTCTCGCCGGACCAGGTCGCCGGCGAGCACAAGACCCTCTCGGGCAAGTCGATCACGGTCTCCGGCTCCGGTGAGGACTTCACCGTGACCCCCGGTGACGCGAAGGTCGTCTGCGGCAACGTGCAGACCGCCAACGCCACCGTCTACATCATCGACAAGGTTCTCGTCCCGGCGATGTGACCTGATCAGCCATGATGGATGACATGACAGCCGCTTCCCCCGGACCACGCACCTCCGCGTCCGGGGGGCGGCTGCCTCCGCGGCCGACCTCGCGGAGCTCCTGCGCCGCTCGGCCAGGGGTGACGAGGCGGCCTTCGCCGAGCTCTACGACGCCACCTCGCGCCGGGTCTACGGACTCGTCCTGCGGATCGTCCGGGACCCCGCGATGTCGGAGGAGGTCACCCAGGAGGTCTACCTCGACGTCTGGCGCACCAGCGCCCGGTTCGACTCGGCCCGGGGCAGCGCCCTCTCGTGGCTGATGACCATCGCGCACCGCGCGGCGGTCGACCGGGTCCGCTCCAGCGAGGCCTCCCGGCGCCGCGACGACGCGCACGCGGCCGCCAACCAGCCGGTCGAGTTCGACCAGACCGCCGAGGCCGCCTCGAGCTCGCTCGAGGCACAACGGGTCCGCAAGGCCCTCCTCACCCTCACCGAGGCGCAGCGCAGCGCCGTGGAGCTGGCCTACCTGGGCGGCTACACGCACACCGAGGTGGCCAGCCTCCTCGGGTTGCCCCTCGGAACCGCCAAGACCAGGATCCGCGACGGTCTCATCCGTCTCCGGGACACGTTGGGAGTACCGGCATGAGCCCCGATCTGCACCACCTCAGCGGTGCGTACGCGGTCGACGCCCTCGACCCCGCCGAGCGATCGGCCTTCGAGCAGCACCTCGCCGCCTGCGACTCGTGTCGCGCCGAGGTGTCCGAGCTGTCGGACGCCGCCCACGCACTCACCTCACTCAACGACGCCACGCCACCGGCCTCGCTGCGCGCCTCCGTGCTCGCGGGCATCGCCCAGGTCCGGCCGCTGCCGCCGCTCGTCGCCGACGAGACCCCCGCCCCCGAGGCCCTGGCGTCCGAGGCGCCGACCGCCGAGCAGCCCGGCGCCCGGGTCATCCCGTTCGTCCGACGCACGAGCACGTGGTTCGCCGCGGCCGCGGCCGCCGCCGCGATCGTCGTCGGTGGAGTCGCCTGGAGCCCGTGGTCGACCGACGCCCCGCAGCTCACCGCCGTCCAGCAGGTCGAGCGGGCCGCCGACGCCGCGACGGTCACGAGCCACAAGGGCGACACCACGGCCACGCTCGCCTACAGCCGGACGCTCGGCCGCTCGGCCATCACGGTCAGCGGCATGCCGCAGGCGCCCCAGGGCAAGACCTACCAGCTCTGGTACGTCGGCTCCGACGAGGTCGCCCGGCCCGCCGGGTTCCTCACCGCCGGCACGGACGGGCGGGCCGAGGCCGCGCTCGAGGGCCGGATCGACGGCGCGGCCGCCGTCGGCGTCACCGTCGAGCCGGCCGGCGGGTCCGCCGCGCCGACCTCGGCACCGATCATGGTGATGGCCGTCGCCTGACGACCCACCACCCGACCGGCCTCCGCCGGAACGGCGTCAGCCGGACCCGGCGTCAGCCGCCGAGCGACCCCGCCACCTCCTCGAGGACGGCGGGGTCGCCCGCGTACGGGCCCTCCTCGCGCGGCCAGTGCACGACGACGTCGGTGAAGCCGAGCGCCGCGGCCCGACCGGTCATCTCGGCGTGCAGGCCGGCGGACTCGAGCGAGAACCGCGGTGAGGAGTCGAGGGAGAGATAGCGGTCGAGCGGACCCCGACCGGCCTCCCCGACGGCGTCGTCGAAGCGCTCGACGAGCTCGGCGACGTGGGCGAACCACTCGTCGAGGGTGTCGCCGCGTCCGCCGTAGGTGACCCAGCCGTCGGCGTGCGTCGCGGCCAGCCGGATGGAGCGCGGCCCGTTGGCGGCGACGAGCAGCGGCACCCGGTGGCGCACGGGGCCGGGCAGGGTCCGGGCGTCGCGGGTGCGGTACCAGTCGCCCTCGTGGTCGACGTGGTCCTCGCGCAGCAGCCGGTCGAGGAGCGGGACGAACTCGTGGAAGCGCTCGACGCGCTGGCGCAGGACGAGCTCGGCGCCGAGCAGCCGCGAGTCGAGGTCGCCGCCCGTGCCGAGCCCGCAGAGGAAGCGCCCGCCGGTGAGGTCGTCGAGGGTGATGACGTCGCGGGCGTACGTGTACGGGTGGTTCTGGTTCGGCGAGGACACGAACGTGCCGAGCCCGATCCGCTCGGTGACGCCGGCCGCCGCGGCGAGGGTGGGCAGGGCGCTGAACCACGGGCTGTCGGGCAGGCCGCCCCACACGAGGTGGTCGTAGGTCCACGCGTGGTCGAAGCCCAGCTCCTCGACGGCCCGCCAGCGCGGGGCCATCTGCCGCCACGGCTCGTCGGTGAGCAGGACGACGCCGTGCCGCAGGGCGCTCACCGGGCCTCCTCGCGGGTCAGCGGCAGGAGCGGCGAGAGGTCGGCCCGGGTGCCGCTGACCCGCAGGACACCCTCGGCGAGCGCCGCGGCCCACCCGGTGGTGCCGGTGGCCAGGCGCAGCCAGGTCTCGGCGTCGGTCTCGACGACGTTGGGCGGGGTGCCCCGCGTGTGCCGCGGACCCTCGACGCACTGGGTGACGCCGTACGGGGGCACCCGCACCTCGACGCTGTTGCCGGGCGCGCGCGCCGCGAGCTCGTCGAGGGTGTGCCGGACGGCGGTGGCCCGGGTGGCGCGGTCGGTGCCCTCGGGGTCGGCGTGCCAGGCGGCCAGGGCGGCCCGGCCGGCGAGGGGGTCGGTGCGGCGGCGGGGTGGCATGGGCCCGACGCTACCCGCGGGCGCCGACCCCGGCTCCCGGTGCGCCCCGTAGCCTGCTGCCGTGGCCGAGGTGCGCTTCGAGGAGGACGGGGGCGCCGTCACGGTCCTCCTCGACGGCCTGCCGCAGTCGGCGGTCGACCTCGACGAGCCGGCAGTCCTGCACTTCGAGTACGTCCAGCACCTGGCCCTGGCCGTCGACGCGCTGGCCCCGGACGGTCGGCTGCGGGTCACGCACGTCGGGGGCGGCGGCCTGACCCTCGCCCGCTGGGTGCACCACACCCGGCCGGGGTCGCCCCAGGTCGTGCTCGAGCCCGACACGGCGCTCACCGAGGCCGTCCGCCGCGAGCTCCCGCTGCCGCGCGGCCACCGCATCCGGGTGCGTCCCGTGCGCGGCGAGGAGGGGATGGCAGCCCTCGCCGACGACAGCGCGGACCTCGTCGTGCTCGACGCCTTCGACGGCGGCCGGGTCCCGGCCGGGCTGACCACCGTCGAGTGGCTGGCCGACGCCCGACGGGTGCTCGGCGACGGCGGCCTCCTCCTCGCGAACCTCACCGACGAGCCCGGGATGCGCTACGTCGCGCGGGTGGTCGCCGGCGCCCGGGAGTCGTTCGGGCACACCGCGATCGTCGGTCTCCACGAGGTACTGAAGGGGCGGCGGTTCGGCAACCTCGTGCTCGTCGCGAGCGGTTCCCCGCTCGACCTCTGGACGCTGCGCCGGGCGGCGGCGTCGGCCGCCCTGCCCACCGGCGTGCTGCCGGGGACGGACGTGGCCCGCCGGGTGCCGGCCGCCCGGGCGATGCGGGCCGGCGTCGACGAGTCACCCTCCCCGGAGGCGCCCGACCCCTCCGGGTGGCGTCGGCGCTGAGCTCAGGCGGAGTCGAGCCGCACGCGCAGGTCTCCGCCGAGCAGGCCGGCGAGATGGTCACCCGCCTCGGACAGCGCGGCATCGGGTCGCGGCCCCTCGTCGAGCCAGGTGAGGGTGAGGTCCCCGCCCCGGCGCGCCCAGGTCCCGCGGACCACCCCGCCGACGACCACGAGGTTGGCCTTGCGCGTCACGGCCTCCCGGCGCGCGGGCGGGACCACGTGCTCGTCCTGGCTCCCGGGGCCCATCACCCACTGGTCGTGCCCCGGGAGGAGGCACACGGCACCGGAGGGTTCGGCCGCCTCGAGGGCCGCGACGTCCTCGGCCAGCACGAGCGCGGTAGTGCCCTCGACGTCGACGGTGGCGAGGCGGTCGGCGAGCGCGGACAGCCAGCCGTCGATGCGCCGCCGACCGGCGCTCAGCCCGTCGCCGAGCCAGCGATGGACGTGGGCCGGGGTGGCGGGGCCGTAGCTGCGCAGGTACGCCGTGACGACGTGCTCGCCCGCCGCGTCGAGGTCGGGCAGGCCGCGCCAGTGCGGGTTGGTGTCGGCCCGCTGGAAGGTGGGCCTGCCGTCCCGGGGCGGCCCGAAGACCATGTCGCCCTGCCAGTGGAGCGGCTTGACGAGCGTGCCGGCGCCCTCGGCGAAGACCGGCGCGAGGTGCCGGTAGGCCGTCCGGCGCGTGAGGGCCTCGCCGAGCTCCTGCACGGTCAGCGGCCCGTCGGCCAGCGCGTCGCGCACGGCGGCCCGGAAGTCCGGCCAGTCCTCGGCGGTCAGCCGGTAGTACTCGACCCAGCTGCGCCGCTCCCACTGCCGGCCGGCCGCCCGCAGGGTGAGGTAGGCGCCGCCGTCCTCCGCCGAGAGGTGGTGCACCGCACCGCGGAAGGCGTAGGCCATGACGACGGACCCGTCGGCCACGGCCTGTGCCAGCTCATCCGGCCGCGAGGACCGGCGGCGGGACCGAACCGCCAGCTCGGCGAGGCCGGGGTCCATCGAGGGCACGGCGCCGAGCCGCCGGACGACGTCGGCCACCGGCTCGTCGCCCGGTGGCGCCAGCAGGTGCCGCTGCAGCCGCCACGCCAGCGCACGGTCCCAGGTCGTCGAGAGCTCGGTCGTCCCCATGCCCGGCAGCCTCGCACGGGTTCCGGACGACCGCCGTCCGGTTCGCGCTGTGGCTGGGGGTCAGCCGCCGGCGACGGTGAGCACGGGGGTCCGCTCGAGGTGGGCGCCGTAGCGGGCCGCCTCCTCGTCGAGGGCACGACGCTCGGCCGCGGTGAGCGGGCGGTAGGGGGTGACGTCGAACGCCACGGACGCCGGGCGGACGGTGCGCCGCACGGTGCCCGCGATCTGCGCGTCGACGGCGAGCAGCCCGATGGACGGCTCGCGCCCGACCGGGTGCAGGCCGTCGGCGTCGACGACGAGCCGGGAGTCCTGGTGACCGCGGTACCACTCGTCGAGCAGGTGCAGCAGGTGGACGCGCGGCGTGCGAGGTCGAGGCGGCGGCGTCTCGCCGGGCGCGTGCCAGAAGGTGCGGCCGTCGTGCTCGAAGGACTCGAGCTCCGCTGCCGCGGAGGCGATCCCGGCCCGGACGTCGGTGAGCGTCAGGGTGGCCCAGTAGGCGAGGTCACGCTCGGTCGCCGGCCCGTGGCCGAGGACGTAGCGGCGGGTGAGGGCGGCCAGCGCCTCGTCGCGGTCTGCGTGGGGCGAGGGGTCGAGCCGCCCGTCGAGGAGCCGGTAGGTCTGGGTGGCGGAACCGGTGCCGGTGGCGGTGGCGGGCTCGGGGCGGGGGGTGCCGCTGCCGAGGTGCAGGCCCATCTCGGCGTGGGCCAGGAGGACCATCAGCCGCATCCCGTCGAGGGGTCGTCCGGCCCACTCGAGCGCCGCCCCGAGCTCGTCGCGGGTGAGGTCGGGCGTCTCGGCGAGCGCGGCGAGGACGACGTCGGTGCAGGCCGCGACGGTCGCCGGGTCGAGGCCGAGGTCGCGCTCCAGCTGGCGGCCCACCTGCCGGCGCACCCGGGGGCCGGTGAGCTCGAGGAGCCAGCGCAGGTCGGCGCGGTGCACGAGGTGCCAGGTGGGCCGTAGGACGTGCGTGCGCACCAGCGTGCCGTCGGCGAGCAGGCCGGCCATGGTCGCGGGCGGCAGGCCCGCGGCGCTGCGCGAGGCCAGGGCCCATCCGGTCTGGTCGAGGTTCTCGGCCTGCACGGCCAGCAGCGAGCGGACCGCCGCCGGTCCGTCGGGCGCGGACCGGCCGTCGAGCAGCTGGGTCCGGAACCGCCACCGCGCGACCGCCCGGTCGTCGACGGCGTGCGGGCTCACGGCCTCGGGTCCCGCGCAGCAGGCGCAGGACGCGGGCACCGAGTCCGCCGCCGGATGCGGGGGTGGGTCCGGTGGCGGTCGTCGTCGCGGTCGCAGCCGCCGGGGCCGCGGCCCGTCCGTCGACCGGCGCGGGAGACGGATGCCCTCCGCCCTCACGGGTCGCCAGCTCCGCGACGACCCGTTCGAGGAGGGCGTCGACCTCGGCCATGTCGTAGCCGCGCCGGTAGCGGGTCGGGGTGAAGCGCACCGCCCCGACCGCGTCGGCCGTGAGGAGCCGCCGCGGCCTGGCCCCGCCCGACCCGCCGGCACCGTCGAGGTGGCGCAGCGAGGCGACGACGTCGTCGAGGAACTCGTCGACCTCCCGCTCCTCGTACCCCTCCCGGAACTGGGTCTGGGTGAAGCTCGTGTTCAGCACGTCCTCCGGTGTCAGCACCGGTCCCCCTCTCGTCAGCCCGCGAAGACGCGGGCGTTGCGGAACATCCTCAACCACGGGCTCTCGTCGTCGAGGTCCCCGGACGTCCAGGACATCTGGAGGTTGCGGGACACCCGCTCGGGGTGCGGCATCATCGCGGTGAACCGGCCGTCGGTGGTGGTCACCGCCGTGAGGCCGCCCGGCGAGCCGTTCGGGTTGTGCGGGTGCCGGGTCGCCGGCGCACCGTGGTGGTCGACGAAGCGGGCGACCTTGGCCACCGACGCGAGGTCGCCGCGGGCCGAGAAGTTGGCGAAGCCCTCACCGTGGGCCACCGCGATGGGGATGCGGCTGCCGGCCATCCCCGTGGTGAGCACCGACGGGCTGTCGAGCACCTCGACGAGCGTGAGCCGGGCCTCGTACTGCTCGGAACGGTTGCGCGTGAACCGCGGCCACGCCTCGGCGCCGGGGACGAGGTCGGCGAGCGCGGCGAACATCTGGCACCCGTTGCAGATGCCCAGGCCGAAGGTGTCGTCGCGGTGGAAGAACGTGCGGAACTGGTCGGTCAGCCTCTGCGAGAACAGGACCGAGCGGGCCCAGCCCTCACCGGCGCCGAGCGTGTCGCCGTAGGAGAAGCCACCGGCCGCGACGAGCCCCTGGACGTCCGCGAGGTCGATGCGCCCGGCCTGGAGGTCGGTCATGTGCACGTCGTAGGCGTCGAAGCCGGCCCGGTCGAGCATGAACGCCGTCTCGACGTGGCTGTTGACGCCCTGCTCACGCAGCACGGCGACCTTCGGGCGCACACCGGTGGAGAGGTACGGCAGGGCGACGTCGTCGGTGGGGTCGAAGGTCGGTTCGACGACGAGGCCGGGGTCGTCGTCGGCGCCGAACGCGGCGTGCTCCTCGTCGGCGCAGCCGGGGTTGTCGCGCAGGACCGAGATGCGCCACGACACCTCGTCCCAGGCCTGCGCGAGGTCGCGGAGGGGCTCGTCGAGCGCGGGGGCACCGGCGACCGTCACCCGGACCCGGCGCCCGGACGTGGCGCGTCCCACGGTCCGGGTCAGGTCGGTGAGGCCGTGGTCGGCGAGGACGTCGCGCACGGTCCCGACGTCCGCCGGGTCGACGCCGAGGACCACCCCGAGCTCCTCGGCGAAGAGGGCCGCGACGGAGGGGACGTCGACCTCGAGCCCCGTGCCGCCGGCGAAAGCCATCTCGCACACGACCGCCCAGAGGCCGCCGTCGGAGCGGTCGTGGTAGGCGAGATCGACTCCCCGGGAACGGATCTCGTACAGGGCGGCAGCAAGGGCCGTCAGGTGTGCCGGGTCGTCGAGGTCGGGGACCTCGCGCCCGAACGTCCCGGAGACCTGGGCGAGGACCGAGCCACCGAGGCGGTCGCGGCCGGCCCCGAGGTCGACGAGGAGCAGCTCGGCGCCCTCGGCCACCTGCGGGGTCCACGTGCCGCGCACGTCGGGCAGCGACGCGAACGCGGTGACGACGAGCGACACCGGCGACGTCACCTGCTTCGGGTCGCCCGACACCGGGTCGGTCCAGCGCGTGCGCATGGAGAGCGAGTCCTTGCCGACCGGCACCGAGATGCCGAGGGCGGGACAGAGCTCCATGCCGACGGCGTGCACGGTGTCGTAGAGCGCGGCGTCCTCACCGTCCTCGCCGCAGGCCGCCATCCAGTTGCAGGACAGCTTGACCCGCGCGAGGTCGGCCACCGGGGCGGCGAGCAGGTTGGTCAGCGCCTCCCCGACGGCCATCCGGCCCGAGGCGGGGGCGTCGACGGCGGCCAGGGGCATCCGTTCGCCGCCCGCCATGGCCTCGCCCGCGAAGCCGACGTGGTCGGCGAGGGTGACCGCGACGTCCGCGACGGGCACCTGCCAGGGCCCGACCATCTGGTCGCGGTGGGTCAGGCCGCCGACGGTGCGGTCGGCGATGGTCACGAGGAAGCGCTTGGACGCGACGGTCGGGTGGCGCAGGACGGCGTACGCGGCCTCGCGCAGGTCGAGCGCGTCCGGGTCGAGGTCGTCGCCGTGCCGCTGCACCCGGGTCACGTCGCGGGTCATCCGCGGGGGCTTGCCGAGCAGGGTCTCCATCGGCATGTCGATCGGGCGGTCCTCGCCGTCGACGTCGTCGGGGCCGTCGGCCAGCACGAGCTGCCCGTCGTCACGGGCGACGCCGACGACCGCGTACGGGCAGCGCTCCCGCTCGCAGAGGGCGGCCAGCCGGGGCAGCGACTCAGGGGCGATGGCGACGACGTACCGCTCCTGGGACTCGTTGCACCACACCTCCTTCGGCGCCAGGCCCGACTCCTCGAGCGGGACGGCGGAGAGGTCGAAGCGGGCCCCGAGGAAGGCACCGTCGACGAGCTCGGGGAAGGCGTTGGACAGGCCGCCGGCGCCGACGTCGTGGATGGCGAGGATGGGGTTGTCGTCCGGGCCGAGGCTCCAGCAGTGGTTGACGACCTCCTGGGCGCGGCGCTCCATCTCGGGGTTGCCGCGCTGGACGGAGTCGAAGTCGAGGTCGGCGGCGTTGGCGCCCGCGGCCATCGAGGAGGCCGCGCCACCGCCCATCCCGATGCGCATGCCGGGACCGCCGAGCTGGACGAGCAGCGTGCCCGCGGTGAAGACGACCTTGTGCGTGAGGTCGGCGCTGATGGTGCCGAGCCCACCGGCGGACATGATCGGCTTGTGGAACCCCCGGCGGACGCCGTCGACGGTCTGCTCGTAGACGCGGAAGAAGCCACCGATGCCCGGGCGCCCGAACTCGTTGTTGAACGCGGCCGCGCCGATCGGACCGTCGAGCATGATCTCGAGCGGGCTGGCGATGTGGGGCGGTGCGCCGTACTCCTCACTCTCCCAGGGCTCCTCGAGCCCAGGAAGGTGGAGGTTGGAGACGGCGAAACCGGTGAGCCCGGCCTTGGGCTGGCTCCCGCGACCGGTCGCCCCCTCGTCCCGGATCTCGCCGCCCGCACCGGTGGCCGCCCCGGGGAAGGGGCTGATCGCGGTCGGGTGGTTGTGCGTCTCGACCTTCATGAGGACGTGCACGTCGTCCTCGCGCCCGCGGTACGCGCTCGGGCCCTCGGTCGACTCGGGCAGCCAGCGCACCCGCCGTCCGCCCTCCATCACCGAGGCGTTGTCGGAGTAGGCGACGACCGTGCCCGCGGGCGAGACCTCCTCGGTGTGCCGGATCATCCCGAACAGCGAACGAGGCTGCGGCTCACCGTCGATGACGAAGTCTGCGTTGAAGATCTTGTGACGGCAGTGCTCGGAGTTGGCCTGCGCGAACATCATCAGCTCGACGTCGGTGGGGTTGCGCCGCAGGCCGGTGAAGGCCTCGGCGAGGTAGTCGACCTCGTCGTCGGACAGGGCCAGCCCGAAGGACCGGTCGGCCTCCTCGAGGGCCTCGCGCCCCCGGCCGAGGACGTCGACGTGGGCCATCGGCTCGGCCGCGCGCTCGTCGAAGAGGTGCGCCGCGGCGTCGCGGCCCGGGAGCGCGGACTCGGTCATCCGGTCGTGGAGGAGGTCGGCGCAGGCCGCCCACTGCTCGTCCGTCAGCGGTTCGTCCGAGACGACGTGGAACTCGGTGACGCGCTCGACCCGCCGCACGTCGACCCCGCAGCTGTGGGCGATGTCGGTGGCCTTGGACGCCCACGGCGAGAGGGTGCCGAGGCGCGGGGCGACGACCACGAGCGCGGTGTGCGGGCCGGCCGGGTCGGCGGGGACGAACGGGTCGCCGTAGGTGAGCAGGCGCTGCACGGTGGCGGCGGTGACGTCGCCGAGGGGCTGCGCGCTCGCCACCCAGTGCACGTGCTGCGCGGCGACGGCCGTGACCGACGGCGCGACGACGCGCAGCCGGGCGAGCACGCCGGCGGCGCGGAACGAGGAGAGGGCGGCGCCCCCGGGGACGGTGGTCAGCACGAGGTCGTGCGACGAGGCCATGGTGCGGGTCTCCCGTGGGGTGCGGCGCGGCGGGCGAGGTGCCGGTGCTCAGGCTACCGGCGCGGCGCGGCAGGGCGTCCTCCGCGTCCGCGGGGTCAGCGCTGCCAGCGGGACGCGAGCTCGGCGCCGTCAGCGGGGGCGCCGGGGAGGGGCCCGGCACCGGGGGCACGCAGCGACTCGAGCACGAGCGCGAGGTAGCGCCGCCGCAGCTCACCGATGCGGGTGGGGTCGGGGAGGTCGACGAGCATGACCATCTCGAGCAGCAGGATGACGTCCGCCGCGCTGACGTCCTCGCGCAGGACGCCGGCCTCGCGGGCCCGGTGGTCGAGGGCGCGGTACAGGTCGTCGGCACGGGCCGCGGCCTCAGTGAGCCCGGCGTCCGGGGCGAACCTCCCGGCCAGCCGCTGGGCCAGCGCCTGGCTGCCGCCCTCGACGACGGCCTCGAGGGTGGCGCCGTAGGCCGTCCACGGGTCACGCTCGTCGGCCAGGCCCGCGT
The DNA here is from genome assembly GCF_011383005.1 of Phycicoccus sp. HDW14. GTDB lineage: Bacteria > Actinomycetota > Actinomycetes > Actinomycetales > Dermatophilaceae > Phycicoccus. The sequence goes on along the minus strand of NZ_CP049935.1, from coordinate 3,806,185 downwards.
CGAGCGCGTCCGCGAACCGCTCGAGCCCGTCGCGGGTCAGCTCGCGCAGGAGCGCCTCCTTGCTCGGGTGCCGGCGGTAGAGCGCGCTGATACCGACCCCTGCGCGGCGGGCCACCTCGGCGATGGGGGCGTCCGGGTCGGCGAGGAAGACCGCGCGGGCCGCCTCGAGGATGCGGTCGTCGTTGCGGGCGGCCTGCCGGCGGCGTCCGTCGAGCTTCGGGGTCTCGGTCACGGTCTCGAGGATACCTCTGGAACGGTCCGTTCCGTTCTGCTACATTTACGGAACGGAACATTCCGCTACATGAGGAGACCACCATGGACATGCGACTCGAGGTCGTCGGGCTGAGCGTCTCGGACGTCGACGCCTCCCTCGCCTTCTACACCGAGCGCGTCGGCTTCCACCTCGACCACGACATCTCCCCCGCGCCGGGGATGCGGGTGGTCCAGCTGACGCCCCGGGCTCCCCTGCCTCCGTCGTCCTCGGGTGGGGATGCCGCTCGGCGAGCCCGGCTCCACCCGTGGCGTGCAGCTCGTCGTCGAGGACATCGACGCCGCACGCGCCGAGCTGGCCGGCCGCGGGGTCGAGATCAGCGAGGTCCAGCAGCTCGGGGCCGAGGGCCAGCCCGGCAGCCGCTTCGCCTTCTTCGCCGACCCCGACGGCAACGGCTGGTCCCTCCAGGAGATCCGCCGGGGCTGACGACCGCCCGGCGTCCGAGACCCCCCGCCACCCGGCCCCGAGAGTAGGCAACACGCAGGCGGTCGGGCCCGGATCTGTGCGTGTTGCCTACTGTCGAGAGCGACCACGGCCCCTTCCTCACCGGGCCGGCGCATGTACCATCTGGTACATGATTGAGGTGGTGCGCGGGACCCGACTTCCCGCCGACGCGCTCTGGCCCGTGCTGTCCGACGTCCGCGCGTGGGGCTCGTGGCTGCCGACCGTCCGGTCGGTGACGCCGGTGGAGCCCGGTCGCCCGGAGGAGGTCGGCGCCTCCTACGTCGTCCTCCAGCCGGGCCTGCCCCGGGCGACGTGGACGGTCACCGAGTGGGTCCCCGGCCGGACCTTCACGTGGGAGTCGCGCAGCCCGGGCGTCCGGAGCACCGGCACGCACGAGCTGCTCCCGGGTCCGGACGGCACGGGCATCCGCCTCGGCATCGCCTGGGCCGGACCGTTCGCGGGAGCCGTACGGCTGCTCCTGGGACGCCGCACCCGCCAGTACGTGACCCGCGAGGCCGAGGCGCTCGAGGCCACGGCGACGGGGCGCCTCACCCGGTGACCGCCCGCGACGAGCTGCTCGGGCGGTCGGTCGCCTGGTTCGCCGAGCACGGGGTCGGTGACACGAGCCTGCGCACGCTGGCCGCGGGCATCGGCACCAGCCACCGGATGCTCAACTACCACTTCGGTTCCCGCGCAGGCCTGCTCGGGGCAGTCGTCGAGGCCGTCGAGCGCGCGGAGCAGGACGCGCTGCGTGAGCTGGTCGCCACGCACGAGGACCCGTTCGAGGCGGGCGCGCTGTTCTGGCAGCACGTCGCCGACCGCGCGGCGGTCTTCGCCCCGCTGTTCTTCGAGCTGTCGACGCACGCGATGCGCGGCGAGCCGCACGCGGCCCTCTTGCGGCGCTGGTTCGCGGAGGGCTGGTCGGACGCGCTGGCCGACGGCTACCGCCGGCTCGGCGTCGACGAGGACCGCGCCGCCACCCTCGCCCTGCAGTCCCTCGCGATGGCCCGGGGCCTGCTCTTCGAGGTCGCCGTCACCGGCGACCGGGCCGCGGCCGACACGGCGATGGTCCGGTGGACCGCGATGGTGCGGCGTGAGCTCGAGGCCCCGTGACCGCCTCCGGCCGGGGCGGGCGATCAGGGCCGGCGGGCCCCGACGACGACCGCCGTCCCGTAGCAGTGGATCTCGATGATCTGGCCCTGCCCGACCTCGTTGGAGTCGAAGCGCACCCCGAGGAGGGCGTTGCCGCCGTGCCGCTGCGCCTCGCCGACGACCCGCTGGAGCGCGTGGTGGCGGGCCTCGGCGAGGAGCGCCGTCATGTCGACGACCTCGCCGCGGGCGAGCGCCGAGAAGGACGCCGAGACGCCGCGCGCGAGGCCGAGACTCGTCGCGTAGACGCCGGACACGGCCCCGATCGTCGTGCGCACCTCGAGGTCGGGGAAGTCGAAGGCCGTCGTCACGGGGATCGGCCAGCCGGCCGTGCGCCAGTCAGGGCCCCGCTGCGGTGCGGGCTGGTCGCTCATCGCCCTCCCCCGTGGGTCGGAAGGTCGACGCGGTCAGGCGCTCGTAGGCCTCGACGTACTTGGCCCGCGTCCGCTCCAGGACGTCGTCGGGCAGCGGCGGCGGGGCCTGCCCGGACGCCTTGTCCCAGCCGCTGGCCGGCGACAGCAGCCACTCGCGGACGAACTCCTTGTCGAAGCTCGGCTGGGGGTGGCCGGGCTCCCACTGGTCGGCGGGCCAGAAGCGTGAGGAGTCGGGGGTCAGCACCTCGTCGGCGAGCACCAGCCGGCCGTCCTCGACGCCGAACTCGACCTTGGTGTCGGCGACGATGATGCCGCGCGCCTGGGCGATCTCGTTGCCGCGGGCCAGGATCCGCGTCGTGAGGTCGCGGGCTCGCTCGGCGAGGTCGGGCCCGACGGCGGCCTCGACCTCGGCGTAGGTCATCGGCTCGTCGTGCTGGCCGCGCGGGGCCTTGGTCGACGGGGTGAAGAGCGGCTCGGGGAAGCGCGAGCCGTCGGTGAGCCCCTCGGGCAGGCGCAGACCGCTGACCGTGCCGTCGGCCCGGTACTCGCGCAGGCCGCCGCCGGTGAGGTAGGCCCGGGCGACGCACTCGACGGGCAGCATCTCGAGGCGTCGGACGAGGACGGCCCGACCGCGCACCGCATCCGGCACGTCGGTGGAGACGACGTGGTTCGGCACGAGGTCGGCGAGCTGCTCGAACCACCAGAGCGACATCCGGGTCAGCACCTCGCCCTTGTCGGGCACCGGGGTGTCGAGGACGAAGTCGAAGGCCGAGATGCGGTCGGAGGCGACGAGGAGCAGGAGGTCGTCGCGGGGGGAGCCGGCGTCGTCGAGGGGCGCGTAGAGGTCGCGCACCTTGCCCGAGTAGACGTGCGCGTACCCGTCGAGCCGGAGGGCGGCGTCGGGCGAGGGCGTCGGGGCGTCGGCCATGCGCCCATCCTTCCAGCCCCGACGGGGTCACCAGCGCGCGACTTGATATGCATAGGTGACCTATGTATCGTGGAACCCGTGACCACCGACCACCTCGCCGACGACCTGCTGCGCTCGGCCGCCCGCCTGTCCCGCTGGGCCAGCCGGCACGCCGCGCACGAGCTGCCGTGGGCCCAGGCCCGCGTCCTGTCCCTCGTCGAGGAGCTCGGCCCGGCCCGCATCACCACGCTGGCCGAGGCCGACGACACGAGCCAGCCGACGATGACCACCCAGGTCCAGCGCCTCGAGGCCGAGGGGTTCGTCACCCGCACCCCCGACCCCGCCGACGGCCGGGCCAGCCTCGTCGTCCTCACCACCGCCGGCACCGAGGCGCTGACCAGCGCCCGACGGGCCCGCGCCCGCACGCTCGAGCCGGTGCTCGCCGACCTCGACGCCGACCCCGAGCAGGTGCGCACCGCCGTCGACCTGCTCGTCCGGCTCGTCGAGGCGACCCGCACCGCGGCCCCGCAGCCCGCCGGCGCGACCTCCTGACCACCACCACCGAGAGGAACCACCAGCCCATGTGGCGTCAACCCAAGACCGTCTGGAGCGTGGCGTTCGCCTGCGTCGTCGCGTTCATGGGGATCGGCCTCGTCGACCCCATCCTCAAGCCCATCGCCGACGACCTCGGCGCGAGCCCGTCCCAGGTCTCCCTGCTCTTCACGAGCTACATGGCCGTCATGGGCGTCGCGATGCTCGTCACCGGCTGGGTCTCCAGCCGCATCGGCGCCAAGCGCACCCTGCTCCTCGGCCTGGCGATCATCATCGTCGGCGCCGGCCTGGCCGGGACGATGGACTCCGTCAACGGCATCGTCGGCTTCCGCGCCGTCTGGGGCCTGGGCAACGCGCTGTTCATCGCCACCGCCCTCGCGACCATCGTCAACGCGGCGCGCGGCTCGGTCGGGCAGGCGATCATCCTCTACGAGGCCGCGCTCGGCCTCGGCATCGCCGCGGGTCCGCTCGTCGGCGGCGCGCTCGGCGGGATCTCCTGGCGCGGACCGTTCTTCGGCGTCAGCGCCCTGATGCTCGTCGCGCTCGTGGCCACCTGGGTCACCCTCCCGGCGGCGAGCGAGCGTCCGCACCCGACGCCGATCAGCGCGCCCCTCAAGGCCCTCCGGCACCGCGGCCTGCTCACCGTGGGCCTCACCGCGCTGCTCTACAACTTCGGCTTCTTCACGCTGCTGGCCTTCACGCCGTTCCCGCTCGACATGTCGGCGCACGGCACCGGGCTGGTCTTCTTCGGCTGGGGCCTACTGCTCGCGTTCGCCTCGGTCGTCGCGGCGCCGTGGATCCAGAAGCACCTCGGAACCTTCACCGGGATGGTCGTCGCCCTCCTCGGGTTCGCCGCGATCCTCGCCGTCATGGCCGTGTACACCGAGAACAAGACCGTGCTCGTCGTGGGCGTCGTCCTCGCCGGCGGGTTCCTCGGGGTCAACAACACGCTGATCACCGAGACGGTCATGAAGGTCTCGCCGGTCGAGCGAGGCGTGGCCTCGGCGGCCTACAGCTTCGTCCGGTTCAGCGGCGGGGCCGTCGCGCCCTGGCTGGCCGGCACGCTGGGCGAGCGCTCCGTGCACATCCCGTTCTGGGTCGGTGCGGGGGCGGTCGTCCTGGCCGTCGCGGTGCTCTCGACCGGGCACTCGTTCGTCCGGACCATCGACGCCGAGCCCGACCACGGCGCCGAGCCGGTCGACTCCGAGACCGAGGCCGAGGCCGTCACCCTGGGCGCGTGACCCCGGGCGGCGCTCAGGCGTCCCGGGCCGCCGGCGGCCACCGTCGCGGCCCGGGACCCTCGGCGGCCAGCTCGTCGTCGTGGTTGTAGACCGGGCAGGAGCGCAGCGAGAGGCACCCGCAGCCGATGCACGACGACAGCCCGTCGCGCACCCGCTCCATCGCCTCGATCCGGGCGGTGAGCAGCGCGTGCCAGCGCGAGGACATCCGCACCCAGTCGCGCTTGGTCGGCGGGTGGTCGGCGGGGAGGGTCGCCAGCGCCTCACCGATCTCGGCCAGCCCCATCCCGAACCGCTGCCCGGCCCGGACCACGGCGATCCGCCGCAGGACGTGCCGCTCGAAGCGCCGCTGGTTGCCGGTGGTCCGGACCGACGTGATGAGCCCGCGCTCCTCATAGAAGCGGACCGTGGGCACGCTCACGCCCGAGCGGCGCGCCACCTCGCCGATGGGCAGCAGGTCGAGTCGGTCCACGGCTCGACCCTACCGCTTGACCTCAAGCGAACTTGAGGTATGAGGATGACTTGGTGACGACGACCGGCCGCGCCGACGCGCCCCCCTCGACCCCCGCGAGCGCCTCCTCGACCGCCGGTACCTGCCGGTCGTCGTCGGGGTCGTCGCGCTCGTGACCCTGGCCGCGTTCGAGAACCGCGCCGTGCAGACCGTCCTCCCCGTCGTCGTCCGCGACCTCGACGGCTGGGCCCTGTTCGGGGCCTCCACCGGCGCCTCGCTCGTCACGTTCACCCTCGGGATGGCCCTCTCCGGGGGGTGGACCGACCGTGTCGGCCCGCGGCCGGTGCTGCTCGCCGGCATCGGCCTGTTCGGCATCGCCCAGGTCGTCTCCGCGCTCGCGCCCACGATGCTGGTCTTCGTCGCCGGCCGGGCGCTGTCGGGGGCGGCCGAGGCGCTCATCGACACCACCCTGCTGGTGCTCGTGGCGCAGGCCCTCCCGGAGTCGTTGCGCGCCAAGGTGTTCGCGTCGTTCGCGGCCGCCTGGATCCTGCCGTCGCTCCTCGGCCCCGGGTTCGCGGGCGGGGTCGAGGCCCTCGCCGGGTGGCGCTGGGTCTTCGCCGGACCCCTGCTCGTCGTGCCGGTCGCCCTCTGGTTGCTGCGCCCCGCACTGCGCAGCGCCCCGCCGCCGGACGTGCCCGCTGCCGACGACGGTGTCGGCGGGCGGCTCGCGGCGTCCTTCGCCCTCGCCGCGGGGCTCGCGGTGACGACGTTCGCGGCCCCGCTGCTCGAGGCCCCGGGGACCCGCGCCGCCGGCCTGGCCGCCGTGCTCGCGGGGGCGGTCGTCGTCGTCCTGTCCGCCGCCCGGGCCCTGCCCCGCGGCACCGCGACGCTGCGCGCGGGCGTGCCGGCCGTCGTCGGCCTGCGGATGCTCACCTCCGCCGCCTTCACCGGGGTCGGGGCCGTGTTGCCGCTGATGCTCGTCACCACGCACCACGTCAGCGCCGCGGTGGCCGGGATCTCGCTCTCGGTCACCGGTGTCCTCTGGGCGTTCGGGTCCTGGCTCAACAGCACCGGGTGGGCCGAGTCGCGGACCAGCGCCGCGACGCGCATCCGCGTCGGCGGCCTCCTCATCGCCGTCGGCTCCCTCGGACCGGTCCTGCTCGCGCTCGACGCCGTGCCCCTCGCGCAGGGGATGGTCGGCTGGGCGGCCTCCGCGGCGGGGATGGGCATCCTCTCCCCGGTGCTCTCGACCGAGCTGCTCGACCTGACCCCCGCGAGCGAGCGTGGTCGGGCCAGTGCTGCTCAGGGCCTGGCCATCTCGACCGGTGTCGCCCTCCAGACCGCCCTCGTCGGAGGCGTCGTCGCCTGGTACGGACCGACGATGGACGGGCCGCGGTTCGCCGCCCTCATGGCCGTCGGGGGTGCCGTGGCCCTGCTCGTCGCCGCGGGGGCCGGACGGGTTCGCCGGCACGCCCGGGCCGAGGGTGCCGGCGCCCCTGCGTAGCGTGGGGCCCATGGACCTGCGCATCTTCACCGAGCCCCAGCAGGGCGCCACCTACGACGACCTGCTCGCCGTCGCCCGGGCCGCCGAGGACCTCGGGTACGACGCGTTCTTCCGCTCCGACCACTACCTCCACATGTCCGGTGACGGTGGGCCCGGCCCCACGGACGCCTGGACCACGCTCGCCGGCCTGGCCCGCGACACCCGCCGCATCCGGCTCGGCACGCTCGTCACGTCGGCGACCTTCCGGCTGCCCGGGCCGCTGGCCGTCACCGTCGCCGGCGTCGACCAGATGAGCGGCGGCCGGGTCGAGCTCGGGCTCGGCGCCGGCTGGTTCGAGGCCGAGCACCGGGCGTTCGGCATCCCCTTCCCCCCGCTGCGCGAGCGCTTCGACCGGCTCGAGGAGCAGCTGGCCGTCATCACCGGGATGTGGTCCGCGCCGCCGGGGTCCACCTACGAGCACGACGGCTCGCACTACCCGGTGCACGGCTCGCCGGCGCTCGTGCACCCGGTGCAGGACGGCGGCGTGCCGATCGTCGTCGGCGGGTCCGGGAAGCGGCGCACCCCGTCGCTCGCCGCCCGCTACGCCGCCGAGTTCAACGTCCCGTTCGCGTCGCCGACCGAGACGGGCGCGCTGTTCGAGCAGGTCGACGCCGTCTGCGAGGAGCACGGCCGCGACCCGCTGAGCCTCGTCCACAGCGCCGCCCAGGTCCTGTGCGTCGGCGCCGACGACGCCGCCGTGCGCCGGCGGGCCGAGGCCATCGGCCGGGAACCGGGCGAGCTGCGCGAGAACGGCCTGGCCGGCACCCCCGAGGAGGTCCGCGACCGGCTCGGGCGGTTCGCCGAGGCCGGCGCGAGCCGGGTCTACCTCCAGGTCCTCGACCTCGCCGACCTCGACCACCTCGCCGACGCGCACGCCGCCCTGACCGCCTGACGGCCTGACCGTCCGGCGCCTCGTGTCCGCGCGATCTGCGCGGGTCCGCGTGCGACCGCACCCGGAGCCGCACCTCGCACGGAGCCGGGCTCAGGCCGGGACGGTGACCTCGCCGCGCTCGGCCCTCTCGGCGATGTCACGCCGGTGGTGCGACCCCTCGAGCCCGACGACGTCGACCGCGGCGTAGGCCCGCTCGCGCGCCTGCGCCAGCGAGGATCCGCGCCCGACGACCGACAGCACCCGGCCGCCGGACGACACGAGCACCCCGTCGGCGTCGCGGGTCGTGCCGGCGTGCAGCACGTAGGCGTCCGGCGCCCCCGGCACCTCCTCGACCCCCGTCACCGCGTCGCCAGTACGGGGCGTCGCCGGGTAGTCGTGGGCCGCGACGACGACGGTGACCGCGTGCTGGTCCGACCAGCGCAGCGGCTCGAGCTCGGCGAGCCCGCCCGTCGCGGCGGCCAGCAGCAGGGCGCCGAGGGGGGTGCGCAGGCGGTCGAGGACGACCTGGGTCTCGGGGTCGCCGAACCGGGCGTTGAACTCGATGACGCGCGGCCCGCGGCCGGTCAGCGCCAGCCCGACGTAGAGGACCCCGCTGAACGGCGTCCCGCGGCGGGCCATCTCGGCGACGACCGGGCGGGCGATGCGCGCGACGACGTCGTCGACGAGTCCGGCCGGTGCCCAGTCGAGCGGGCTGTAGGCGCCCATCCCGCCGGTGTTCGGGCCGCTGTCGCCGTCGCCGACCCGCTTGAAGTCCTGCGCGGGGACCAACGGCACGACCTGCTCGCCGTCGCAGATGCAGAAGAGCGAGACCTCGGGGCCGTCGAGGAACTCCTCGACGACCACCCGGCCGTCCGGCTTGTCGAGGCAGCCGCGGGCGTGCTCGAGCGCCTCGGCCCGGTCGTCGGTGACGACGACGCCCTTGCCGGCCGCGAGCCCGTCGTCCTTGACGACGTGGGGCGCGCCGAGGGCGTCGAGGGCGTCGGCCACCTCGTCGAGGCTCGTGCACACGTGGGCCATGCCCGTGGGGACGTCGGCCGCCGACATCACCTCCTTGGCGAAGGCCTTGCTGCCCTCCAGGCGGGCGGCCTTCGCCGACGGCCCGAAGCAGGGGATGCCTGCGGCGCGCACGGCGTCGGCGACCCCCGCGACGAGCGGCGCCTCCGGGCCCACGACGACCAGCCCGACCTCGTGGCGGCGGGCCAGGGCGACGACGGCGTCGGCGTCGGTGACCCCGCCGGGCAGCGGCTCGCAGAGGGCGACGGCCTCGATACCCGGGTTGCCGGGTGCCGCCACCACCGCGTCGACGGCGGGGTCGAGCGACAGCGCGCGGACGATGGCGTGCTCGCGAGCACCGGACCCGATGACGAGGACCTTCACGGTGCCCGATCCTAGGCGTCGCGGCCCCACCGGGCCCGGGCCGCCCGCGATCGGCCGGTCCTGCGTCGGGGCCGCCGGGCCGCGTCTAGACTGGTGAGTTCCGTGACCTGCGCCGACCGTGCGCCCACGACCCAGGAGTGCGCCCGCCCGTGACCGCCCACCACCCCGCCGAGACCTCCCCCGAGGTCGCTGCCGAGGTCGCCGTCGAGCAGGCCCACGTCGACCGGGTCTACACGGAGCTCGAGAAGGCCAGCCTGCGCGCCGCCGACGTCGAGGCCGACGGCATGGCCCGCGGGCGCACCGACCGCACCGGAGACGTGCGCGACGAGGAGATGACCGGCCTCTTCGAGCGCGACGCCCTCGTCTTCGCGGCCGCCCGCCGGCGGGCGATGATCGACACCCAGTACGAGGGCCTGGTCTTCGGCCGGCTCGACCTCGGCACCGAGGACTCCACCGCCGCCGAGCGCGAGGTCCGGCACATCGGCCGGCTCGGCGTGCGCGACGACGACTACGAGCCGCTCGTCGTCGACTGGCGGGCACCCGCCGCCGCCGCGTTCTACCGCGCCACCCCCGTCGACCCGATGGGCGTCGTCCGGCGACGGGTCCTGCGCTGCACCGGTTCCCGCGTCGTCGGCGTCGAGGACGACCTCATGGTGCCGGTCGCCCCGGACGACATCGTCGTCGTCGGCGACGGCGCCCTGATGGCCGCGCTCACCCGCAGCCGCGGCCGGCAGATGCGCGACATCGTCGCCACCATCCAGCGCCACCAGGACGAGGCCATCCGCGCACCCTCCCGGGGCGTCACCGAGATCACCGGCGGCCCCGGCACCGGGAAGACCGTCGTCGCGCTGCACCGGGCGGCCTACCTGCTGTACGCGGAGCGCCGGCGCTTCGAGCACGGCGGCATCCTCGTCATCGGGCCGTCGTCGGCGTACACGGCCTACATCGAGCGCGTGCTGCCCTCTCTCGGTGAGGAGTCGGTCGCCCTGCGGGCCCTCGGCGACGTCGTCGACGGCATGACCGCCCTGCGCGCCGACACCCCGAGGTCGCGGAGGTCAAGGGCGGCCTGCGCATCCGGCGGCTGCTCTCGCGGCTGGCGTCGCGTCCGCCCGTGGGCTCGCCGATGACGTTCCGCGCCTTCATCGCCGGCAACGCGGTGCGCCTCGACGACGACGTGCTGCGCCGCGTGCGCACGGAGGTGCTGCGGGGTCACCAGCACAACCTCGCCACCGACGCCGCGCGCTCGGCGCTGGCCGAGGCGGCCTGGCGCTCGGTGCGCCAGGGCGAGCGCGACGACTTCCTCGACGCCTTCGACGCCTCCCGCGACGTCGACGACTTCATGGCCTCGTGGTGGCGCCAGCTCGACCCGCGCGAGCTGCTGCTCTCCCTCGCCGACACCGACCACGCGTACGGGGTCTCGCGCGGGGTGCTCGACCACGAGGAGGCCGCGGCGGTCGCGTACTCCTTCCGGGAGGCGCTGGAGACCGGCCAGTGGTCGGTGTCGGACGCCGCCCTCGCCGACGACCTGCTCGCCCGGCTCGGGCCGGTGCAGGACGCCGAGCGCGAGGACTCCGGCTTCTACGACATCGAGGAGCTCGACGACCTCGCCGCCTACGGGGTGTCCGACGTCCGGGCCGGTGCGCGACGGGTGGCGTGGGGTGCCGACAGCCGGGCCGAGGTCACCTCCGCCGACGCCCGGGAGCGGCTGATGGCCGGCCGGCTCGAGCGGGCGTCGGGGTACGCGCACGTGCTCGTCGACGAGGCGCAGGACCTGTCGCCCATGCAGTGGCGGATGGTCGCCCGGCGCGGGCGGTCGGCGTCGTGGACGGTCGTCGGCGACGCCGCGCAGGCGTCCTGGCCCGACCTCGCCGAGGCCACCCGGGCCCGTGAGGAGGCCTTCGCCAGCCTCGAGCGGCGGGCCTTCCACATGGACACCAACTACCGCAACGCCCGCGAGATCTTCGACCACGCGCGCGACGTCATCCTGCCGCTCGTGCCGGACGCAGACATCCCGGACGCAGTGCGCGAGACGGGGGTCCAGCCGGTCGACCGGGTCGTCGACGGGTCACTGGCCGAGGCCGCGGCGGACGCCGTCGAGGTGCTGCTCGGCGAGGTCGACGGGTCCATCGCGGTCATCACGCCGCGGCGCTGGGCCGACCGGCTCGGGGCGCTCGACGGCGCCGGCGGCGGGCGCGTCCAGGTCATCGACCCGCTCTCGACCAAGGGCCTGGAGTGGGACGCGACCGTGGTCATCGACCCGGACGCCGTCACCGAGGAGTCGCCCGGCGGGGTGCGCGTCCTCTACGTCGTGCTGACCCGGGCGGCGCACCGGATGCACGTGCTGCGCCCCGCCTGACGCCCCGGCTCGGGGTCCCGGGAGGCGGGGGTCAGGCGTCGAGGAGGGGGTGGCGCTGGATGATCTCGTGCCGCCCCGGCCCGACGCCGATGGCCGACACGCGCGCCCCGATGAGCTCCTCGACCCGCAGCACGTAGCGCTGGGCCGCCGCCGGAAGCTCGTCGAACTCGCGGCAGCCGGAGATGTCCTCCCACCAGCCGTCGAGCATCTCGTAGACCGGCTTGGCGTGGTGGAAGTCGCTCTGCGACACCGGCATCTCGTCGTGCCGGACGCCGTCGACCTCGTACGCGACACAGACCGGGACCTGGTCGAACCCGGTGAGCACATCGAGCTTGGTGATGACGAAGTCGGTGACCCCGTTGATGCGCGTGGCGTAGCGACCGATGACGGTGTCCATCCAGCCGCAGCGCCGCGGGCGGCCGGTCGTCGTGCCGTACTCGGCCCCGGTCTTGCGCAGGGTCTCGCCGTCGTCGTCGAACAGCTCGGTGGGGAAGGGACCCTCGCCGACCCGCGTCGTGTACGCCTTGAGGATCGCGATGACGCGCGACACCCGGGTCGGCGGGATGCCCGAGCCGGTGCACGCCCCGCCGGCCGTCGCCGAGGACGACGTGACGAACGGGTAGGTGCCGTGGTCGACGTCGAGCAGCGTCGCCTGGCCGGCCTCGAGCAGCACGTTCTGCCCGGCGTCCAGCGCCTTCTCGAGCACGAGCGCCGAGTCGGCGACCATCGGCCGCAACCGCTCGACGTACCCGAGCAGCTCCTCGACGACGAGGTCGACGTCGACGGCGCGCGTGTTGTAGATCTTCACGAGCACCTGGTTCTTGAACCCCAGCGCCGCCTCGACCTTCTGGCGCAGGATGCCCTCGTCGAAGAGGTCCTGGATGCGGATGCCGACGCGGTTCATCTTGTCCGCGTACGTCGGGCCGATGCCGCGACCGGTCGTGCCGATGCGGCGCGACCCGAGGAAGCGCTCGGTGACCTTGTCGAGGGTGCGGTTGTACGGCGCGATGACGTGGGCGTTCGCCGACACGACGAGCTTCGAGGTGTCGACGCCGCGCGCCTCGAGCCCGTCGAGCTCCTGGAAGAGCACCTCGAGGTCGATGACCACGCCGTTGCCGATGACCGGGGTCACCGACGGGGTGAGGATGCCCGAGGGCAGCAGGTGCAGCGCGTACTTCTCGCGCGTGCCGTCCTCGCCCTCGATGACCACCGTGTGGCCCGCGTTGTTGCCCCCGTTGAACTTGACGACGAGGTCGACGTCGGTCCCCAGGAGGTCGGTGGCCTTGCCCTTGCCCTCGTCGCCCCACTGGGCTCCGACCAGCACGATCGCCGGCATCCCGGCTCCTTCCGAACGCGTGCGCCGGGACGTCGGTGCCCCGGCGTGGCGAAGGCCCCTCGCGGATCGCGCCGGGGCCTCGTTCCACCCCACCCTACCGCGACCGCGCCCGACCCCACGGGCCGCGTCCGCTCAGGACCGGCGGCTCGCGAGCACCCACCCGAGCTGGAACCGGGTGTCGACACCGTTGACCGACATCAGCCGGGCCACCCGTCGACGCACCGTGCGCAGGCTGACACCGAGGTGCCGGGCGATGGCCTCGTCCTTGAGCCCCAGCTCCAGCAGGTCGACGAGGCGCGGGTCGGCGTCCCCGGCGTCGCCCGCGTCGCGTGGACCGGGTACCGGCACCGCGTGCCGCCAGGCGAGGTCGAAGTACGCCGAGTACAGCCGGACGACGAGTGGGTCCCGGAGCAGCACGTACCCGCCGTCGAGGTCGTCCCACCCCCGAGGGCCACGACCGCGGTGTCACCGAAGACGGCGAACTCCGTTGCCGTGTGGGGCAGCACCCGCTGGTCCTCGCCGGCCTCGGCCCACACGTCGAGCCAGTGCTGGCCGCGCACGGTGGTCAGCACCTCCGCGGGGTAGATCGCCCGCTGGGAGTCACCGCGCTCCATCCGCGTGCGGTTGGCCCGCACCGTCGACCCGTCGAGGGCCGGTCCCTGCTCGACGGTGAGGACGAAGCTGCGCACCATCCCCGCGCTGTCGGCGAGCAGCTGCGTGACGACCGACGTGGTGAGGCCGTCGCCGAGCTCCTCGACAGGGGTCTCACGAGCGCCGAGGCTGCGGCTCGTCGCGCGGGTCAGCAGGTCCTCGGCCTCCTCGAGGTCGCGCCGGCGGGCCTCGATCCGCTCGCGCTCGCGGCGCAGCTGCTCCTCGAGGACGAGCAGCACCCCGCCGTCGGTCTCCCCGGGCTCCCCCGCCATCCGTGCACCGTCCCCCGTCGGCCCCGGCGATCACCCCGGGTGTGGCCATTTGCAGTCACTGGCCGCCAAGTGTCGCATCGACCCGTGCAGTCCGTGCACGATATCGGGACAACCGGGTGGCAGGGGACCACCGGCCGGATCACGCCGCGGCGAGAGCGGGGCGTGGGCCGTCCCGGTGGACGTCCCCGGTTGTCGAGGGCCCGGGCAGCGATGCCCGGGCCCTTCGCCACGTCCGCGGGTCGCCGCAGGTCACAGACCCAGCGCGCGGGCCCCCTCGGCGCTGGAGGCCCGGAGGAACTCGGCGCAGCGGTGGCGCTCCTCCTCCTCGCCGATGGCCCCGGCGGCCTTCGAGAGGGCCGCGAGGGCCCGCAGGAAGCCCTGGTTCGGCACGTGCTCCCACGGCACCGGGCCCTGCCCGCGCCAGCCGCTGCGACGCAGGGCGTCGAGGCCGCGGTGGTAGCCGGTGCGCGCGTAGGCGTAGGCCTCGACGGCCCGGTCGTCGGCGAGGGCGTCCTCGGCCAGGACCGCCCAGGCGAGCGAGGACGCCGGGTGCGCCGCGGCGACCTGGTCGGGGGCCACGCCGTGCTCGAGCGGGCGGGCCGCGGGGTCGTCGGGCAGGTGCGTGGGCGGGATGCCGAGGAGGTCGCTGGTGCTCATGGTCGCCACGCTAGCCCGCCGGGCTCCGCCGGCCCGCCCGCCCGCGCCCGGGACCCGAGGACCGACACGTTCGGAGCGGCTCCGACGGCGGATGTGCCCGCCCGGGCAGCGGTGGCCGTTCGGGCGACACGACCTCCGACCGTTCGTCCACGCAGGACCGTGACCTGCGTCTTTACCTCCTCTTGACCTTCTGAACTCGTCCACGTGACCAAGAAAACGAACCGCCGGACGCCCCGCCAGCTCGCGGCCGTCATCGGCACCGTCGCCCAGGACAGAGTCGTCTTCTGCGGTCCTCTCGGGGTGGGGAAGACGACGGCCGTGCGGGCCGTCTCCGACGTCGAGGTGGCCAACACGGACGTCACCCAGGCCGCGAACCGGCACGGAGGGGAGTCGCGCTCGGACAAGCGCACCACCACCGTCGGCATCGACTACGGGGAGTGGCACGAGGGGACCGGCTCGAACGTCGCCGTGTACGGCACGCCCGGGCAGGTGCGCTTCGACACCGTGCGCACCTCGACGATGTCCTTCTCCGTGCACGTCGTCCTCTGGCTCTTCGGGCAGAACGACTACGCGCTCGAGGAGGCCGAGGAGTGGCTGCGCTACCTCGGGGCCCAGGACGGCTCGGTCTACGACACGCTGACCGTCGCCGTGACCCGCCTCGACGAGCCCGGAGACCACCCCGGCCTCTAGGACTACCGGGCGACCCTCGACCGGTTCGGCCCCGGGATCCGGCTGCTCGCCGCCGACCCGCGCGACCGCGGCGACGTCCAGCGCGTCGTCGGCGTGGCCATCGGCCGGGAGGCGCCGCTGCCCCAGGTGGTCCTCGCGTGACGGCCACGGTCGAGACGGCCATCGGGTCCCACGTCGAACCGCACGAGGCACCGCGCGACGGGGCGGACGGTGCGCCGGACTGGGACGTCCTCTCCCGCCTCCTCGGGTCGGCCGCCCAGCCGGAGCTCGTCGCGCTGGGAGAGGCCGTCGAGGGCATCGAGGCCGTGCTCTTCTGCACCGCGGACGGCCTCAACCTCTGCACCCTCGGCGTGTTCGAGCGCGACGTCGGCCGCCTCTCGGCCCTCACGAGCTCGATCTTCAGCGTCGCGATTGCCCTGCGGAAGGCGGCCCGGGCGGAGGCGCACGGCATGACCGTGCACCTGTCGGCGGAGGACTCGCACACCATCCTCGTCTCGGTGGAGCTGCCCGGTGTCGGCAGCTTCGTCCTCGGGGCCCACGCCACCGACGTGCAGCACGCCGTGCTCCTCGTCGAGACCCGCCGGGCCGCGGAACGGATCACCGAGAAGCTCGCACCCAGCGGGCGGTGAGCCGCCTCCTGCGGGCCCTTGGCTGGTCCCGTGAGGACCCGCTCCCGGGCCCGGACCCCGAGCCCGCCCTCCCCTCCACACCCCCGCGACCGACCGGTCCGGCGCCCGCGTCGCACCGGTCGGGATCGTCCTCACGACGAGCACGGCGGGCCGCACCACACCGACCAGCACCACCCTCGCACCACCACCACCCGACCCACCGGGTCACAACACCGAAGGAACACTGACAATGGCTGACTACGAGAGCATCCTCGAGGCGATCCAGTCCGACGTGACCGGCTTCATCGGCGCCTCCATCGTCGACCTGGACTCCGGCATGTCGCTGGCCTCCCGGTCGGCGGTCTCCGACTTCGACCTCGACGTCGCGAGCGCGTACAACAGCGAGATGGTCAAGGGGAAGTTCAAGACGATGCAGGCCCTCAAGCTCAACTCCGAGCTGGAGGACATGCTCCTCACCCTGAGCGACCAGCTCCACCTCATCAAGGTGATGGACGGCGGCACGACGTTCCTCTACGTCGCGGCGAGCAAGGCCAACACCAACCTCGCGCTGCTGCGCCGGGCGGTGAACCAGCACACCGTCGGCCACTGACCCCGCGCGGGTGCGTCCCTGCCGCGCACCCGCTCGGAACCGGCGAGGCCCGCCACCCCGTGTCTGGACGAGGTGGCGGGCCTCGTGTCGTGCGCGACGCTCAGGCGGGGTGCGTCCCGGCCGAGCGGAGGTTCTGGCAGGCCTCGATGACGCGCTGCGCCATGCCGGCCTCGGCCTCCTTGCCCCACGCGCGCGGGTCGTACTGCTTCTTGTTGCCGACCTCGCCGTCGATCTTCAGGACGCCGCTGTAGTTCTTGAGCATCCAGTCGGCGACCGGCCGGGTGAAGGCGTACTGGGTGTCGGTGTCGACGTTCATCTTCACGACGCCGTAGTCGACCGCGTCCGAGATCTCCTGCGGGAGCGAGCCCGAGCCACCGTGGAAGACGAGGTGGAACGGCTTGCTGTCGGCAGCGACCCCGAGCTCGGCGGCGGCGGCCTCCTGGGCGGCCTTGAGCACCTCCGGGCGCAGCTTGACGTTGCCCGGCTTGTAGACGCCGTGCACGTTGCCGAAGGTCAGCGCGGTCATGTAGTACCCGTTCTCGCCGGAACCGAGCGCCCGCACGGTGGCGACGGCGTCGGCGGGCGTCGAGTACAGCTTGTCGTTGATGGCGTTCTCGACGCCGTCCTCCTCGCCGCCGACGACACCCACCTCGATCTCGAGGATGATGTTCGCCGCCTTGCACTGGGCGAGCAGCTCCTCGGCGATCTGGAGGTTCTCGTCGAGCGGCACGGCCGAGCCGTCCCACATGTGCGACTGGAAGATCGGGAGGCCACCGGCCTTGACCCGCTCGGTGGACGCGGCGATCAGCGGCCGGACGAAGGAGTCGAGCTTGTCCTTCGGGCAGTGGTCGGTGTGCAGCGCGATGTTGACGGGGTAGTTCTTCGCGACCTCCTCGGCGTAGGCCGCGAGCGCCTTCGCGCCGGTGACCATGTCCTTGACCGTGGAGCCGGAGGCGTACTCGCCGCCGCCGGTGGACACCTGGATGATGCCGTCGGAGCCGGCCTCGGCGAAGCCGCGGATGGCGGCCGTGACGGTCTGGCTCGAGGTGATGTTGATGGCGGGGTACGCGAACGAACCGTTCTTGGCCCGGTCCAGCATGTCGGCGTAGACCTCGGGCGTTGCGATGGGCACGGTGTTCTCCTCGTGACGTGGGATGTGCCTACGCCCCGATCCTTCCACTTGTCCGCCGGCCCCGTGCACCGGTGTCCGTACCCATCGGTAGCCCGGGCGTGCGAACGGGGCGGCGCTGGTGCGTCGCCCCGTTCGGCGGCCTCGCGGGTGCCCTGCACACCCGGTGGCCGGCCAGCCGGTCCGAGGACCGACCGGGTCGGGTGGAGACCTACGGTTTCCGGTCCCGAGCTGGGTCAAGTGTGCAGCGATCGATGCCTCGCTGTCCACCACGTCGACGAGATTCGCAGGGTCGACCACGGTTTCCGTGGGTCAGGAGCGGACCCGTGGGACGGATGGGGCCGGTGATACCCTCCGTGGCCGTGCCGGACCGGGTACGAGTGCTCAGGCACGGTCGGTCCGCCGACCGTCACGCTGGGCGCATGGAGACCCTCACGGCGCGCGACATCGCCGCCGCCACCCCGACCTCGCGCAACCGGGTCGTCGACCTGCTGCGCGTCGCCGCCCTGTCCGTCGTCGTGCTGGGTCACTGGCTCATCGCCGCCGTGACCGTCCGGGACGGGCGGCTCGTCAGCGGCGCCCTGCTCGACCTCGCCCCGTGGACGCATCCGCTCACCTGGGTCTTCCAGGTGATGCCGGTGTTCTTCCTCGTCGGCGGCTACGCGAACGCGTTGTCCTGGAGGCGGGCCCGCGAACGCGGCACCACCTGGGCCGGATGGCTGCGCGGTCGGCTGCGTCGGCTGCTCACCCCCGTCGTGCCGCTGCTCCTCGTGTGGGTCGCGCTGCTCGTCGTCGCCGACGCGGCCGGGGTCGACCGGGCGGCGCTGCGCACGGCGTCCCAGGTGGCGCTCGTGCCGACCTGGTTCCTCGCGGCGTACGTCGTCGTCTGCGCGGTGGCCCCGGCGACCCTCTGGCTGTGGGAGCGGTTCGGCTGGGCGTCGGTCGTCGGCGGCCTCGTGGTCGGTGGGCTCGTCGACCTCGTGAGCCTGACGACCGGGCCGTGGTGGGTCGGCTTCGCCAACTACGTCGTCGTGTGGTGCTCCGTGCACCAGCTCGGGTACGCCTGGCTCGACGGGCGCCTCGACGGCACCGGTCGCCGCCTGGCGATGGCGGCGGTCGGCGCGGTCGGGCTCGTCACGCTCGTCTGGGCCGGCCCCTACCCGGTGTCGATGATCGGGCTCGACTCCTCGGCCGTGAACAACAGCTACCCGACGCGGGTGACGCTCGGGTTCCTCGGGCTGCTGCAGGCCGGGCTCGTCCTCGCGGTCGAGCCGTGGCTCACGCGGTGGATGGCGCGCGACCGGCCGTGGGCGGTCACGGTGCGGCTCGGCAGCCGGATGATGAGCGTCTACCTCTGGCACCTGACGGTGATGGTCCTCGTCATCGGGGCCGGTCTGCTGGTGGGCGGCGCGGGCCTCGGCCTCGACCCGCTGTCGGCGTCGTGGTGGCTCTCCCGGCCGCTGTGGTGGGCCCTGCTCGGGGTCCTCACGCTCGGCGTCGTCGCCGTCGTGGGCCGGCTCGAGCAGGTCCGACCACTGACCGGCCCGGTGCCCGCGTGGCGGCCGGTGCTCGCGACGGCCCTCGGGTGCGGGGGCCTGGGCGTGATGGCCGGGCAGGGCCTCGTCGCGCCCGACGGGCTGCGCTGGTGGTGGGCCGTGCTGCCGGTCGCGGCCGTGGCGCTGCTCTCCCCGCGCCTTGCACCGCCCACGGACTGACGTCAGCACGACCCGGCCCCACCTCGTGCCGCGGTGGGTCGGCACCTCCCGTTGGTGTCCGATCACCGGCGATGCACGCTGCAGTGCGGTGATGCAGGCGCGGCGGATGTCCCGCCCCGTGCATCACCGCAGACCCCTCGGGTCAGTCGGACGCCAGGCCGTCCCGGCGTTCGATGAGGTGGGCGCGCTCGACCTCGTTGCCGCACAGCCGGATCGCCTCGTCGAGCGCGGCGATGGCGGCACGGTCGTCGCCCAGCCGGGCCAGCAGCTCACCGCGGACGGCGGGCAGCCGATGGCTCCCGGGCAGCTCGGCGTCCAGCCCGTCGAGCGCGGCCAGTCCTGCCGCGGGGTCGTCCCGCTCGGCGACGGCCACCGCGGCGGCGAGCCTGACCATCGGGGACGGGCTGACCCGGGCCAGGGCGTCGTAGGCCGCGCAGATCCGGTCCCACCGGGTGTCGGCCGCCGCGGGGGCGAGGGCGTGCTCGGCGGCGATGAGGGCCTGGAGGCGGTAGGACTCGGTGAGCAGGTCCGCCGACGGCCCGAGCCCGGCCAGCACCCGCACCGCCTCGTCGACCTCGCCGCGGTGCCACCGGGAGCGGTCCTGGTCGGGCAGGAGGACGAGGCTGCCGTCCGCGCCGACCCGGGCGTCCCGCCGCGAGTGCTGGAGCAGGACGAGGGCCAGCAGCGCCCGCAGCACCGCCTCGTCGGGCCGTACGGCCAGGGTCACGCGGACCAGCCGCACGGCCTCGCCCGCGAGGTCGGCGCGCAGCAGGTCGGGCCCGGAGCCGGGCGCGTACCCGGCCGTGAAGGCGAGGTAGGCGGTCTGGGCGACGACCCGCAGCCGCGAGGGCAGGTCGTCGGCGGCCGGCACCGTGAACGGGATGCCGGCCGCGGCGATCTTCTTCTTGCCGCGGGTGATCCGCGCGGCCATCGTGGGCTCGGGCACGAGGAAGAGCCGCGCGATGTCGGCGGTCGAGACACCGACGACGAGGCGCAGGGCGAGGGCGCTGGCCACCTCGGGCCCGAGCGCCGGGTGGCAGCACATGAGGACGAGACGCAGCACGTCGTCCTCGACGAGGTCGCCGGGGTCGGCCATGACGCCCGCACCTCCCTCCGGGTCCGCGTCGACGACGAGCAGGGGTGCCTTGCGGGCCGCCATCGCCTCGGCCCGCAGCCGGTCGAGCAGCCGCCGACGGGCCGCGGTGTGCAGCCACGCCGCCGGCGAGTCGGGGACGCCGTCGGCGGGCCAGCGGCGCGCGGCCGCCTCGACCGCGTCCCGAGGGCGTCCTCGACGAGGTCCAGCCGCCGGAACCGGCCGAGGAGGAGGGCGACGAGCCGCCCCCACTCCTCGCGCACGGTGGTGGCCAGGACCTCGTCGGGGGTCACGCCTCGTCGTACCCCTCGACGCCGACGACCGGCCGGATCTCGACCGTGTACGACGCCGGCAGCAGCCGGGCCGCCGCGATGGCGGTGTCGAGGTCGGGCAGCCGGACGTCGTAGTAGCCGCCGACCTGCTCGACGGACTCGACGAACGGCCCGTCGGTCACCGTCCGCTCGGGCCCGCGCAGGGTCGTGGCGGTGTCGGCGTCACCGAGCGCGGCGCCCGCGACCTTCTCGCCGTGCTCGGCGACGTGGGCCTCGAAGGCGCGGTGGGCGGTGAAGACCTCCTGGCGTGTGTCCTCGTCGACGTGCTCCCAGTCCCCCGGCTCGTAGGCGATGAGGACGAGGTAGCGCTTCACGACGCGCCGTGGTCGTGCTCGTCGTCGGCGACCATGTCGCGCAGCTCGATCAGCTCACCGCGGGCGGCGAACTCGGTGAGGATGCGGACGAGGTCGGCCCGGTCGTCGGTCTCGAGGAGGAAGAACCCGACGACCTGCTCCACCGACTCGGTGAACGGGCCGTCGGTGACCAGTGCGCCGCCCGAGCCGTCGGGACGCATCGAGGTCGCCTCGGCAGACGGGGTGAGCGGGCCGGCGGCGAGGATGCGGTGGCCGCCGGCCGCGAGGTCGCGGTGGAACTGGCCGTGCGAGCGCATCCCCTTCTCGTGCTCCTCCGGCGGCAGCAGGGCCCACTCGGCCTCGGGGCGGGCAGCAGGACGAGGTGGCGGCTCATGCGGGCCGGTCCTCGGGCTGCACCGTCCGGCGGACCTCGACGGAGTCCCCACCGCCGCGATGATCCGGCAGCACTCGAGCAGGTCGTCGAGGTCGTCTGTCTCCACCTGGTAGAAGCCGCCGACCTGCTCGGCGGTCTCGGCGAACGGCCCGTCGGTGACCGGTCCGCCGCCGCCCGGGATGCGCTTGGCCTCGCTCGTGGCGTGCAGCTCGGCGCCACCGGTGATGCGGTGCCCCGACGACCCAGCTCCTCACCGAAGCGGGTGTACTCGGCGTAGCCGGCGGTGCGCTGGTCGGCGTCCATGGTGGTCCACCAGCGGTCGGCGTCGCCGACGATGAGGACGACGTACTCGGTCATCTGCTGCTCCTTCGGTCCCGGGCCGCGACTGCGACCTCACCCCCGTGACGCGCGAGCGGGCCACGATTCGACAGGTCCACCGAACCTAGTTGAGCGGGGCCCCTCAGGCGAGGGCGGTGGCCAGCAGGCGGAGGGTCTCCTCGCGGGCGGGCGAGCGGTCGACCGGTGTCCCGGCGAGGGCGCCGGCGACCGGGCTGACCATCACCTCGTCGACGCCGTGCTCGGCGGCCAGCGCGGTGAGGCGGGCCGCCACGTCGTCGGGGGTGCCGACGAGCCAGCGCGAGAGCATCTCCTCGGCCAGGGCCTCGTGGGCCGGGGGAGCGGACGGGCCTCGGCCTCCTCCACCGACGCGAGCGGCGCGAGCGGCTGACCGGTGCGCAGCGCGACCATGGAGCGGATGTTCGGCAGCGCGAGGCGGCGGGCCACGGCGGCGTCCTCGGCGACGACGACGTTGGCGGTGAGCAGGGTCCGGGGCTCGGGGTGCTCCTCGGACGGCTGGTACCCGCCGCGGTAGAGGGCCAGCGCCTCGGCCGTCCCGCGCCCGGAGAAGTGCGAGGCGAAGACGTACGGGAGCCCACGCGAGGCGGCCAGCCGCGCGGAGTAGTCGGACGAGCCGAGCAGCCAGAGCGTCGGCACCGAGGCGGCGCGCGGCGTCGCGCGCAGGACGTGGTCGCCGGTCGCGAGGCGCAGGGCGGCGCCGGCGGGCGACATCATCGCGATGACGGCGTCGACGTGGTCGGGGAAGCGGTCGACGGCGTCGCCGTCGGCCTGGCCCGTGCCGCTGCGCAGCGCCCAGGCGGTGACCGGGTCGGTGCCCGGCGCCCGCCCGATGCCGAGGTCGACGCGGCCGGGGAAGGCCGCCTCGAGGAGGGCGAACTGCTCGGCGACGACCAGGGGTGCGTGGTTGGGCAGCATGACGCCGCCGGAGCCGACCCGGATCCGGTCGGTGGCCGCGGCCACGACGGCGGCCAGCACCGGCGGGTTGG
This sequence comes from Phycicoccus sp. HDW14, assembly GCF_011383005.1. Lineage (GTDB taxonomy): Bacteria > Actinomycetota > Actinomycetes > Actinomycetales > Dermatophilaceae > Phycicoccus. Next base: position 3,783,508 of record NZ_CP049935.1, on the reverse strand, counting down.
TCGCCGCGACGGCCGGCATGTTGTGGTGCTCGGCGAGCCAGTACCGGCGGTAGCCCAGCCCGTCGGCGACCCGGGCCAGGGACCGGGTGGCGGCGACGGCGTCGGAGGTCAGCTGGTCGGACCGGACGGGGACGAGGTCGAGGACGGACAGCGCGGGGGTGCTCACCCGAGGTCCAGCGGCCGGGACGCCGGCGCTATTCCGGGTGCCGGCCCGCGGGGGTCACGGGTGCTGGTCGAAGACGTGCCGTCGGACCCAGGCGTGCATCGCGACGGCCGCCGCGGCCCCAGCGTTGACCGAGCGGGTCGAGCCGAACTGCGCGATGTGGAGCACGACGTCGCAGGCCTCCTGCATCGCCGGGGTCAGCCCGGGCCCCTCCTGGCCGAGGACGAGGACGCACGCGCGCGGCAGGTCGTGGGTCTCCAGCGGCACCGACCCCGGCAGGTTGTCGATGCCGACGAGCGGCAGCCGCCCTCCGTCCGGACCGGCCGTCGCCGCCCATGCCGTGAGCCCCGCGGCGTCGGCGTGGTGGTGCTCGTGCTGGTACCGGTCGGTGACCATCGCGCCCCGCCGGTTCCACCGCCGCCGGCCGACGACGTGGAAGGCGGCGGCGCCCATCGCGTTGGCGGTCCGCACGACCGATCCGATGTTGAAGTCGTGGCCCCAGTTCTCGATCGCGACGTGGAACGGGTGGCGGCGGGTGTCGAGGTCGGCGACGACGGCCTCCATCGACCAGTACCGGTACCGGTCGACGACGTTGCGGCGGTCGCCGTCGCGCAGCAGCTCGGGGTCCCAGTGCGCGCCCTCGGGCCACGGACCCTCCCACGGGCCGACCCCGACCTCGGCCTCCGGACGCTCCTCCACGGACCCGAGGCTAGGCGTGCACGCGGGCGAGGAAGCGGCGGGTGCGCTCCTGGCGTGGGTCGTCGAGGACCTGTGCGGGCGGCCCCTGCTCGTGGACGACGCCGCCGTGTAGGAAGCACACGGTGTCGGCGACCTGCCGGGCGAACCCCATCTCGTGGGTGTTGAGGACCATCGTCATCCCCTCGTCCTTGAGCTCGCGCAGCAGGTCGAGGACCTCGCCGACGAGCTCGGGGTCGAGGGCCGAGGTGACCTCGTCGAGGAGCATGAGCCGCGGCTGGTTGACCAGCGCGCGGGCGATCGCCACCCGCTGCTGCTGGCCCCCGGAGAGGTCGTCCGGTCGAGCGGATGCCTTCTCCGGCAACCCGACCCGCTCGAGCATCGCCATCGCGCGCTCCGTGGCCTCGGCCTTCGGCACCTTGTGCACGCGGACCGGCGCGAGGGTGATGTTGTCGAGCACGGACAGGTGCGGGAAGAGGTTGTAGGCCTGGAAGACGACGCCCATCCGGGCCCGGACGGCGTCGGCGTCGACGCGCGGGTCGGTGACGTCGTCGCCCTCGAGCGTGATCCGGCCGTCGTCGACGACCTCGAGCAGGTTGACGCAGCGCAGCAGGGTCGACTTGCCCGACCCGCTCGCCCCGATGAGGACGACGACCTGCCCCTCGTGCACCGTGAGGTCGAGACCGCGCAGGACCTCGGTGTCCCCGAACGACTTCCGCACCCCCTCGAGGCGCAGCACCGGTTCCCGGCCGGCGGCGTGGAGGCTCACAGGTGGCCCCCGGCGCCGTGGAACCCCTGCTTGCGCGCGACGTGGTCGGTGAAGCGCGCCATCGGGATGGTCAGGCAGACGAAGAGCGCCCCGGCGACGACGTAGGGCGTGAAGTTGAAGTCGAGGGCGGTCTCGATCTGGGCCGCGCGGATGGCGTCGATGACCCCGAGGACGGCGATGAGGCCGGAGTCCTTCTGCAGCGAGACGAGGTCGTTCATCAGCGCCGGCACGACCCGCCGGACGGCCTGCGGCAGGACGACGTGCCGCATCGTCTGGCCGTAGGACAGCCCGAGCGAGCGGGCCGCCGCGCGCTGCGACGGGTGCACCGACTCGATGCCCGCGCGGAACACCTCCGCGACGTACGCCGAGTACGACAGCACGAGGGCGCACGACCCCCAGAACAGGGCCGACGACGGCAGGCCCGACAGCCGCAGCGCCGGCGCCCCGAAGCCGAGGACGAAGAGGACGAGCAGCAGCGGCAGGCCGCGGAACAGGTCGACGTACGCCGTCGCGAACAGCCTGAGCGGGAAGGCGACCGGGCCGCGGACGGTGCGCATCACGGCCAGGGTCAGCCCGACCACCGCGATGAGGACGCCGCAGACGAGCATGACCCGGATGTTGAGCCAGAGCCCCTCGAGGACCGCCGGGAAGGCCTCGACCGCCTTGTGCGGGTCGAGGAAGGTCTCGCGGACCCGCGGCCAGCCCGGCGACGTGACGACGAGGGCCACGACGACCCCGAGGAGCAGCACGGTGGATGCCGCGGACACCACCGCGGAGCGCGCCGCCCGGCCGCGCCGGTAGCGACGCCGCTCGACCTCGAGCGCCGACGGCTGCCCGTCCGCCCGGGGGCCACGAGGGCACCGGGGGACGGCTCGCGGGGGCCGCGGTCACGACAGCTCGGGCGCGCCCTGCGTCGAGAGCCACTCGCCGACGAGCGTGTCGAGGGTGCCGTCGGCCCGCAGCGCGTCGACGGCCGCCGAGATGCACGGGGTGAGCGGGCTGCCCTTGTCGAGCACCGCGCCGAACTGCTCGGTGCCCCCGGTCGCCGGCAGCTGGCCGACGATGACGCCGTCGTCGAGCTGGGCGGCCGTCATGTAGAAGCCGGTCGGCAGGTCGACGACGATTCCGTCGATCTGCTTGTTCTTCAGCGCCTGCACGGCGAGGTCGTTGGTGTCGAAGACGGCGACGTCCTCGGTCGGCGCGATCTGGTTCGTCGCCGCGGTGTACGACGTCGTGCCCACCTGGGCGCCGAGCTTGGCGCTCTTGAGCTCGGCGACCGTGGTCTTGCCGTCGATCGGGCTGCCCTTGTAGGTGATGACCGACTGGCGCACGTCGTAGTACCCGGAGGAGAAGTCGACGGCGTTCCGTCGCTCGTCGCTGATCGACACCTGGTTGAGGTCGAGGTCGAAGGTCTTGGGCCCCGGCGCGATCGCGGTGTTGAAGGGCACGACGACCCAGGTCACGGCGTCCTTGGCGTACCCGAGCTTCTCGGCGACAGCGTACGCGACGGCCGACTCGTACCCCTTGCCGTTGCTCGGGTCGTCGTCGGAGAACCACGGGCCGTAGGCCGGCTTGTCGGTGCCCACGGTGAGCTTGCCGCCCGTCACGGTCTTGAGCGTGTCCGGCGTGCAGCCGGCGAGCGCGTCGGCCGAGCCGCTCGTGCTCGGGGTGGTGGAGGCGGCGGGCTCGTCGACCGGTGCGCCGCAGGCCGCGAGGCCGAGGGCGGCGAGGAGGAGGACGGGGGCGACGAGGCGAGGGCGTCGGGTCATGGCAGTGCTTTCGTCCGGGCGCGCGGAGGGCCACCACGCGATCTGGGCGACACCGTAGACCGTCGGGACGGATCGCGTCGCGCACGTCCCACATGGCGACGGGATCCGTGGCGCACACGTCGGCGGACGGCCCTCACAGGATCTGCACAGGGCGGGGCGCGGGCGGCGCGGCGCCCCGGCCACCTACCCTTGGACCCGTGATGCACGCGCTCGGGCCGAACTGGATGGACCCCCAGTACCTCCTCGACACCTACGGGTCGGCCTTCTTCTGGCTCTCGCTGGCCATCGTCTTCGTCGAGTGCGGGCTCTTCTTCCCGATCCTCCCCGGTGACTCGCTGCTCTTCGCCGTGGGGCTCTTCGTCGCCAGCGGCCAGCTCGACGTCAACCTCGTCCTGGCGCTCGCGGCGCTCTTCGTCGCGGCCTTCGCCGGGAACGTCGTGGGCTACGAGCTCGGGCGCGGGCTCGGCGCACCGCTGCGCCACCGCGACGGACGCATCATCAAGCGCCAGTACTTCGAGAAGACCGAGGAGTTCTTCGACCGGTACGGCGCCAAGGCCCTCGTCCTCGGCCGCTTCGTGCCCATCGTGCGCACCTACATCACCGTCGTCGCGGGCATCGGGCGGATGGAGCGCCGGCACTTCTTCACGTGGTCGGCCGTCGGTGCCGCGCTGTGGGTCGGCATCGTCACGCTCGCCGGCTACTTCTTGGGCAACGTGGCCTTCGTCAAGGACAACCTCGAGGTGGTCATCCTCGCCATCGTCGCCGTGTCCGTGCTCCCGGTGCTCGTCGAGTACCTCCGGCACCGCCGCTCCGCCGGGATGTCGCGCGCCGAGGTCCTCGAGGAGTCCGACGACGTCATCGACGACGTCGAGCAGCGCCCCTGACCCGGCCGGTGACGTCGAGCCGGCTCCTGGCCGTCGAGCCCGCTGCAGCGGGCTCGACCGGCGGAACCGGGCTCGACCCCGTCCCTCAGCCGAGGTCGATGAGCCCGCGCCGGTGCGCCTCGGCGACGGCGGCCGTGCGGTCCTGGACCCCCAGCTTGGCGAAGGCCCGCAGCAGGTGGGTCTTGACCGTGGCCTCGCCGATGAACAGCTCACGTCCGACCTCGGCGTTGGACAGCCCGCGCGCGACGAGGGCCAGCACCTCGACCTCGCGCCCGGTGACCTCCGGGCCGGCCGGGGTGCGCAGCCGGTCGGCGAGCCGGGCCGCCACAGGGGGCGCGAGGACCGTCTCGCCGCGGGCCGCCCGGCGGATCGCGTCGGTGAGCACCGACGTCGGCGCGTCCTTGAGCAGGTAGCCGCGCGCGCCGGCCTCGACGGCCCGCACGATGTCGGCGTCGGTGTCGTAGGTCGTGAGCACGAGCACGTGGGGGGCTCCGGCCATCGACCGCAGGCGCGCGGTGGCCTCCGCGCCGTCCATCACCGGCATCCGCAGGTCCATGAGGACGACGTCGGGTGTCAGCCGCGGCACGAGCGCCAACGCCTCCGCCCCGTTGCCGGCCTCCCCGACGACCTCGAGGTCGGGCTCCTCCCCGAGCACCGCGACCATCCCCGCCCGCACGACGGGGTGGTCGTCGACGACGAGCAGCCGGATCACCGCGGCACCTCCAGCCGCAGGGTCGTGCCGGCGCCGGGCGCGCTCGTCAGCCCCACCGCGCCACCGATCTGGGCGGCCCGGGCCCGGACCCCGTCGAGCCCGAAGCCGTGGGCGTCGGCGGTGGGGTCGAAGCCGCGCCCGTCGTCGGTGACGGTGAGGACGACGCGCTGCGGCTCGTAGGCCAGGGCGAGGTCGACCCGGGCCGCCGCCGCGTGCCGGCGCACGTTGGACAGCGCCTCCTGGGCCGTGCGCAGGAGGACGACCTCGGCGACACCTCCCAGGGGCGCCGGCTCGCCGTCGACCCAGACGTCGGCGTGCAGCCCCGTCTCGCTGCTCACGGCGGCGCCCAGCCGCTGCATCGCCTCGACGAGCGTGCGCGACTGGAGGTGCCCGGGGGTCAGCTCGGCGACGATGAGGCGGGCCTCGGCGAGGTTGTCGACGGCCGTGCGCTCGATGAGCGCGAGCCGCTCGCGGGCGGTGTCGGCGTCGCCGCGGGCCAGCGCGGACTCGGCGGCCCGGGAGAGCGTGACGACCGAGGTGAAGCCTTGGGCGAGGGTGTCGTGGATCTCGCGGGAGATGCGCTCGCGCTCGTCCTGCACGCCGCGGTCGCGCTCGACCGCGGCCAGTCGGGCCTGGGTCGCGCGCAGCTCGTCGATGGTCTCGGCGCGGGACTGCGCCTCGTCGACGATGCGGTTGATGAAGATCCCCAGGGCCATCGAGATCCCCAACGAGATCACCGAGCTGATGAGGATGGCGCCCAGCGCCTCGGAGTCGAAACCGCTCTGCCAGAACCGCACCGCACCGAAGGTCACGAGGGTGAGCAGCGTCCCCACGGCCGCCGAGCGGACCTCGAGCATCGCCCACATCTGCGGGTAGAGGATGAAGAAGAGCATCCACGACTCGGTGCCCGGGTCGACCAGCTGGATCGCCAGGAGCAGCGACCAGGCGATGACCTGGTAGGCCACCCCGGCGCCCCGAAGCTGCTGGATGCCCCGCACCCCGAGGGTCGCGTAGGCCACCGCGATGGCGAGGAGCAGCAGGAGCGTGGGCCAGAGGCCGTGGGGGCCACGCTCGTCGAGGACGGCGACGACGACCGCCGAGACCCACACGACGGCGAAGGCCCCGTGCCAGAACGGTTCCTGCCGACGCCACATGGCGTGGAACTCGGCCCTCGAGGTGCCCGGCTCTGGGCAGTCGACCTCGCTCATGGCCTCATCCTGCACCGCCCGCGCCACCGGCACCGCGCCTCACACCGATCCGCGCTTGAACCACTTGAAGGTCGTCACGCAGAGGACCAGCCCGCCGACCGCCCACGCCGCGAGGACGAGGAGGACCCGGCCCTGCTCCCACGAGCCGGCCATCTCCGCCTGCGCCAGGCCGTCGGGCAGGAAGACCGCGCGCATGCCCTGCGCGATCCACTTGAGCGGGAAGAGCGAGGCGATCTGCTGGAGCCACTGCGGCACGTCGGTGAAGGCGATGTAGACGCCGGAGATGAACTGCAGGACCAGCTGCGGGCCGATGACGACCGCGCCGATGGAGCGGGCGGTCGAGAGCGACGAGTAGGCGATGCCGAGCACGGTGCCCCCGACGAGGCCGAGCGAGAAGACCCCCGCGAGCAGGGCCCAGCGACCGGCGCCCGACGGCAGTGGGACGTCGAAGGCGAGGCGCGCCACGAGCAGGAGGATGGCCAGCTGGACGACCGAGGTGACGGCGACGAGGCCGACCTTGCCGAGGAAGTACGCGACGGGCGGCATCGGCGTCGAGCGCAGCCGCTTGAGCGAGCCGTCGTCGCGCTCGGTGGCCACCGAGAGGGCCATCGTCTGGAAGCTCGTGAGGATGACGCCGGCCGCGACCATCCCGGGGAGGAAGTAGCGCGCGGCGGTCATCCCACCGTTGTCACCGCCCTCGAACTGGCTCGAGAAGATCACCGAGAAGAGCGCGAGCAGGAGGATCGGGAAGAGGAAGCTGAAGAAGACGGCCTCCTTCTCGCGCGAGTACATCTTCACCTCGAGGCGCGTGCGGTCGAGGCCGAGGGCGAGGGCGTTCATGCGGGGACCTCCGTGGTCTCGTCGGTGACGTGCGGGGCGATGAGCTCGAGGTAGACGTCCTCGAGCGAGGGGCGGGAGACGGTCAGCTCGGGGACCTCACCGGGGAAGCGCGCGGCGAGCCGGGCGACCTCCGCGGTCGGCTCCGCGGTGCGCACCCTGCGCCGCGTGCCCTCCTCCTCCCAGGAGACGGTGGCCTCCTCCTGCTGGCGGCCGCCGAGGTCGGCCGGGGTGTCGAGCGCGAGCAGCCGTCCTCCGGCGATGACGCCGACGCGGTCGGCGAGCTGCTCGGCCTCGTCGAGGTAGTGCGTCGTGAGGAGGATGGTCGTGCCGTCGTGGGCGAGGCTGCGGATGAGCCCCCAGAAGTCGCGCCGGGCCTGCGGGTCGAAGCCGGTCGTCGGCTCGTCGAGGAAGAGCAGCTCGGGGCGGCCGACGATGCCCAGGGCCACGTCGAGCCGGCGCCGCTGGCCCCCGGAGAGCCCGACGACGCGGTCGTCGGCCTTCTCGGTGAGCCCGGTCGCGTCGAGCACCTCGTCGACGTCACGCGGGGCGCGGTAGCACCGGGCGGTGCTGCGGAGGATCTCGCGCGGCGTCAGCAGGTCGAGGCCGCCGCTGCTCTGCAGGACGATGCCGATGCGGTCGCGCCAGTGCAGCGGGGCGCCGTGCGGGTCGGTGCCGAGGACGGCGACCTCGCCGCCGTCGCGGTCGCGGAACCCCTCGAGGATCTCGACGGTCGTCGTCTTCCCGGCGCCGTTCGGGCCGAGGAGGGCGAACACCTCGCCGAGCTCGACGTCGAGGTCGAGACCGGCGACGGCGCGGTGCTCGCCGTAGGACTTCGTGAGGCCGCGGAGGCGGATCGCTGTGCTCATGCCTCCAGCCTGCTCGCGTCGGCCTTCTCGCGCGACGCCCGGGCGGTGGACGTCACGTCCACCGACCGGTGGACCCGCCGACCCCTCGGGTTCGAGGTGAAAGCGGACCACGAGACGGCCCGCTTTCACCTCGACCGAGCGGGGTCAGGGGCGCAGCGCCGGCTCCGGAAGCGCGGCACCGGCGGCGCGGCGGACGCGCCAGGCGGCCACGGCGGCGACGAGCAGCGTGCCGACCCCGGCCACGAGGTACGCGGCGCGCGGGCCGGCGAGCGTCCCGACGGCGCCACCGAGGACGAGGGCGAGCGCCCCCGCCGCCCGCGACAGGCCGCTGACCAGCGCGACGACGGCTCCGCGGTGGGTGGCCTCGAGCTCGTCGAGGAGCAGGCCGAAGACGAGGGCGTTGACGACCCCGAGGACCAGCCCGAGCCCCAGCCCGAGGGCGACGTAGCCGAGGTAGCCCGGCACCAGGGCCTGGCCGGTCTGCCCGACACCGATGAGGGCGATCGCGGCGAGCACGAGCCACACCCGGGAGGTGCGGGTCGTCGCCGCCCCGGAGAGGACCGCCCCCACGACGGCCGCGGCCCCGTGCACGGCCTCGGCCAGCCCGAACTGCACCGGGCTCGCCCCGAGCACGTCGCGCAGCATGAACACCTCGACGGCGTTGACCGACTCCAGCGTCACCACGAGGGGCAGCAGGGCCCAGACGAGCACGGCGAGCACGGGGTCGGCCCGCAGGGCGGTGACGCCGTCGCGGGGCAGGAGGGTCGCGGTCCAGCCGGGGCGGGCGGACGGCCCGCCCGGGGCGGAGGGTCCGGTCTCCCGGGCCTGGCGGGCGACCCGCCCGAGGGTGATCGCCGCCGCCGCGAGCGCGAGGAAGGAGAGGGCGTCGAGCGCCAGCGCCGCCGACGGTCCGCGCCACTGGACGAGCACGCCGCCGAGGCCCGCACCGGCCGGACCGGCGACCCCGCGGATCGCCTGCTGGAGGGCGACGACCCGCCCGGCCGTCCCCTCCGGCACGAGGCGCGGGAGCACCGCCGACCATGCCGGGTTGCCGAGCGCGAACGCGGTCTGCAGCACGAGGACCAGGCCGAGCGTCGCGGCGAGCCCGTCGACGAGCGCGAGGGCCCCGGCCGCCGCGGCCTGGACCAGACCGGTCGCCGCGAGGAGCCGCCGGGGGTCGGCCCGGTCGGCCAGCGCCCCGGCGACCCCCATCGTCAGGACCACGGGCAGGGCGAACGCGCCGAGCAACAGCGCCACCGCCCACGGCCCCTCCCCCGAGCCGTGAACCCGCAGGAGCAGGGCCACCATCGCCGCGGAGTCACCGGCGACGCTCACGGCCGCGGCGAGGAGCACGGTGCGCACCGCGCGCACCGACAGCACCTCGCGGTAGTTCCGAAGCATCTGTTTCACAAATGTGAAGGTAACCCTTCACATCAGCCCCGGTCAACTAGCATCGGGACCATGGCCGCGCCCGACCGCTCCGAGCTGCGGATCACCGACCCCCGGGCGCTGCGGGCCCTGGCCCACCCGGCGCGCCAGCACGTCATCACCGAGCTGTTCTCGGGCGAGGTCCTCACGGCCACCGAGGCCGCGCGCCTGTGCGGGCTGACCCCCTCGGCGATGAGCTACCACCTGCGCGCCCTCGAGAAGTGGGGCATCGTCGAGCGCGACGAGAGCGCGGACGGGCGCGAACGGCCGTGGCGCGCAACGGCCCACGCCATCAACATCACCCCGGAGGCCCACCGCGGCGCCGGGGTCGCGACGAGCCGCGCGTCGGTCCACACCTGGTTCGCCGACCTCGAGGACGACCTCGACCGGCTCGTCGACGCGGTGGGTGACGGCGAGAGCCACGGCATGACCTCACGCGGGCGCCTGTGGCTCACCGACGACGAGGAGCGCCGGCTGCGCGAGGACCTCCACGAGGTCGTGCGCCGGCACCGTGGCCGGGCGCGGCGCGAGCACCCCGAGGGCGCGCGCGCCTACAACGTCTACTCCCTCGTCCTCCCGGCCGAGCCCACCGACGGCTGAGCCGCGGCCGGGCCGTCGGCCGGTCGCGCCGGGCTCAGGCGGGGTAGCCGACCCCGTACCGCACGTGGACGACGCCGCTGCCCATCCGCCCCTGCTCCAGCAGCCGCAGGTCGAGCCGGACCCCCCGGGGCAGCGCGGGCTTGCCCCCGCCGACGACAACCGGGTGCACGAGCAGCACGCACTCGTCGACGAGGCCGTGCCGGAAGGCCTCGGTGGCGATCTCGGCGCCACCGATGCTCACGTCGGCGGCGGAGGCCTCGACGAGGACCCGGACCGCCTCGGGGTCGAAGCTCCGCTCGATCCTCGTGCGCGCGGTCGACACCTCTTCGAGCGACGTGGAGTAGACGACCTTGTCGGTGTCGCGCCAGATCCCCGCGTACTCGCGGACGATCGGGGCGTGGCCGGCCAGCCACTCGTCCTCCTCCCAGACGCGCATCGACTCGTACATGCGACGCCCGTAGAGGGAGGTGCCGATGCCGCGCTCGTGCTCGTTCCAGAACTCGTGCAGCTCCTCGTCCGGCACGGACCAGTCGAAGGACCCCGACGCGTCCTCGAGGAAGCCGTCGAGCGACATGTTCGCCCCGTAGACCAGCCTGCCCATGCCGAGCCCCCTCCGTCGCGGGGCACCAGCCTGCGACCCCCGGACCTCGACGGTCAAGGGGCGCAGGGGACCGACGGCCACCCCCGCCACCCCCGACAGCGCCGGGCCCGGCCGGTCAGAAGGGCGTGAACGCCTCACGGGCGAGCTCGAACCCGTGCCCCGACCCGCTGTGCCAACAGGTCAGGCTGCTGCGCCGACTGAGGCACCGGAAGTCGTCGACCACCGTGAGCGTGTCGTACGCCAGGGTCGTGCGCTCGGGGTGCAGGTAGGCGGGCGGTGGGTCGCCACGGCAGACGCCCATCGACGGCACCCGGCCCGGTTGGAGGGTGACCTCGTTCGCGGACCAGTCGACGTCGCACGGCTCGGAGGGCGACGGCAGCGGGAACGCGGTGCTCGTGATGACGCAGTCGACGAGGCCGCCGTCGCCGTCGTCCTCGACGGAGCAGCGGATGTTGCCTGACGGGGTCGCGAACGCCCGCACCGACACCCGGGTGGCGTCGCCGGGGTCGGGCGGTCCCGGCGTCGTCGGGGACGACGTCGGTGTGGAGGTGGGCTCCGGGGTCCGGCTCGCGCTGGTGGTCGGTGACCCGGTCGCGGTGACCACGGGGTCGTCGGAGGGGTCGTCCGCGCTGCACGCAGCGAGGAGCGCCACGGCCAGGAGGATCCCCGCGCCCGCAGCACCCCGGCCGCGCACGGTCAGGCCTGGGTGCCCGGTGCCGGCGGCGTGCTCGCCCCCGTGCCCTCCGGGGCCCCGGGCTGCTGCTGGTACCCGCTCGACGGCGGGATGGTCGCGTCGCGCTGGCCGAAGTCGACCTTCGGGGCCTCGCGCTGCTCGCCGACGGCCTCGAAGTACTCGGCGCGGTCGATCGTGAAGAGGTTCGCGACGATGTTCGTCGGCACCGTCTCGACCTTGGTGTTGAGGTCGCGCACGGTCGCGTTGTAGTAGCGGCGGGCCGATGCGATGCGGTCCTCGGTGGAGGTCAGCTCGTTCTGGAGGGCGAGGAAGTTCTGGTTGGCCTTGAGGTCGGGGTAGGCCTCGACGATGGCCAGCAGCCGCCCGAGCGCCTGGCTGAGCATGTTCTCGCTCTCGGCCTGCTGGGCCGGGGACTGGCCGGGCGCCATCGCCGCCGAGCGGGCCTTCACGACGTCCTCGAGCGTGCCGCGCTCGTGGGCCGCGTAGCCCTTGACCGTCTCGACGAGGTTGCCGATGAGGTCGTGCCGGCGGGTCAGCTCGACGTCGATCTGGCGCCAGGCCTCCTGCACGAGGTTCCGCAGCTTGATGAGGCCGTTGTACGCCGAGACCGCCCAGAGGACGAGCACGACGAGGATGACGACGACGACGATGGTGGCGATCACGAGACGGTCCTCCGGGTCCTGGCGGCTGGGTCGATCGTAGGGCCTGGGTTCAGGCGAGGCCGAGGTCCGCGAGCCCGAACACGTGCCGGTACTCCAGCCCCGCCTCGGCGAACCGCTCGGCGGCCCCGGTGGCGCGGTCGGCGATCGTCGCGACGGCGACGACCGTGGCGCCGGCCTCCTGGACGGCCTGCGCGGCGTCGAGCGGGCTGGCGCCGGTGGTCGAGGTGTCCTCGACGACGAGGACCCGACGGCCCTCGACCGACGGCCCCTCGATGCGCTGCTGCAGCCCGTGCGCCTTCCCGGCCTTGCGGACGACGAAGGCGTCGAGGCGCCCACCGGCCGCCGCGCGGGCGTGGAGCATCGCCGTGGCGACGGGGTCGGCGCCGAGGGTCAGCCCGCCGACGGCGTCGAACTCGAGGTCGGCGACGAGGTCGAGCATCACCCGGCCGACGAGCGGGCTCGCCTCGCCGTCGAGGGTGATGCGGCGCAGGTCGACGTAGTAGTCGGCCTCCGTGCCGGAGGAGAGGGTGACGCGGCCGTGGACGACGGCCCGGGCGCGGACGATCTCGAGGAGGCGGGCACGGTCGGCGGCGATGTCGGTCACGGGCACCACGGTAGGGGCTGGGACCGGCCGGCAGCCCACCCCGTCCGGCGGGCCGACGGGCTCGCGCCCGGGCTCAGCGGCGGCGGCGCGGCGGCACGGAGCCGTAGAAGGCCGCGCCCAGGTCGGGCGAGGTCACCCCGGTGCCCCACTCCCCGGACCAGCCGACGCCGTCCTGACCCGGAGGGTCGTGGGCGACGGGCGGCAGCGGGTCGGTGCCGTCCCACAGCTCGCGGCCCACGGCCAGGGTGGCTCCGGCGGGGCTGCCGACGACGGCCCGGGCCAGCAGGCGCAGCAGGTCGGGGCGCATGCCGTCGAGGAGGATGCGGGGCCGGTGCCGCTCGGCGAGCACGAGCAGCCGGGCCACCTCGTGGACGTCGTCCGGGTGCAGCCGGGTGCCGACGAGCAGCAGCCGGTGGACCTCGCCGAGGAGCTGGGTGCGCGCGGCGGACCCGAGGGCCGTGAGGGCGTGGCGGTGCGCCGTCTCCTGCCAGTCGACAGGGCCGGTGCGCAGCAGGTGGCGGTACTCCCGGAGCACCGCCGTCTCGGCGGCGGGTCGCACCCCCCGAGGGTACGTCCGGGTGGCCCGCACGGATAGGGCCGCGGCGCGGGAGACCGCGGGCCGACGGCCCGGAACCCGGAGCCCCACGGGCCCGTCGGAGGATGACCGACCACCCGAGGAGCCCCGATGACGCAGCCCCCAACGCCCCCGAGCTCCGCTGCCCCCTCTGCGCGAACACCGACTTCCAGCGCGAGGAGTCCCGGCAGGACTCGCGCTGGGGCTTCACCTCGCACCGGATGACGCTGCTCGTGTGCACCCGCTGCCGGTACGTCCTGCACTTCTACGACGCCCACTCGATCTTCGACATCGACTGAGCACCGACCCGGGCCGGCCGCGGAGGGGCGGCCGGCCCGCGCCGGGCCCAGCGGCGGCGGGGACCGTCGTCAGCCCGCCGCCCGGTCCATGAGCATCTCGGCGGCCTTGCCGAGCGCCTCCTGCATGTCCGCGTCGTGGTCGTACTGCGCCGCGAGGCCCGCGGCGGTCACGGCGGCGGCCGCGAAGACCTGGCCGTCGTCCCAGCCCTTCGGCGGGGTCGGCCACGGCCAGCGCCGGGGCCAGCCCGTACCGCACCAGTCGTCGACCTCCTCGAGGAGGGCCCGCGCGCCGCCGTCCTTGCCGCCCACGATGATGATCGAGGTGAGCAGGACGCCGCGCATGAGGTCCGCCCCCGTCCGCGCCTCCAGCGGCGGGATCGGCTGCGGGTTGAGCGCCACCGCGTCGTGACCGCCCACCCGGGCGAGCAGGTGCCCGTGCGGGATGACCGCGTCCCAGGCCTCGGGCGGGATGAGCCCGAGCTTCGCCAGCGACTTCCAGTTCAGTGCCATGGGGTCCTCCCTCGTCGGCCCGCGCGGTGCGGGTCATCGGGGAGGAGCGAGGGGGCGCCCCCGCTGATACCGGGGGCGCGGACCTCAGCGGCGACGCAGGGCCGCGACGAGCCGGCTCGCACCCCCGCGCACGAGCGGACGCGGCAGGGCGCGGACGACGAGTGCCGCGACCTTCCACTGCGGCCCCGGCACCGAGACGACCCGGCCCGCGGCGGCGTCGGCCAGCCCCTGCTGGGCCACCTCGGCGGCGTCGAGCCACATCCCGTGCGGGACGCCGGGCAGGGTCATCCGGGCCCGTTCGTGGAACTCGGTGCGGGTCAGGCCGGGGCAGACGGCCGTGACGGTGACTCCGGTGCCCCGCAGCTGGCCGGCGAGGGCCTCGCTGAAGACCGTGACGAAGGACTTCTCGGCCGCGTAGGTGCCGTCGGCCATGAACGAGGCGACCGAGCTGATGTTGACGATGGTGCCGCGGCGGCGCTCGCGCATCGCCCGGCCCGCGGCGTGGCAGGTGAGCAGCACGGCCCGGACCATGACGTCCAGGGCGGCCTCCTCCTGGGCCAGGTCGTTGTCGAGGAAGGGACGGTGCAGCCCGAAGCCGGCGTTGTTGACGAGCAGGTCGACCGGCCGCTGCGGGTCGGCGAGCCGGCGGCACACCTCCTCGGTCTGTGCCCGGTCCGCGAGGTCGGCGACGAGCACCTCCGTGGCGGTGCCGTGCCTCGCGTGCAGCTCGCCGGCGAGCCGCTCGAGGCGGGCCCGGTCGCGGGCGACGAGGACGAGGTCGTGGCCCTCGCGGGCCAGCCGCTCGGCGAAGGCGCGGCCGATGCCGGCCGAGGCGCCGGTGACGAGGGCGGTGGTCATCCCCAGACCCTAGGACCGGTCGGGTGGGGTGTCGCCGCCCCGCCGGGCGGCGTCGGTGGTGCTCGTTAGGGTTGCGAGGTGCGCATCGCCACCTGGAACGTCAACTCCATCCGCTCCCGCATCGACCGCGTCGAGGACTGGCTGCGGCGCACCGACGTCGACGTGCTCGCCATGCAGGAGACCAAGGCCCGCGAGGACCAGTTCCCGTTCGACCGGTTCGAGGCGCTGGGCTACGAGGTCGCCCACCACGGGCTCAACCAGTGGAACGGCGTGGCCGTGCTGTCCCGGGTGGGGCTCGACGACGTGCAGGTCGGGTTCGACGGTGACCCGGGCTGGGGCGAGCCGCTGGCCCCCGAGGCCCGGGCCATCGGGGCGACCTGCGGGGGCGTCCGGTTCTGGTCGGTCTACGTGCCCAACGGCCGCGCCCTCGATGACCCGCACATGGCCTACAAGCTCGCCTGGCTCGGGCAACTGCGCGACCGCGCCGTCGAGTGGGCCGCCGACGGCACCCCCGTCGCCCTCTGCGGCGACTGGAACATCGCCCCGCGCGACGAGGACGTCTGGTCGATGGAGTACTACCTCGACAAGTCGCACGTCAGCCCGCCCGAGCGCGCCGCGTTCTCGGCGTTCCTCCAGGCCGGCTTCGTCGACGTCGTGCGGCCGCACACCCCCGGCGCCTACACGTACTGGGACTACCAGCGCCTCGCCTTCCCCAAGAAGCGCGGGATGCGCATCGACTTCGTGCTCGGCTCGCCGTCGTTCGCCGCCCGGGTGGCCGGCGCCGCCGTCGACCGCGAGGAGCGCAAGGGCACCGGCGCGAGCGACCACGCGCCGGTCGTCGTCCAGCTCGACGGCTGAGCGGGCGCGTCGAACCGGCGGGCCGGGGGCTGACGGACGTCGGGGGTCGGGGCTACCGTGCCGGGATGAGTCGCCGCCCCCACGAGAACGTCGCGACGGTCCTCGTCGACCCGACGGTGCTCGCCGCCCTCGAGGTGTCGCTCATGCACCTCGACCTGCGGGTGTGGCCGATGGCGACCGCCCCATCTGCGCCGACGGCCCGCGCCAGGCCGCGCAGTACCGGCGCCGCGTGCTCGAGGCGCGCCGTGGGGCGTGGGACCACGCCGCCGAGTGGGTGCCGGTCTGGGTCTCCTTCGGCGCCTCGTGGCGCGAGGGCGCCGAGCCGCTGCCCTGGGCCGCCCACGCCGCGCTCTGGGACGAGCTGGCGCGCTGGGACGGTCACCTCCACTACCGCAAGTGCCTCACCGGGGTCGCGCCCCTGCCGGTGCCCGTCGGGGTCGACGGCGAGGGGTCCGGTCCGCGCGTCCGTCGCCGCACCTGACCTGCGGCCGCACCTGACCTGCGGCGGCCCCGGGCCCACCCGATCTCGCTGACCCCACCCCCGACGCCAGGAAGGGTTCCTGGCGGAGAAACAGGGGCCAGCACCCCCACTCCGACGCCAGGAAAGCCTCCTGGGGGCGAAACGGGGGCCAGCACCCCCACTCCGACGCCAGGAAAGCCTCCTGGCGGGGAAACGGGGGCCATCACCCCCACCCCGACGCCAGGAAAGCCTCCTGGGGGCGAAACGGGGGCCAGCACCCCCACTCCGACGCCAGGAAAGCCTCCTGGCGGGGAAACGGGGGCCAGCACCCCCACCCCGACGCCAGGAAAGCCTCCTGGCGGGGAAACGGGGGCCAGCACCCCCACCCCGACGCCAGGAAAGCCTCCTGGCGGGGAAACGGGGGCCAGCACCCCCACCCCGACGCCAGGAAAGCCTCCTGGTGGCGAAACGGGGCGGGGGCGCGCGGGCTCAGACCTGCTCGCGGGGGCAGAACCACGTCGTGCGGCCGCCGACGGTCGCCCGGCGCATCTCGGCGCCGCAGCGCGGGCAGTGCCCCGACGGCCCGCGGTGCGCCACGACCTCGAGGGTGTGCACGCCGCCGTGCCGGATCGCCGAGCGGACGGCCGCGCGCACCTGCCGCCGCAGCCCGTCGAGCTCCTCGACGCTCAGCTCCCCCGCCGGCCGCCGCGGGTCGAGCCGGGCCCGCCACAGCACCTCGTCGGCGAGCAGGTTGCCCACCCCGGCGATGCTCGACTGGTCGAGCAGTCGGGCCTTGACGGGCAGCCGCCCGCGCCCGACCCGTTCGCGGAACTCCTCGCGCCCGACCTCGGCGGCGTCGGGCCCGAGCGCGTCGACGTCGGGGTCGAGCCGCACCCGCCCGAGCCGCCGAGGGTCGAGCAGCCGCAGCGCCCCGCCGTCCTCGAACTCGAGGGTGAAGCGGAACCACTCCTCGCGGCGACGGGCGGGGTCGGCCCGCCGGCCGGTGCCCTGGTAGTCCCCGCCCTCGGCCGTGCCACCCGGACCGCTCACGAGGATGCGCCCGCTCATGCCCAGGTGGATGCCGAGGGTCGGCGACCCGTCACCGCCGACGTCGCACCAGATGGACTTGCCACGCCGGTGTGCCGCGGTCAGCCGGTGCCCGACGAGGGCGTCGCGGATCTCGCCGGGCAGGTGCGGCCGGCACTCCCACGTGTCGGAGTCGTCGACGCCGATGATGGTGCGGTGCAGGCCTCCCCGGTCGATGACGGACCGGGCCGACTCGACCTCGGGAAGCTCGGGCACCGGTCAGTGACGGGTGAGGATGCCGGCGGCGTAGGCCGCCTGCCCGACGTGCTGCGTCGCGTCGTTGAGCGCGCTGACCAGCCGGACCCCGAGCGTCACCGGCGGGTCCCAGTCCTCGTCGACGACCCGGTCGAGGTGGGCGTCGGTCACCGTCCCGAGGGCGTCGGCGACGAGGGCGACCGTCGCGTCGAAGTAGCCGCGCAGGTCGGCGGCCGAGGCCCGGACGGCGAGCACGTCGTCGTAGTCCATCCCGTACCCGTGCGCGCTGGCCGGGAACGGCAGGGCGAAGCGGTCGTACCAGCCGTCGGTCGTCCACACGACGTCGCGGTCGAAGGCGTCCGCGACGTGGGTGTCGAGGACCCGTGTCAGGTGCCAGACCAGCCAGGCGACGGTGTTGGCGCCGTCGACGGGAGGTTCGGACAGCCGCTCCTCGGGGATGTCGTCGAGCAGGCCGCGCACGGTCTCGCGCACGCGGTCGAGGACGTCGAGGAGGAGCTCGCTCGTGGTCGCCATGCCGCCGACGCTACCCGCGCCGAGCCGCCGGCAACCCCCGGGGACGGTGGCCGCCGACCGTGTCGTGCTCCGGCCGAGGGTCAGCGCGAGCAGGGCCCCGAGCACGGCCGCCCCGGTGGCGCCGCGGAACACCGACGAGACCTGGACGACGGCGGCCGCGCGCAGGGCGTCGGTGTCGGTCGGGTCGGGCAGCGCCGCGACGGCTCCGTAGTAGGCGTGCAGCCCGACGGCGGTGAGCAGCGCCAGCCCGACGACCATCCCGACCATCCGCGCGACGACGACGAGGGCCGAGGCGGTGCCGTGGGTGTCGTCGGACGACTCGGCGAGCGCGGCGTCGTTGACGGGGGCCAGCGCCAGCCCGATGCCGAGGCCGGTGACGGCCAGCACCGGTGTCGAGGTCCAGTGCTCCAGCGAGGCGCCGTCCCACGTCGACATGACGCCGAGTCCCGTTGCCGTGAGGGCGAGTCCACCACCGGCGACCACACCCGCCCCCGCCCGGCGCAGCAGCCAGCCCCCGGCGAGCGCCCCGACGGGAACGGCGACGAGGAAGCGGACGAGGACGAGGGCCGCCTCGCTCTGCCCGATGGTGTCGCCACCCTCGGTCGCGGGGACGAGGCGGGCGAGGAGCGGGACGTCGACGACGACGGCCACGAGCGCGACCCCGACGAGCAGCGAGACACCGAGTGCGCGGACGAGCCGCCCCCGCACCAGCCCGCGCGGGACCAGCGGTGAGAGCGCCCGTCGGTGGTGCACGACGTAGGCGGCGACGAGCAGGGCCGCGACCGGCAGGAGGGCGTACCCCAGCGGCCCGACGACCTCGCGCTCCGGATCGGCCGCCGCGAAGGTGAGGACCACCGCGCCGAGCGCGCCCCCGACGAGCGCGGCACCGAGCAGGTCGACCCGTCGCAGCGCCGCCCAGCGACCGCGCATCGTCGCGCCGAGGGCCAGCACCGTGAGGACCGCGGCCACGACCCCGATCGGCGTCGCGAGCCGCGAGGTCGCGTCGCCGAAGGGCACGAACGGCACGCCGAGGTCGACGCTCGTCACGAGGGACTCCGGGGCGGCGAGCGCCAGCCAGCCGGTCGCCACCGCGAGCGCCCCGAGCACCGCCGGGAGCACCCTCGGGCGCTGCACCCCGCCGCCCCCGGTGACCACGACGGCCCCGGCGAGGACGACCCCGGCGAGGGCCCCGAGCCAGAAGATGGCCCGCCAGTCGGCGACGACGAGCACCGCCGCACCCAGGACCGGCCCGAGCACCGACCCGAGCTCCTGGACGGCGCCGACGACCCCGAGCGGGACGCCCCGCCGGCCGGCCGGCCAGAGGTCGGCGACGAGGGCCAGCGTGGCCGGGACGAGCCCACCGCCGCCGACGCCCTGCACGACCCGGCCGGTGACGAGCACCGGCAGCTCGACGGCGAGCGCCGTGACCATCGAGCCGACGACGAAGACGGCGAGGCACCCGAGCAGCACGCGGCGCCGGTCGACGAGGTCGGCCAGCCGTCCCACGAGGGGCAGCACGGCGACGTAGCCGAGGAGGAACCCGGAGACGATGGGGGTGGCCCGCTGCAGGGAGTCGATGCCGACCCCGACGCCGCGCATCATGTCGGTGAGGGCCAGCACGACGACGTAGGTGTCGGCCGCGGCCAGGGCGACGGCGACGGAGGCCGCGCCGAGCAGCGCCCTAGGGGCGGGTGATCGCAACGGGCTTGCCGTAGTCGGTGAGCGTCAGCGTGTAGGTGGAGTCCCCGCCGTCGAAGAACGGCCCGACGAGGGTGGCCGTGCGCAGCTGGTCGGCGTCGGTGAGCCCGAAGGTGACACGGTAGGTGCCGGTGCCGTCACCGAGGTGGAAGAGGTCGGAGATCCGCTGTGCCGGAAGGGTTCCGGAGACCTGCGTGAGCACCTCCTTGCCGGCGCGCACCTCCCCGCCGGCCTTCGGCGACCGGGTCACGGGCAGCAGGCCGGCGATGCCCGTGGCGGGGTCGAAGAAGCCGGCCGGGTTCGGGGCGTTGAGGGTCGAGAGGTCGAACTTCTCGAAGTCGGGCGTGAAGAGCTTGAGGTAGGCGTCGTCACCGACCGCGATGACGTCGATGGTCGCCGCGACGCCACGCACCGTGCCGGTGATGGTGCCCTTGAACTTCGGCTCGGTGCCGTCGACGACGCCCTCGCCCTTGGCCGCGCTGACGCCGTTCTCGGTGGGCGGCACGCCCTTGCTCGAGAGGTCGAGCGACACCGACTTCGCGGAGGCCAGGGCGGCCCGGGCGGCCTCGAGCCGCTCGGCCGGCGGCTTGCCGGAGGCCTCGTCGCCACCCCCGCCGCAGCCCGCGGCGAGGAGGGTGGCCGCGGCCAGGAGGGCGAGGACGGGGCGGCGGCGCATGGCGGTCAGGGTAACCGCCACGCGCCGCGCCACGGCTCAGGTCAGGGTGAGTCCGTCGCCCGTCGCGTCGAGCCCGACGGTGACGGTGTCGCCGTCACGCACCTCGCCGGCGAGCAGGGCGGTCGCGAGGCGGTCGCCGATCTCGCGCTGCACGAGGCGCCGCAGCGGCCGGGCGCCGAACGCCGGGTCGTAGCCGGTGCGGGCCAGCCAGGCCTTCGCGTCGTCGGTGACGTCGAGGTCGATCCGCCGGTCGGCGAGCCGGGTCGAGAGCGCCCGGACCTGGAGGTCGACGATGCGGGCCAGCTCGTCGGTGGACAGCGGGTCGAAGACGACGACCTCGTCGAGCCGGTTGAGGAACTCGGGCTTGAACGCCTGCCGGACGGTGGCCATCACGGCCTCGCGCTTGGCCTCGGGGTCGGTCGTCGGGTCGACGAGGAACTGCGACCCGAGGTTGCTCGTCATGACGAGGATGACGTTGCGGAAGTCGACCGTGCGGCCCTGGCCGTCGGTGAGCCGTCCGTCGTCGAGGACCTGGAGCAGGATGTCGAAGGTCTCGGGGTGGGCCTTCTCGACCTCGTCGAGCAGCACGACCGAGTAGGGGCGCCGACGGACGGCCTCGGTGAGCTGGCCGCCCTCCTCGTACCCGACGTATCCCGGCGGGGCGCCGATGAGCCGGGCCACCGAGTGGCGCTCGGAGTACTCGGACATGTCGAGCCGGACCATCGCCCGCTCGTCGTCGAAGAGGAAGTCCGCCAACGACTTCGCCAGCTCGGTCTTGCCGACACCGGTCGGGCCGAGGAAGAGGAACGAGCCGGTGGGGCGGTCGGGGTCGGCGATGCCGGCCCGGCTGCGGCGCACGGCGTCGGACACCGCGCGCACGGCCTCGGCCTGGCCGATGAGCCGCGAGCCGATGATCGACTCCATCGAGAGCAGCTTCTCGGTCTCGCCCTGGAGCAGCCGCCCCGCGGGGATGCCGGTCCACGCGGCGATGACCTCGGCGATGTCGTCGGGTCCGACCCGTTCCTTGACCATGAGGTCCTCGCCGCCCGCGGACTCGGCGGCCACCGCGGCCTCGAGCTGGGACTGAAGCGCCGGGATCTCGCCGTACAGCAGGCGCGAGGCGCCCTCGTAGTCGCCGTCACGCTGGAGCCGCTCGGCCTGGGTGCGCAGGTCGTCGAGGCGGGCCTTGAGGTCGCCGACCCGGTTGAGGCCCTCCTTCTCGGCCTCCCAGCGGGCGGTCAGGGCCGCGAGCTCCTCGGCCTTGTCGGCGAGGTCGGCCCGCAGCCGCCCCAGCCGCTCGATCGAGGCCTCGTCGGTCTCCTTGGCGAGGTGCAGCTCCTCCATCCGCAGCCGGTCGACGGCACGGCGCAGGACGTCGATCTCGACCGGGCTGGAGTCGATCTCCATCCGCAGCCGGGAGGCGGCCTCGTCGACGAGGTCGATGGCCTTGTCCGGCAGCTGGCGCCCGGAGATGTAGCGGTCGGAGAGGGAGGCGGCGGCCACGAGCGCGGCGTCCTCGATCTCGACCTTGTGGTGCGCCTCGTAGCGCTCCTTGAGCCCGCGGAGGATGGCGACGGTGTCCTCGACGGAGGGCTCGCCGACGTAGACCTGCTGGAAGCGGCGCTCGAGGGCGGGGTCCTTCTCGACGTGCTCGCGGTACTCGTCGAGGGTCGTGGCCCCGACGAGGCGCAGCTCGCCGCGGGCCAGCATCGGCTTGAGCATGTTGCTCGCGTCCATCGCCGACTCGCCGGTGGCGCCGGCCCCGACGACGGTGTGCAGCTCGTCGATGAAGGTGACGACCTGGCCGTCGGAACCCTTGATCTCCTCGAGGACGGCCTTGAGCCGCTCCTCGAACTCACCGCGGTACTTTGCGCCGGCGACCATCGCGCCGAGGTCGAGGCTGACGAGTCGCTTGTCCCGCAACGACTCCGGGACGTCGCCGTCGACGATGCGCTGGGCGAGTCCCTCGACGACGGCGGTCTTGCCGACGCCGGGCTCGCCGATGAGCACCGGGTTGTTCTTGGTGCGGCGCGAGAGGACCTGCACGACGCGGCGGATCTCGTCGTCACGGCCGATCACGGGGTCGAGGCGGCCGTCGCGGGCGGCCTGGGTGAGGTCGGTGCCGTACTGCGCCAGCGCCTCCCCGCCCTCGACGGGCGTCTCGGAGGTGACCTGACGGCCGTCGCGCAGCTCGGTGATGCGCCGCTCCATGTCGCGGGCGCCACGCTTCTCGACGGCGGCGAGGTGGCCGGTCTCGGCGAGCGCGAGGAGGAGCAGGTCGAGGGCGAGGAAGGTGTCGCCCTTGGCGCGCATCAGGGTGTCGGCCTGCTGGAGGACGGTGACGGCCTCGCGCCCGAGCGTGGGTGAGGCGGCCGCGCCGCTCGTGGTCGGCAGCGCCCGCAGCCGGGCGTCGGCCTGCCCGAGCACGTGGGCCGCCCCGGTGCCGGCGGCGGTGAGGAGGGCGTCGGCGAGCGGGGTGTCGAGCCGCACGGCGGCGCTCGTCAGGTGGTCGGGGGTGACCTCGGGTGGCCGGCGGTCTGCGCGGCGCGCTGGGCGAGGGCGAGGGCCTCGGCGACCTTCGTCGTCGGCTTCAGCTCCATGAGGGTGTCTCTCCTGGTCGGGCGGGGTGGGCGTCACCGGGTGCAACACTCACCAAAGTTGAGTGTA
This sequence comes from Phycicoccus sp. HDW14, assembly GCF_011383005.1. Lineage (GTDB taxonomy): Bacteria > Actinomycetota > Actinomycetes > Actinomycetales > Dermatophilaceae > Phycicoccus. The sequence continues at coordinate 3,760,597 of NZ_CP049935.1, read as the reverse complement.
TTCCGCTCAAGGCGCTCTCGCGAGCCGGAGGAGGTGCAGGTCACGCGGGTCGGCCGTCAGCCGGCCGGGTCGGGGTCGTACCAGCCGCCCCGCTCGTCGGCGAGGGCCGCGAACCGGTCGCGCAGGCCCTGGGCCACCGGCCGGCTCTCGTCGACGACGTTCTCCTCGCGGACGAGGACGCCCCACTCGTGGTCCTCGGCGTCGTCCTCTCCGGCGAGCGCCTCGCGGACCACCCGGACGTCGTCGAAGCCGTCTTCGCGCAGTCCGTCCGCGACGTCCTCGGCGGTCTCGCGGTCGGGGAAGACGATGAGGTGCTCGGTCACGCGCCAAGTATGGACGCGCGGGGCGCCGGCGCGACCCTGCGACGGCACCGTCCGGCGCGGCCCGGATACCGTCGGGGCATGAGCGCCGGCACCGTGACGACCTCGACCACCCCGACCTCCGCCGACCGGCTGCGCCAGGTGGGCGTCACGCTCGCGGAGGTGTTCTGCGTCGTCGGCACGCTCGTCGGCGTCGGGGTCATCGGCACCCGGGTCGAGGAGTCGTCGGGCGGCGCGCTGGCCGCCGACGCGACCCTCGTCGCCCCCGCCGGCCCGGCCTTCTCGATCTGGACCCCGATCTACCTCGGCCTGCTGGGCTACACCGTGTGGCAGTGGCTGCCACAGCAGGCGGCCGAGCCCCGGCACCGGGCCATCGGGTGGCTCGTCGCGGTCTCCATGGTGCTCAACGCCGGGTGGCTGCTCGTCACCCAGCAGGGCTGGCTGTGGGCGAGCGTCGTCGTCATCGTGGCCCTCGCGCTGACCCTCGGGCTGCTCGTGCGCCGGCTCCAGGAGCACCCGACCTACGGCCACGGCGAGTCCGTCCTCGTCGACGGTACCTTCGGCCTCTACCTCGGGTGGGTGAGCGTGGCGACGGTCGCGAACATCACGACGACGCTCATCGAGAGCGGTGTCGCGCCGGGGCGCACCGTCGCGGAGGTGCTCGCGGTCGTCGTCCTCGCGGTGGCCGCCGGCCTGGGGGTGCTCTACGCGCGCCGGCTCGGCGGACGGTGGGCCGTGGCCGTCGCGATGGCGTGGGGGCTGGCCTGGATCGGCTGGGGCCGGCTGGCCGACGAGCCCTCCTCGACGGTCGTCGGGGGCGTCGCCCTCGTCGCCGCCGTCGTCGTGCTCGCGGCGCCGGCCCGGGTCCGCCGGGACGCCACCACCTGACCCGGCGGCCCTCGACGAGCCGGCGTCCGGGCCGCACCGGAGCCCCCGTTGCGGGCCGGGCCGGGGCACGGTGGGGCATGGACACGACCTGGACCGCCCCTGCCGCCGCCCTTCCCCGTCCCTCGCGCCGCACGGCCGTCGCCGCCGCAGCACTCGGTGCCACCGCGCTCCTCGTCGCGCCGGACCGCGCCGACGCGCACGGCCGCGAGCGCGGTCACGGGCACCACCCCCCGCGCCTCCCCGACACGGTGCGCCTGCCCGACGGGCTGCAGCCGGAGGGCATCACCTCCGGGCCCGGCACGACGTACTACGTCGGCTCGCTCAACGACGGGCGCATCGTCACCGGCGACCTCGCCCGCGGCACGCAGCGGGTGCTGCTCCCGGGTGCCACGGGGCGCCAGCTGCGCGGCCTGCGGTGGGACGCCCGCTCCGGCCTGGTCTGGGCCGTGGGCAACGTCGGCACGGTGGCGCACGTGTGGGCGGTCGACGCCCGGAAGGGCACCGTCGTCGCCGACGTCGTCGTCCCGGGCGGTGGCTTCCTCAACGACCTCGACCTCGCCGGACGCACCGTCTGGGTCACCGACTCGCGCGTCGACCGGCTCACCGCCATCGACCTCGACAAGCGCGGCCGGCCGGCTTCCGGCACACCGCGGTTCGTCGCGCTGAGCGGTGACTGGCCGGGCTACGACGGCACCAACCTCGCGGCCAACGGCATCCGCGTGACGCGGGGCGCGGCCCTGCTCGACCACAGCACGGAGGGCGGCCTCTGGGCCGCTGACCCCCGCACCGGGCGGGTCCGCGAGGTGCCCGTCGTCGGCGGGCCCGGGATCACGGGCGGCGACGGTCTCGAGCTGCGCGGCTCGACGCTCTGGGTCGTCCGCGGCAGCGGTCAGGCGGAGGTCTCGGTGCTCTCGCTCGACTGCGGCCGCCGCGGCTGGTCGGCCCGCTGGCGCGGGGCGCTCACCGACGAGACGCTCGACGTCCCCTCGACCGCGACCTACGCCGGCGGCTCGCTCTGGGCCGTCAACGCCCGCTTCGGGGTGGCCTCCCCCGCCACCGCGACCTACCGGCTCACGAGGCTCCCCGCCCACTGACCGGGGTCAGGGCTCGGGGGTGTCGGCGATGTCGGCGAGCCGGTGCATGTGCCGGGCGGTGTCGGCGTAGAGCTCGGTGAAGACGCCGTGGATCCGGTCGTAGCGAGCACGGGTCGCCGGGTCCGGCTCGACGACCCGGCCGATCCTGGCCCAGTCCGTCTCCGGCGCGACGTGCCCCGTGCCGACGGCTGACAGGAGGGCGCTGCCGTAGCTGGCGCCGATGGTCTCCTCCGGCACGACCTGGGTGCGGCCGCTGACGTCGCTGACCACCTGGGTGAGCAGCGCCGACTTCGTGCCGCCGCCGACCGCCACGAGCCGGGGTGCGGACGCGGGGTGGGCCCGCGGGACCGTGTCGAGGAGCTCGAGGATCTGCCGGACCCCGAAGGCGATGCCCTCGTACGCGGCCCGCAGGAGGTGCCCCCGGCCGTGCCGCAGCGTCAGCCCGACGGCGACGCCGCTGGCGCGGGGATCCTGGACGGGCGTCCGCTCGCCGGCGAAGTAGGGCAGCAGCACGAGCCCCTCGGCACCGGCCGGGACCGCCGCCGCCTCGGCCTCGAGGCCGCCGAGCGGCGCGTCCCCGGTGAGGTCGTGCACCCAGCGGACGAGCGAGCCGCCGGTCGCCGTGCCGGCGGCGAGCGTCCGGCTGCCGGGGTGCACACCGACGGTCGTCCAGAGGCCCGGGGCCACGGTGAAGTCCTCGATCGGGCGGACGAGGAACATCGTCGAGCCGTACATGAGCATCACGTCGTCGGTGCCGCGCACGCCGGCCGAGAATGCCTCCGCCCACGCGTCGACGGTGCCGGCCGAGACCGGGGTGCCCTCGGGCAGACCGGTCTGCGCGGCCGCCGCCGCCGTGACGGTGCCGACGACCTCGTGCGGCCAGACCAGCCGTGGCAGCTCGAGGCCGTCGCCGGCGACCTCGGCCACCCAGTGGTGGGCCCAGTCCAGGGCGGAGACGTCGTAGAGGGGGTCGCACTGGCTCGCGGACTGGTGGTCGAGGACGTACTCGCCGGTGAGCCGGCCGGCGACCCAGCCGTTGAGGCCCCACCAGCGGCGGGCCCGGGCGAACACCTCGGGCTCCTCCTCGCGGACCCAGAGCAGCTTGGGGCCGACCGCCTGGGTGGTCAGGTCCTTTCCGCAGCGCGCCCGGATCGCGTCGGCGCCGAGGCGGTCGGTCAGGGCCTCGATCTGGCGGGTCGAGCGGCCGTCGATGCCGTAGAGGATGGCCGGTCGCACGGGGGTGCCCTCGGCGTCGGTGAGCACGAGGCAGGGACCCATCCCGCTGACGCACACCCCGGCGACGGCGTCGGCCCCGACCGCCTCGACCAGCTCGCGGGAGACGGCGGCGACATCGGCCCACCAGGCGCCCTCCGGGTCCATCTCCGCCCAGCCGGGGCGCGGCAGGTCCATCTGGTGCGGCCGGGAGGCGGTGGCCAGCACCCGTCCGTCACCGGTGACCGCGACGCCCTTGGTGCTGCCCGTGCCGACGTCGAGACCCACGAAGACCTGCGGCACGGCACCTCCGGGGACGGTCACGGGATGGCGGGGGCTCCATCGTGCCAGAGCGGCCCGGCGGCGGACTCGACGCTCGTCGAGGCTCGCCGCCGGCCGCCGTTCGCGCCCAGCCGGCGTCACCGAGAGGAGGCAACACGCAGAGGATCAGCGCCGACCGCCTGCGTGTTGCCTCCTCTCGGCGCGAGGGGCGTCACGGAGGGCGGGAGGGCCTCCAGCGGGCCGCGAGCTCAGCGGTGGTGGGTGGGGCGCCAGACGACGAGCGCCTGGCTGCGGTCGCTGCGCGGCCGCTCGCCGAGCCGGGCCGCGAACACGTCGCCGGTCGGGCTCACCGAGAAGACGCGCGTCGTGCGTCCGCTGCCGGCCTCGAGCGCGTCGACCTCGGCGGCCAGCTCGGCGACCCGGGCGCGCAGGGCCTCGACCTGGTTCTCCAGCTCGAGGATGCGGGCGATGCCGGCCAGCGAGACGCCCTCGTCCTGGGAGAGCCGCTGCACCTCGCGCAGCAACGCGACGTCGCGCTGGCTGTAGCGACGGCCCCCGCCCTTGGTGCGCGAGGGGGTGACGAGCCCGAGCCGGTCGTACTGGCGCAGGGTCTGCGCGTGCATGCCGGCGAGCTCGGCCGCGACGGAGATGACGAAGACGGGCGAGTCGTCGTCGGGCGCGAAGGCGGACAGGTCGAGTCGGGCCATCGGTGCACCTCCCGTCAGGTCGCGGCCTGCTGGAACAGGGTGGCACGCGGGTCGGCGTCACCCTCGGCGTCGCGCAGGGTCTCGACCGCGCGGCGCGCCTCGTCGGAGAGGCGCTGCGGGACGACGACCTGCACGCGCGCGAGCAGGTCGCCCGTGCCGTGCCGGCCGGCGACGCCACGGCCCTTGACCCGCAGCACGCGGCCGCTCGGCGTGCCGGGCGCGACCTTGACGCGCACCGACGAGCCGTCGAGGGTCGGCACGGGAACCGTTGCCCCGAGGGCGGCCTCGGCGAACGTGACGGGCAGGTCGACGGTGAGATGGTCGCCGTCGCGACCGAAGACGGGGTGCTTGTCGACGGCGACGGTGAGGATGAGGTCGCCCTTCGGCGCCCCGGGGTCGCCCTGGCCACCCTTGCCGCGCAACCGGATCTTCTGGCCGTCACGCACCCCGGCGGGGATCTTCGTCGTGACCCGCTGCCCGTCGACGGTGGTCAGCGTGACGGTCGAGCCCTCGACGGCGTCGCGGAAGCCGAGGGTCGTCCGGGCGTTGACGTCGGCCCCGGGACGCGGGCCACGGGTACCGCGGAAACCGGTGCCGCCGAACGGGTCCCCGCCGGCAGCACCCGCCCCGCCGCCGAACATCTGGGCGAGGATGTCGTTGATGTCCTCGCCGCCGGTCTGCTGGCCGGGCCCGCCGCTGGAGAACCGGACCCGGGAGCCGCCACCCCCGCCGCCGAACGCGCTGAAGATGTCCTCGAAGCCGCTGGCGCCGCCCGGCCCCCCGGCGCCGGCGCGGAAGCGCGCCCCGCCGCCGGCCATCGAGCGCACGGCGTCGTACTCCTGGCGCTGCTTGGGGTCCGACAGCACGGCGTTGGCCTCGCCGATGTCCTTGAAGCGCTGCTCGGCCGCGGTGTCCCCGGCGTTCTGGTCGGGGTGGTGCTTGCGCGCGAGCTTGCGGTACGCCTTCTTGATCGCGGCCTCGTCGGCGTCCTTCGGGACGCCGAGGATCGCGTAGAAGTCCTTCTCGAACCAGTCCTGGCTGGCCATCGGCGCCTCCTCTCGGTCGCTCGGTGCAGGGGTCAGGCGGGGTCGGCCACGGCGACCCGGGCGGGGCGCAGGACCTGCTCACCCGCACGGTAGCCGGGCTGGAGCACGGTGACGACGGTCGTGGCCGTGGCGCCGGCCGGGAGGTCGGCGTCGTCGGCGGGCCACGGCGCGTGCATCAGGGCCTCGTGCTGCTGCGGGTCGAACTCCTCGCCCTTGGCCCCGAAGCGGCTGAGGCCGTAGCGGCCGAGCGCACCCTCGAGCTTGTCGGCGATGGCCGCGAACGGCCCGGTGAGGTCGCCGTGCTCGCGCGCGGCGTGGATGTCGTCGAGCGTGGGCAGCAGCGACTCGAGGACGTCGCGGACGACCCTCTCCTGCACCACGGCCCGGTCGCGGTCGACCCGGCGCTTGTAGTTGACGTACTCGGCCTGGAGGCGCTGGAGGTCGGCGAGCCGCTCGGCCGCGAGCACCGTGTCCGGGTGTGCGGCACCGGCGTCCGGCATCTCGGCCGCAGCCTCGGCGGGAGCCTCGGCGGGCTCGCCCGCGGGCACCTCGGCAGCCGCGGGGGCGGCGGCCCCGGACTGCTCCGGGGCCGCCTCCTCACCGTGCTGCTGCGGCTCGTCGTTGACCGCCTCGGTGTTCACCGAGTCGTCCGTCGAGGAGTCGGTCACTTCTTCTCCTCGTCGTCCTCGACGACCTCGGCGTCGACGACGTCGTCGTCACCCGCGTCGGTCGCCGGCTGCCCACCGTCGGTCGACTCGGCACCGGGCACGTCACCCGACTCGCCCTGCTCGGCGGCCGCGGCGTAGACGGCCGCGCCCATCTCCTGGGACCTGGTGTTGAGGGTGTCGATCTTGGCCTTGATGTCCTCGGTGGACGCCCCGCTGTCGGGCTTGATGGCGTCCTTGAGGGCCGCGAGCGCCTCGTCGACCGGGGCGCGGTGCTCGTCGGAGACCTTGTCGCCGGACTCGGAGAGGAACTTCTCGGTGGAGAAGACCAGCGACTCGCCCATGTTGCGGGCCTCGGTCTCCTCGCGGCGGGCCTTGTCCTCCTCGGCGTGCGCCTCGGCGTCCTTGACCATCCGCTCGATCTCCTCCTTCGACAGGGCGGACCCGCCGGAGATGGTGATCTTCTGCTCCTTGCCGGTGCCCCGGTCCTTCGCGGAGACGTTGACGATGCCGTTGGCGTCGATGTCGAAGGTGACCTCGACCTGCGGCACGCCACGCGGCGCCGGCGCGATGCCGGAGAGCTCGAAGGTGCCGAGCGGCTTGTTCTGCTGCGCGATCTCGCGCTCGCCCTGGAAGACCTGGATGAGCACCGACGGCTGGTTGTCCTCGGCCGTCGAGAAGACCTCGCTGCGCTTGGTCGGGATCGCGGTGTTGCGCTCGATGAGCTTGGTGAACAGCCCGCCCTTGGTCTCGATGCCGAGGCTGAGCGGCGTGACGTCGATGAGCAGGACGTCCTTGCGCTCGCCCTTGAGGACACCGGCCTGGAGGGACGCGCCGAGCGCGACGACCTCGTCGGGGTTGACGCCCTTGTTGGGCTCCTTGCCGCCGGTCAGCTCCTTGACGAGGGCGCTGACGGCCGGCATGCGGGTCGAGCCGCCGACGAGGACGACGTGGTCGATGTCGGCGACCGAGATGCCGGCGTCCTTGACGACGTTCTGGAACGGCTGCTTCGTGCGGTCGAGGAGGTCCTTGGTCATCTGCTCGAACTGGGCGCGGGTCAGCGTCTCGTCGAGGTGGATCGGGCCGTTCTCGGACATCGAGAGGTACTGGAGGGAGATGTTCGTCGAGCTGGCCGACGAGAGCTCCTTCTTGGCCTGCTCGGCGGCGTCGCGCAGGCGCTGCATCGCGATCTTGTCCTTGGCGAGGTCGACGCCGGAGGAGTTCTTCACGACGGTCAGCAGGTGGCCGACGATGCGCTCGTCCCAGTCGTCGCCACCGAGCTTGTTGTCACCGCTGGTGGAGCGGACCTGGATGGTCGAGAAGCCGTCCTCGGGGTCCTTGCCGACCTCGAGGAGCGAGACGTCGAAAGTACCGCCACCGAGGTCGAAGACGAGGATGAGCTCGTCCTCCTTGCCCTTGTCGAGGCCGTAGGCCAGCGCCGCGGCGGTGGGCTCGTTGACGATGCGCAGCACGTTGAGGCCCGCGATCTCGCCGGCCTCCTTGGTGGCCTGGCGCTCGTGGTCGTCGAAGTAGGCGGGGACGGTGATGACCGCGTCGGTGATGGTCTCGCCGAGGTAGGACTCCGCGTCGCGCTTGAGCTTCTGGAGGATGCGGGCGCTGATCTCCTGGGCGGTGTACTTCTTGCCGTCGATCTCGTCGGTGCCCCAGTCGGTGCCCATGTGGCGCTTGACCGAGCGGATGGTGCGGTCGGCGTTGGTGACGGCCTGGCGCTTGGCGATCTCGCCGACCAGCACCTCACCGCCCTTGCTGAACGCGACGACCGACGGGGTGGTGCGACCGCCCTCGGCGTTCGCGATGATGGTGGGCTCGCCGCCCTCGAGGACGGCGACGGCGCTGTTCGTGGTGCCGAGGTCGATGCCGACTGCACGGGCCATGGGGCTGCTCCTTGTGTGGTGCGGTGGTTCGGGTTGAGTGCTTGTCGCTCAAGTTACGCGCGCCGGATCGGCCGGTGCAAATCGTCCGCGTGAAACTTGCGTTCACCTGGCTCAACTCCGGACCGGGCCCGGCTGTTCCCGCCGCGACGAGCACCTGACGGACGCACACCGCGGAGCCATCCGCCCTCCCTCGAGGAGGTGCGGACGACTGCAGGGTGTGCGTGTGTGCGGGGCGGGCGCTCGCTCAGCGGGTGACGAGCGGGGCCAGCGCCTCGGCCATCATCGAGACGACCCCGGGCACGTGGCCGTTGGCGACCATGTTGACGATCAGCCCGTCGACACCGTGGTCGAGGACGCGCTCGCGCAGCTGGCCGGCGACCTCCTCGGGCGTGCCGGCGAACTGGCGGTCGGTGGCCAGGCGGCGCTGGTCCTCGTCCATCGCGTCGAGGTCGACACCGCGCGAGCGGAGGAAGTCGCGGTGCATCGCGCGGGCCGCGTCGCCGTCCTCGTCCATCATGACGAACGCGAGGTAGCTGGTCTCGAGCGTCGACCGGTCGCGACCCTCCTCCGCGCAGCGGGCCTCGAGCGCCTCGAGCTTCTGCGGGATGTCGGAGGCGTTGCAGATGAGGTTGAGGTGGGCCGCGTGCCGGGCGGCGAACCTGAACGTCTTCCGCTCTCCCCCACCGCCGATGAGGATGGGCAGGTCGTCGCGCAGCCGGGGCTCGTTCATCGCGCCCTCGGTGCGGTACCAGTCACCGGAGACGGTCGGGCGCTGGCCGCGGAGCATCGGCTCGATGATCTGGAGCGCCTCGTCGAGCCGGTTGAACCGGTCGGTGAACGTGCCGAACTCGAACCCGAGCTGCTGGTGCTCGAGCTCGAACCAGCCGGCGCCGATGCCGAGGACCGCCCGGCCGGCGCTCACGAGGTCGAGGGTCGTGACCGCCTTCGCGAGCAGCGTCGGGTTGCGGTAGGTGTTGCCGGTGACGAGCGTCGAGAGCTGCACCCGCTCGGTGGCGGTCGCGAGCGCCCCGAGCAGCGTGTAGGCCTCGAGCATCGGCTGGTCCGGGTCGCCGATGCCGGGCAGCTGGTAGAAGTGGTCCATCACGAGGACCGCGTCGACACCGGCGGCATCCGCCTCCTGCGCCTGCTGCACCACGGTGGGCACGATGCGGGCCGGGTCGCCCCCGGGGTAGCTGAAGTTCGGGATCTGGTAGCCGAGGCGGATGCTCATCCTCGGACCGTACGCCCGCGACCCGGGGGCGCGGGAGCCTCCTCCCGTAGCCTCGACGGGCATGGGGACCCAGGACGCCGACCCGACCCGACGCATCGGGGGCTTCGACCGCGCCGGACGCCTGTTCGTCGTCGGCCTGTTCGGGGGCGGCGGCCTCGTCGTGGGGCTGGTGCTGCCGTGGGTCGCCCGGTTCGCCGACGACCACGAGTGGGTGCCGTTCGGTGGTCCGCTGCGCCTCCTCACCTCCTTCGACGGGTCGTGGCTGGTGTGGGGGCGACCGCTCGTCGGGCTGCTGCTCGGGCTGGTGTTCGCCGCCTGGGTCGTCACGAACACCGCGGTGCTGCACGTCGACCCCGACGAGATCCGGGTCGAGCGGCGGGGTGAGGTCGAGCGCGTCATCCCGCGCGCGAAGGTCGACACGGTGCACCGCACGGGCTCGAGGGTGGTCATCGAGACCGCCGGTGGCCGCGAGCTGTTCCGCGACGACGTCGAGGGTGACCGGGCGGCCATCCGCGAGGTGTTCGTCGGTGCGGGCTACCCGTGGGAGGGCCCGCCGGCCTGACGGGTCGACGGGTCCCGCCACCCACGTCAGGTCACCGCAGGCGGCGCCGTCCGCACCTCGGCGGCCGCTCATCATCGGTCGAGGTGATACCGAGCCGTCTCCGGGGGCCGGTTTCACCTCGAACCAGCGGGGAAGGACGACGGCCGGCCGCTCAGCGCACGACCCCGTTGTCGGTGCCTCCGCCTAGCGTGGCCGGATGAGCGACCAGACCCCGATGCCCGAGCAGACCCCCGACCCGCAGGACGCGACCAAGCCACCGGAGCAGTGGGCCACCGGCGACGAGCCCGCCACCGGGCCGCAGCTGAGCTACCTGCAGACCCTCGCGCGCGAGGCCGGCCGCGAGGTGCCCGAGGGGCTCACCAAGGCCCACGCCTCCGAGCTCATCGACGAGCTCCAGGGCGCCTCGCCGCGCGTCGACCCGCAGTGACCACCGGCTCCGGCCCCGGGTGACCGCCCGCGCCGGCCGTCACTGACCGGCGTCGTCGAGAGCCTTGGCGGTCAGCTCGCGCCCGAGCTCGATCATCTCCGGGGCCCGGTGGAAGTCCATCGTCCGGCAGGCGTCCGACGGCACCGAGACGAGCACGTCCGGCGGGTTGCTCGCCATCCGGTACCGGGTGATGAGCGCGGCCATCGTGTCGAACGAGCGGTTGAAGATCTCCGCCGACGCGAGGTCCTTCGGCGCGGGCGCGTAACCGGGCGCCGGCGCGACGGTCGGGGCCCCGCCCCCCTCCGTCACCGGCTCGACGTCCTCGCCGGTCACGGCCTCGCCCGGTGCGTCCTCGCTCGCGTGCGAGCCGCCGATCAGCGCGCTGACCCGGTGGGTCAGCGAGCGCACCGACCCCGCGAGCGGGCCGCTCAGCGGACCCGCCGTGCGCACGGGCGCGACGGCCATCCCCGGCTGTGCCCGGCCTGCAGGCTGACGGCCACGGTGAGGTCGGAGACGACGGCGGCGGTCGGCTCGATCGGCACGGGGTTCATCAGCCCGCCGTCGACGAGGAGCCGGCCGTCGACGACGATCGGCGTCACGAGGCTCGGGATGGCCACCGACGCGCGGACGGCCGTCGCCACGGGCCCGCGCTGGAACCACACCTCGCGGCGGTTGTTGAGGTCGGTCGCGACGGCCGTGAACGGGATCGCGCAGTCCTCGATGAGAGCGCCGCCGAGGATGTCGCCGACCTTCGAGAAGATGCGCTCGGCCCGGATCGCACCTCCCCCACCGAGGTTGAGGTCCAGCAGCCGCCAGACGTCGTACTGCGTGAGGCCGGTGGCCCACTCGGTGTACGCGTCGAGCCGGCCGGCCGCCGCGAGGCCCCGACGAGCGCACCCATCGAGGTGCCGGCGATGGCGACGACCTCGAACCCGCGCTCCTCGAGCACCTGGAGGGCCCCGATGTGCGCGTACCCCCGCGCGCCCCCGGCCCCCAGCGCGAGCGCCACCCGTCGACCCATGCCGCCAGCGTACGACGGCCCCGGGTGCGGGTCGGCGCGCCTACGGTGGGGCGATGACGCGCAGCGCACTCGTCCTCGGCGGCGGCGGCATCACCGGCATCGCCTGGGAGCTCGGCCTCCTCCACGGGCTGGCCCGTGCCGGGGTCGACCTCACCGACGCCGACCTCGTCGTCGGCACGTCCGCCGGTTCGGTCGTCGGCGCCCAGGTCCGCAGCGGCACACCGCTCGACGAGCTCTACGAGGCCCAGCTGGCCCCACCCACCGGCGAGCGCGCGGCAACCCTCTCGCGCTGGACGATGCTCCGCCTCGCCCCCGCCCTCCTCCGGCCCGGCAGCGCTCGCGAGAAGCGCGCCCGCATCGGCCGGAAGGCGTTGCGCGCCAACCCCGGTGACGGTTCCGATCGGGTGGCTGTCATCCGCCACCGTGTCCCGTGGGAGGAGTGGCCGGAGGGTGACCTGCGGGTCACCGCGGTCGACGCCGACACCGGCGAGCTCGTCGTCCTCGACCGTGACGGCGGGGTCGACCTCGTGCACGCCGTCGCGGCCAGCTGCGCCGTGCCGATGGTCTGGCCACCGGTGTCGACGGGCGGGCGCCGCCTCGTCGACGGCGGTGTGCGCTCGACCGCGAACGCCGATCTGGCCGAGGGCTGCGACCCGGTGGTCGTCGTCGCCCCGCTGCCGCGGTCGCTGTCGAGGGCGACGTCCGTCGCCGCCCAGCTGACGCGCACGGGCGCGACCCGCACCGCCGTCCTCGCGCCGGACGCGCGGGCACTGGCGGCCATCGGGAAGAACGTCCTCGACCCCGCCCGCCGCGCTGACGCCGCCCGCGCCGGCCTGGCCCAGGCCGCCGACGTCGCCGACGAGGTCCGGGCCACGTGGTCCGCGACCGCCCGCGGCTAGGCTCGGGACACCGGCCGACGAGGAGGACCCGATGGACCACCCGCCTCCCCTGCCGCCCGGGCCGCGGCTGCCCCGCCTCGTCCAGAGCGTCGGGATGATGCGCCTGCGCCACCGCTGGGTGCCCCGGCTGCAGCGCCGGTACGGCGACGCGTTCACCGTGCGGCTGCTCCCGACCGGCCGCGACATCGTCCTGTTCTCCGACCCGGCCGCCGTCCGCGAGATCTTCGCCGGCGACCCCGACGTCTTCCACGCGGGCGAGGCCAACTCGCTCCTCGGTCCGGTGATGGGCCAGCACTCGCTGCTGCTCCTCGACGGTGCCGACCACCGGCGGGCCCGGGCCCTGCTCACCCCGGCCTTCTCCGGTCGCGCCCTGCGCGGCTACGCCGACCTCGTCACCGGCCTGGCCAAGACCGAGGTCGGCTCGTGGACCCCCGGCGTCCCCTTCCCCGTCCTCGAGCGGATGAACGCGGTCACCCTCGAGGTGATCCTCCGGGTCGTCTTCGGCGTCACCGACGAGGCCCGCCTCGAACGCCTGCGACCCCTCGTCCGCCAGCTCGTCGACGTCAGCCCGCTCGTGTTCCTCGGCTACGCCGTCCCCCGCCTGCGCTCCGTCGGCATGTGGCGCCGGGCCGCAGAGCGCACCGCGGCCCTCGACGTCCTCATCCGCGAGGAGGTCCGCGAGCGCCGGGCCAGCCCCGACCTCGAGCACCGCGAGGACGTGCTCTCCCGGCTGATCCGCGCCGACGACGGCGGCGACCGCCTGACCGACGACGAGCTGCGCGACCAGCTCGTGACGCTGCTGCTCGCCGGCCACGAGACGACGGCGACCGCCCTGGCCTGGACCCTCCACGAGATCGGGCTCGACCCCGCCCGACGGGCCTGGGCGCGCGAGGCCGCCCGCACCGGAGACGACGAGCGGCTCGAGGCCCTCGTCAAGGAGGCGATGCGCCTGCACCCGGTCATCCCCATGGTCGTGCGCGTGCTGCGCGCCCCGTCCACGCTCGCCGGCCTCGACCTGCCCGCCGGCACCACGGTCGCCGCCTCCATCCTCCTCGCGCACTCCCGCTCCGCGAGCCACCCGGACCCCGGCGCCTTCCGTCCCGAGCGCTTCCTCGACGGCCAGCCCGCCCGAACACCTGGATCCCCTTCGGCGGCGGGGTGCGGCGGTGCATCGGCGCGGGGTTCTCGCTGATGGAGGCGGTCGCCGTGCTGCGCGAGGTGCTCGTGGCGCACGACGTCGAGGCCCACGGCCGCGAGCAGCCGCGGGTGCGGAACATCACGAGCGTCCCCCGCCACGGCGCCCGCACCGTCGTGCGCTGAGCCGGGGAACGGCACGCCCTCCCCCGACGTCCCACGGGCGAGGGTCGCGGTCCGCGACCATGGACCCGTGAAGGAACACCGATGACCGCACGCTCGAGCGCACCGACCCCCGTCCGCCGCACCCGACGGGTGGCCCGCGGCGGCGCCGCCGCGACGGCGGCGCTCGCCGTCGTGGCCCTCGCCGCGTGCACGACGAGCGGCAAGGAGGAGCCCGGGCTCGGGCCCGACCCGTCGGTCAGCAGCTCGTCGGCCTCCCCCTCCGCCACGCCCGACCCGAGCACCTCGTCGGCCTCCCCGAGCCCCAGCACGACGCTCGCCGGCTTCTCGCTCGAGGAGCAGAAGACCGCCGGCTGGCCCGAGCTCGGCTCCTCCATCGGCATCGGCGTCGAGTCCCGGGTCGGGAAGCACACCGGGTACGACCGCGTCGTCTACCAGTTCAGCAAGGCGGGCACGCCGACCTACCGCGTCCGGTGGGTCGACGCCCCCGTCGAGGACGGCTCGGGCGACCGTCGCGACGTGCCCGGCGACGCCTGGCTCGAGGTGATGGTGACCTCGGTCGACATCCCCGGCGAGTCCGCGCCGAGCCCCGACGACCCGCTCCCGGCCACCCTCAAGGGCACCGGCATCGCGTCGGCCGACGCGATCTGGGGCGGGTTCGAGGGCTACGGCCAGCAGTTCATCGGGGTCACCGGCGGTCAGCGGCCGTTCCGCGTCTCGCTGCTCACCGGCCCGACCCGGCTCGTCGTCGACGTCGCCCGCTGACCGCGGGGCGGCCTGCGGGCCGGGCGGCCGGACGGTCGGCCTCAGAGGTCGAGGTCCTGGTGCCACGACTGGGTGCGGTAGTCGGTGACCCAGCCCATCGAGGTGTAGAGGCCGTCGGCACCGGTCGGTGAGTCGGCGTCGACCTCGAGCCCGACCCGGTTGCGCCCGCGGCGTGCGGCATCGGCGATCACGATGTGCAGCAACGCCTTCGCCACTCCACGACCCCGCGCCCTGCGGTGCACCCCGATGTAGTCGACGTAGCTGCCCTCGTGGCCGGCGGCGTCCTCGCGCAGCACCGTCGACACCAACGCGCCGGCGGGGAGCACGCCGTCGTCGGTCTCGACGGTCGCCAGCCACCAGTGGTCCCAGCGGTGACCGGGGTCCTCGCGCAGCCGCATGACGAACTCGGGGAAGCTCTCGCGGTAGGAGCTGAAGTGGTCCTGGAAGGACTCCTCGAGCACGCGGTGCACCGCCTGGAGGTCCTGCGCGACCGGCAGGCCGTCCTCGTGCCGGTCGACCGGCCGGACGACCACGCCCTCGCGCACGGCCGGCAGCGACGACTCCTCCTCGGGCCGCACCGGGCGGGTCATCTGCAGCCAGGTCCGGGTGCACCGGTACCCCGCACCGTCGAGCCAGGCCTGCTGGCGCGGGTCGTCGGCGTAGGCGCCGGAGTCGAGGAGGGTCGTGCGCAGCCGGCGCATCCGGCCGATGTCGCGCGCGTGGCGCTCGCCGGCGGCGAACAGGTGGTGGGCGAGCAGGTCGGCCTCGTCGACGGGGAGGTCGGGCGACACCGTCACCTCGACGAGCACCCGGCCGGCCGCCCGGTCGTGCACCGAGAGCCACGCGAGCAGCCGGCCCTCGGGGTCGCGGACCAGCACCTGCCGGCGGGTCCAGGACCCGGTGCCGGCGAGCTGGCCGAGCACCGCCTCGGGGTCGACGCCCGAGGAACCCTTGGCCGCCTGCTGGTGGGCCGCGAGCAGGGCCGCGACCTCCGGGGCGTCCTCGGCGACCGGTCGGGTCGTCAGGTACCGGTCGGGCAGTCCGTCGATGGTCACCGCGACGTCGCTCATGGCGACCACTCTCCCATCCCCCCGGCGGGCACACGGTCCCCCGGCCGGCCGGCGACCGAGAGGGTCGCCGGCCGGGTCGAGGTGGTGCACTGCCGACCCGAGGGTCAGCGGTTGTCGACCATCCCGTCGAACACCGAGGTGGCGTCGAAGGAGCCGAGGAGGTCACCCTCGCTGCGGTCGAACCCGAAGGACTGGCCGAAGGCGTTGGCGTCCTCGTCCCGCTCGATGCGGGTCAGGGTGCCGTCCTCGTCGGAGACCATCGTCTCGCGCTCGGTCGCCGAGGCGTCCTCACGGGAGAAGAAGCCCGAGCCGCCGCTGGCCGAGTACGGGGCGGCGAGGTCGAACACCGAGGTGCTCGTGGAGCGGTCGGCGGTCTCGTCGCGGTCCCGCGTCGAGAAGGCGTCCGAGCGCACGGTGCGGAAGGCGCCGTTCGGGTCGGCCGCGAAGGAGCCGGTGTCGAAGCCGCCCGTGGTCTTCGAGGCGCGGGCCTCACGGGTGGCCTGCGAGCGGGTGCCGTCCTCGTCGGTCACGGTGTCGCGGCGGGCGTCCGTCGAGGCGCGCTCGTCGGAGAAGGAGCCGGTGATGCCCTCGAAGGACAGCGGCGAGGAGAACGAGCCGGCGGCCTCGGAGGTCGAGGCCCCGGTGACGTCCTCGTCGTCCCGGGTCAGCGCATCGCTGCGCGCGCCCGAGAGCGAGCCCATCGGGTCGGCGGTGAGCTCGCCGATGCCGAACGAGTAGCCGGTCTTCGACGCCTTCGCCGACTCCGACTCCGACGTGCGGGTGTCGCCGTCCTCGTCGGTGCGGGTGACCTTCTCCCGGCCGGAGGAGGCCTGCTCGTTCGAGCCGGTGAGGTTCAGGCCCCCGATGGAGACGGGCGCCTTGGCCGTGGCCCTGCCCTCGCTGCTCGACGAGGAGCGGCTCGTGTCGGCGTCGGAGTCACGCGAGGTCGCGGACTTCGTGATCGAGGAGATCGCCGCCGACGGGTCGGCCGTGATGTCGCCGGTCGAGAGGCCGACCGAGTTCTTCGAGGAGTCCTTCGACGCCCGCGTGCTCGACTCCGAGGAGCCGTCCCGGTCGGTGCGGGTCTCGGTGACCGACGAGCTCTTCGAGCTGCTGCTCGTCGCCCCGAGGTCGATGCCGCCGAGGCGGATCGGGGAGGAGACGGAGGAGTCGGCCGCGTGCTGCGACGCGCTCGAACCGTCGTCGGCGGACGCCATCGCGGCGCCACCGAGGAGCAGGCCGCCGGCGACGGCAGCGGTGCCCAGGGATCGCTTGATCCAGGTGTTCATGTCGGACCTTTCGTCAGGTGTGTCCTGTGCCGGCGCGCGGGTCGTCGGGACTCGGGCGCCGTTGCGGCTCGGGGAGCCGCGCGGGATCGACCTGACGGGTCAGTCGGGGGCGACGCCGGGCCGGTGGAAGGCCTGCGTCGCGAGGACGGCCTCGTCGCCCGCGGGGAGCGCGGAGAGGGCCGAGGCGTCGCGCACCGGGTGGGGCGCGAGCGAGGTGGGGTCGGTACCGGCGTGGCCGCCCGGCGCGGAGGCCATGGCGGCCGGTCCGGGGGCGGGAGCGGCCGGCACGGCGGGGAGGGCCGGGGTCGCCGGGGTCGGCGCGGCCGGGGCGGGCTGGGCGCCAGTGTCGTCGGTGGCGGCCGGGGCCGGGGCCGGGGTGACCGTCAGCGCCGGTGCGTCGACCGACGCCGCCGGGGTCGCCGGGGTCGCCGGGATGACGGTGGGGGTCGCCCGCGGCGCGTCCGCGACGGGGGCGGTCGGCACGGCGGGCGCGTCGTCGGTGGGGAGCAGGACGTCGACCGGCGGGAGCACCTGGGCCACGGGGGCCAGGGCGTCGGTGACCGGGGCGAGCGGCTCGAGGACGACGTCGGTGACGGGCGCCACGGCCTCGAGGACCGGCTTCGTGACGGGCTCCACGAGCTTCGCGACGGGCTCGGTGACCGGCGCGACGGCCTGGGCAACCGGCTTCGTGACGGGCTCCACGAGCTTCGCGACGGGCTTGGTGACCGGCGCGACGGCCTGGGCGACCGGCTTGGTCACCGGCTCTGCGGCCCTCGCGACCGGCGCGGCCACGGGCTCGAGGACCGGGCTCGTGACGGAGGAGAGGGAGGCTCCGGCGTGGCCCAGCAGGCCGTCGCCCTCGTCGGCCGAGGCGGAGGAGGCGACGGCGACGGAGAGGACGAACCCGGAGACGAGCGCACCGACGGCGAGCAGGACGGCGCGCAGCAGGCGCTGCGTCAGCGGCGTCATCGTGCTCCCTCCGGCGGTGCTTCCTCGGGCGGCGTCAGAGGGGCTTCGGAGCCGCGCCCCGTCCCGGATGGGTGCGCGCCCCCTTCACGCCTCGCGGACGTGTGTGAACACGCCGGTGGTGCCTGGCGTGTTCACACACGTTCGCGGTGGAGTGGTGCGGTGGTGGAGGGGCCTCAGACGGGGGTGTCGAGCAGCTCGCGCAGGTGGGCGTCGACCTCGTCGAGGTAGGACTGCTCGAACCCGAAGAGCCCGAAGTGCCCCGCGACGGTGTGCAGCACCCGCAGCTCGCTGTTCGGGGTCAGTCGCTGCTCGGCCTCGCAGTCGCGCGGCGGGAAGAACATGTCCTCGTCGATCGGCAGCACGAAGGTCTTGGCGGTGATCCGCCCGAGGGCGGCGGCGAGGTCGCCGCCGGTGTTCCGGGCGACGTCGCCGCGCTGCCACTTCCAGCCCATCGAGAGCAGGGCGTTGGGGTCCATCATCCCGAAGAGCAGCCGGACGAAGTTCTGCTGGAACTCCTCGAAGGTCGAGAACTCCAGCCCCTCGGCGATCGGCGGGATCCCCCGCCAGAACTCCGTCTTCCAGAACTCCGTGCTGAGGCCCAGGATCGCCCAGATGTCCGCGTGCCGGGCGAGCCCGGCGGCCACGTCCTCGTGCGAGGCGTACTCGCCACCGTTCCATCCCGGGTCGGAGGTGATGGCCTCGAGCAGGGCCCGCGTGAAGAGGAAGTCGTGGGGGGTGTTCTGCGCCGTGCCGGCGATCGGCGCCGCGCGAAGCACCTTGTCCGGGAAGCGGACCGCCCACTCCCACGTCTGCTGGGCTCCCATCGACCCGCCGACGACCAGGGCCAGCCGCTCGATGCCGAAGTGCTCGCGCAGCAGCTGCTCCTGGGCCCGGACGTCGTCCCCGATGCGCACCTGCGGGAAGCGCGACATCGCGATGGACGGGTCGTCGGTCGTGTGCGGTGAGGTCGACAGGCCGTTGCCGATCTGGTTGACGACGACGATGAACCAGCGCGAGGGGTCGAGCGCGCGACCCTCGCCGATGTAGACCTGCCACCACGTCGCGTGCGTGCCCGAGAACCACGTCGGGACGAGGATCGCGTTGTCCCGCGCCTCGTTCAGCTCGCCGTAGGTCGCGACCGCGAGGTGCAGGTCGGGGATGACCCCGCCCTCCTCGAGCTCGAAGCGGCCGACCCTGAGGAGCTCGTAGGGCCCCTGCATCTCGGCGGTGTAGAAGGGGTTGTCCAGGGGCATGGCGGGTCCTCTCGTCGCGACGCTGCTGACCCGCCCGACGCTAGGCCGCGGATGCGGAGTGCGGAACCCCCCGCCTCCGTCCCGCGAACGTGTGTGAAGAACGTCGGCATGCCGACGTTCTTCACACACGTTCGGGAGAGGTGGGGGTGGGCAGAGGCAGATCGGGGGCAGATCGGGGGCAGGTCAGGGGCAGGTCAGGGGGCGGTGAGGCGGCGGACCGTCAGGACGGTGAGGGCGCGGGCCACGGCGACGACCTCGTCGAGGGGCACCGACTCGCGCGGCGAGTGCGCGAGCCGGACGTCGCCCGGCCCGTACTGGAGCGTGGGGATGCCGGCGGCCGCGTACAGGCGCAGGTCCGAGCCGTAGGGGGCGCCGGCCTCCCGCGGCCGCTGCCCACCGACCGCCTCGACCGCCCCCGCCACCTCGGCGGCCAGCGGGTGCCCGTCCCGCAGCCGTCCGGATGCGAAGGCCCCGCCCGGCCAGGTGACGACGGGCGGGTGCTCGCGCAGCCACGGGTCGGTCGCGGCGGCCTGTGCGACGCATCGCTCGAAGGCGTCGCGCGCGGCCTGCGGGTCCTCGCCGAGGGCGACCCCGACGCGCCCCTCGGCGACGAGCAGGTCCGGCACGCTGCTCGCCCAGTCGCCGGCCTGCACCCGCCCGACCGACATCGCGTACGGCAGTCGGGTGCCCGCGAAGAGCGGGTCGGCGGACTCGTTGCGGGAGGCCTCGAGCCGCCGCAGCGCCGCGTGGACGACCGCGAAGGTGTCGAGCGCCGAGACGCCCTCGAGCCGCGTGCTGCCGTGCGCCGCGAGGCCGCCGACCTCGAGCCGGAAGGTCAGCGCGCCGGCGTTCGCCACGAGCAGCCGGCCGCTCGTCGGCTCGGTGACGACCGCGGCCTCCCCCGTGTGGCCGCGGCGCAGGGTGGCGAAGGCGCCGAGCCCGCCGTCCTCCTCACCGACGACCGAGTGCAGCGCCAGCCGCCGTGCCGTCCGCACCCCCGACCGGTGCAGCGCCCGGGCGACCGCGAGGTTGGCGGCCACCCCCGCCTTCATGTCGCAGGCCCCGCGCCCGTGCAGCCGACCGTCCCGGACGACCGCCGCGAAGGGGTCGTGCGCCCAGGCCCCGGGGTCGCCCACCGGCACGACGTCGACGTGGCCCTGGAGGACCAGCGCCGGCGGCCCGGCGCCGGGCGTGGTGCCGACGAGCCCCCAGGCCTCGGTGCGGGGCGCCTCGCTGCCGGGGAACCCGGGGTCGGCACGCAGGGCCTCGAGGTCCTCCGACCACAGGTCGACCTCGAGCCCCGCCTCCTCGAACCAGCGCGCCAGCAGGTGCTGCACCTCGCCCTCGGCCGCCGACCCGGTGACGCTCGGGACGCGGACCAGCTCGACGAGGCTCGCGACGAGCTCGTCGTCGTCGAGGGCGTCGAGGACCCGGCACTCGTCGTCGCTCAGCGGGGCGGTCACGGCGGCACCCTAGTGCGGCGGGTAGCGTCGTCGACGAGACGTCCCACGTGCGGAGGAGGGCAGGCCGATGGGATCCGGTCACGGCCACTCCCACGCACCCTCGGGGCACGCCGGGGCGCAGCACCGCTGGCGGCTGCGGGTGGCCTTCGTACTCGTCGGGGCGTTCTTCGTCGTCGAGCTCGTCGCCGGGCTGCTCGCCGGCTCGCTCGCCCTGCTCAGCGACGCCGGGCACATGGCCGCCGACGTCGTCGCGCTCGGGGCCGCCCTCGTCGCCACGCGCATCGCCACCCGCCCCGACTCCACCGGCCGGCGCACCTTCGGCTCCTACCGCGCGGAGGTGTTCGCGTCGGGCCTGGCCGTGCTGCTGATGCTCGGGGTGTCGGTCTACATCGTCGTCGAGGCGGTGGGCCGGGCCGGGTCCGGGCCCGAGGTCGCCACCGGTGTGATGCTCGTCGTCGGCGGGCTCGGGCTCGTCGTCAACCTCGTCTCGCTCCTGCTGCTGCGCGGCGGGGCGGCCGACAGCCTCAACGTCCGGGGTGCCTACCTCGAGGTGGTCGCCGACACGGTCGGGTCGGTCGGGGTGCTGGCCGCCGCCGGCCTCATCGCCGCCACGGGGAACCCCCTGTGGGACACCGTCGTCGCCCTGGCCATCGCGGTCTTCGTCGCCGTCCGCGCCGTGCTCCTCGGGCGCGAGGTCGTGGCGGTCCTCGGCCAGCACGCACCGGCAGGCATCCACCCGGACACCACCGAGGCCGCGCTGCGGGAGGTCTCCGACGTCGTCGACGTCCACGACCTGCACCTCTGGACCCTCACCTCGGGGATGCACGTCGCCACCGCCCACCTCGTGTGCGCCGACGGCGCCGACCCCGGTCGGGTCCTCGAGGAGGCCGGCGCGCGGCTGCGCGAGGAGTTCGGCATCGACCACGCGACCCTGCAGGTCGAGCCCCGCGGCACCCGCTCGTGCGTCGAGACGAGCTGGTAGCCCGCCGCGCCCGCGGAATGCCCGGCCCGGCGGCGGGGTTGGCCCTGCGGTGACGACCCCCACCGCCGCCCGCGTCCCTCGGGCCGACGTCGGGCTGCGCAGCGAGCGCGGCCCCGTGCTGCTGGCCGTGATGCTCGCGACCGGCCTCGTGGCCATCGACGCGACCATCCTCGCCACCGCCGTGCCCGCGGTCGTCCGTGACCTCGGCGGCCTCTCCCAGTTCCCCTGGCTGTTCTCGGTGTACGTCCTCGCCCAGGCGGTCTCGGTGCCGGTCTACGGCAAGGTCGCCGACCTGTTCGGCCGCAAGACCGTGATGCTCGTCGGAGTCGGCCTCTTCGTCGTCGGCTCGCTGCTCTGCGGGCTGGCGTGGTCGATGGGCTCGCTCATCGCCTTCCGGGCCGTGCAGGGCCTCGGGGCCGGGGCCATCCAGCCGATCGGGATGACCATCGTCGGCGACATCTACAGCGTCGCCGAGCGGGCCACCGTCCAGGGGTACATCGCCTCGGTGTGGGCGGTCAGCTCGCTCGTCGGCCCGACCCTCGGCGGCATCTTCTCCGAGGCCCTCACCTGGCGCTGGATCTTCCTCGTCAACCTCCCGCTCGGTGCCGCCGCCGCCTGGATGCTCTGGCGCCGCTTCTCCGAGGCACCGCGGCCCGCCGTCGCCCGTCCCCGCATCGACTACGCGGGGATCACGCTCCTGCTGCTCGGCACGGTCGCCCTGCTCGTCGGGCTGCTCGAGGGCGGTGTGCTCTGGGCCTGGGGCTCCCCGGTGAGCGTCGCGCTGTTCGTCGCCTCGGCCCTGCTGCTGGCCGCCTTCGTCGTCGTCGAGCGCCGTGCCCCGAACCGGTCCTCCCGCTGTGGGTGTTCGGCCACCGGGTGGTCGGCGGGGCGATGCTCGTCTCGCTCGTCGTCGGCGTGATGCTCCTCGGGCTGACGTCGTACGTCCCGCTCTACGCACAGGGCGTCCTCGGCACCGGCGCGATCGTGGCCGGGTTCGCGCTGGCCGCCATGACGATCGGCTGGCCCGTCGCGGCCTCGACCGCCGGGCGGCTGTACCTGCGGCTCGGGTTCCGGACCACGATGCTCATCGGCTCGGTGCTCGCCGTCGCCGGCTCCGGCGTGCTCCTCCTCGTCGGCCCGCACAGCTCGGTCTGGCTGCTCGCCGGCGCCTGCCTCGTCCTCGGGCTCGGCTTCGGCTACGTGGCCAGCCCGTCGCTCGTGGCGGCCCAGTCGTCCGTGCCGTGGCACGAGCGGGGCGTCGCGACGAGCGCGTCGATCTTCGCTCGGTCGGTGGGGAGCGCGGTCGGGGTCGCGGCCTTCGGTGCGGTCGCGAACACGGTCGTCCGCCAGCGCCTCGGGCACACCCCGTCCGACCTCGAGTCGCTGCCGGCGGGCGTGCTCGCTCCGGCCCTCGGCGCCGTGTTCGTCGTCGCGGCGGCCGTGTCGGTGACGATGCTGCTGGCCTCCCTCGTCATGCCCCGCGAGGTGCACGAGGTGGAGGCGACGCGGGACTGACCCGGAAGGTGTGAGGTCCGGAACACCTGGGCCGCAGCCCTGCTCGAGCCGCCTACGGTTGCACTGCAGGGGACGCCACCCGCGGGCTGCAGGGACCCGCGGGTCGTGCTGCCCCGCCCGAGGAGGTCCCCGATGGTGCTCGTCGCCGGTCCGCGGCTGCGCGCCGCGACGGTTCTCTCGTGGGGTGTGCTCGCCCTCATGCTCGTCCAGGCCGCCCTCGGGCTGGCCGTCGACGGCCTGTACCCCGAAGCGCCCTGGGCGGTCGCGGCGCTGCGCGGGAACGACCTCGTCACGCTCGTGCTCGTGGCCCCGGCGCTGGCCGTCGCGCTCGTCGCGAGCCGGCGCCGCCCCTCACCGGCCGCGACGGCCGTCTGGCTCGGGCTGGTCTTCTACGGCGTCTACAACTTCGCCTACTACGCGTTCGGCACCGCCTTCAGCCGCGTCTTCCTCCTCCACGTCGGGGCGCTCGCGCTGTCGGTGTGGGCGCTGGCCCTCCTCGGCACGAGCATCGACGCCGGCGCCGTGGCCTCCGGGGTCCGCGGCGGCCGCGCGGCACGGGTCGTTGCCGGGTTCACGACCCTCGTCGGGGTGGCGCTGCTCGCTGGCTGGGGCTCGATGTCGCTGCGCTTCGCCCTCACCGGGGCCCTCCCGGAGGACGTGATGCCACCGTCGGCGGTCCACCTCGTCTACGCCCTCGACATGGCCGTGCTCGCCCCCGTCTTCGTCGTCGCGGGTGTGCTGCTGTGGCGCCGTCGGCCGTGGGGCGCGGTGCTCGCGGCGGCGGTCAACGTCTCCGGGGCGGCCTACCTCGCGGTGCTCGAGGTGGTCGGCGGCTTCCAGGCCGACGCCGGCATCGCCGGGCGGACGTGGGCCTCGCCGGTCGGCATCGGCTCGACCCTGCTGTGCCTCGCGGCGGCCCTCATCCTCCTCGTGCCGGGCGACGCCCTCAGCCGCGTCGCGAGCCGGCCGACGCGACCCCGAGCCAGTCGTGCGGGTTCCCGTCCCAGCACCAGCCGAGCTTCGGTGCGCGCTCGCTGATCCACATCGCCGGCACCCGCCGGTCGCCGCGCCGCGAGCCCGACAGCATGAAGCAGCGGTTCTTCTCGAGCAGCTCAGGCGTGTGCGTGACGACCGCTACGCCCTCCTCGATGGTCAGGGGGCTGCGACCGCGGCCGAGGACCGTGGGCAGCGCCTCCTCCGGGCGGACGCCCCGGAACTCCTCGCCGCGGTCGACGTCGAGCAGCAGGTAGGCATCGGGCCGCGGCAGGACGACCTGCTCGATCGGCCGGTACGGCGCCAGGCCGGCCTCGCCGTGGTTGCGGTCGAGGATGCCCGGGCGGGTGCCGCGGGGGCCAGGCGCAGGAGCGGCACCGTGCGCTCGGGGTCGACCACCTCACGGGTCACGACGAGGACGAGCGGGGTGCGACCCTCGGCGGTGGCGGGCAGGTCGCCGAGGTCGGCCGCGAGCTCGCGCAGCGGGGCGAGGCGCGCGCGGAAGGCGGCCTCCGGTTCCCCGGCGAGGTCGGGGTAGCCGAGGCGGGCGAGGGTCTCGACCTGGGCGTCGAGGACCTCGAGGGCGGGCGTGGTCGCGGAGGGCGTGGTGGCGGTGGGAGCGGTGATGGCGGACCTCCGGGTCGTCGTGGGCGGCCCGTGGTCAACGCCCCCGGCGCCGCCCGGGTTCCGCAGCCGCCGGATGCGACCGGGCGCCCCGGCACGAGAACCCCTCGGACGTCGGCGGTGTAGGAGCGATGATGGATGGACACGAGCGGCGAGGGAGGACCGATCGAGACGGCCGACGAGGCGATGGTGCTGGCTCGCGTCCGTGCCGGGGAGACGGCCGCCTTCGCAGAGCTGGTCACGAGGCATGCCCCGATGGCGAGGCGGCTGGCGGTGCTCTCCGGGGCCGGCTCGGACGCTGACGACGTCGTCCAGGAGGCCTTCGTCAAGGCCTACCGGGCCCTCTCGTCCTTCCGCGACGGCGCCTCGTTCCGGCCCTGGTTGCTGCGGATCGTCGTCCACGAGAGCCGCAACCTGCACCGTGGGCGGTCCCGGCGGTCCGACCGCGAACGACGTGTCGTGCGCGACGACGCCCGGCTCGCCACCGGCTCGGACCCGGCGGAGGTGGCCGTGGGCGAGGAACGGCGCGCCGCGCTGCTCGGCGCGATCCGGGCGCTGCCGCAGGAGCTGCGTGAGGTCGTGACGTGCCGCTACCTGCTCGAGCTGTCCGAGACCGAGACCGCGGCGACCCTCGGGATCCCGAACGGCACCGTCAAGTCGCGGCTCCGTCGGAGCCTGACCCGACTTCGAGAGGCGCTCCCCGATGCCTGAGCAGATCCAGACACCGCCCCCCCTCGAGCCGGTCGACCCCCTCGAGGCCGAGCTCGTCGCCGTCGGGCGGACCCTCGTGGTCGACCCACCGGCTGCCGACCTCGCCGATCGCGTGCTGGGTCGGATCGCGGAGGAGGCCGCCGCGCCGCAGCGGGCACCGCTGTGGCGCACGCGGCTGCGCGACCCCGGCGCCGCACCCTCGTCGCGGTGGTCGCGGCAATGCTGGTTCTCGTGCTCGTGCCACCCGTCCGTGCCGCCGTGCTCGACCTCTTCCGGATCGGCGGGGTCGTCGTCCGAGAGGCCCCGTCGCCACCGGTCGGGTCCCCCACCCTGCCCTCCACACCAGACGGTGCCGTGGTCCGCTCCCTGGAGGAGGCCTCGAGGCGGGTGGGCTTCGACATCCGCGCCCCTCGTGCGCTGGGCCCGCCCACGACCATCGCGGTGACCCGGGAGGAGCGCGTCGTCGAGCTGACGTGGGGCACCGGCGCCGGCTCGACCCGGCTCGACGTGTTCGACGGGAGCCTGTCCTTCGGCTACCTCAAGAGCGTGTGGCAGGCGGTGACCCCGACCGACGTGTCCGGGAGGGAGGCCGTGTGGTTCGCGGCACCGCACCTCATCGAGTGGACCGACCGCAGCGGGGCGACGGTGGCCAGCGCGCCACGGGTCGCCGGTCCCACCCTCGTCTGGGTCGGTGGTGACGGGGCGGGGAACGGGCTCACCTACCGCCTCGAGGGCCCGGAGAGTCTCGAGGAGGCCAGGGCGGTCGCGGAGTCCGTCCCCTGAGGTCGGACCGTGAACCGACGGGGCGTGGGCGGTGTATCACCGGCACCACGACAGCCCCACGGAGGCACGACATGCGCAGGTTCCTGGTCCTCGTCCTGACCCTCGTCGCGGGCTCGTGCGTCCTCGGTGTGCCGTCCGCGGCCGCCGGAGGTCCGACGTCGGTCCTCGTGACCAACTACGGGAGCGGCCGGTCGGCTGCCGCGCTCACCGGCAGTCCCGCCTACTCCGAGCTCCAGTCGGTCCTCGGCGAGGGGAGCGCGCCTGCGGGGACCGCCAGTCCGCCCGCACAGGTCGCCACCTCGGAGGTGTCGGTCCGGCTGGTGTGGCTGATCCACGACATCAGCCCCTGGCGCATCGACACGGTGCACGTCGTGGATGGGGACGTCTGGGTGGAGACCTTCGTCGACGTCACGGGCGAGGATCCCTTCGCGCGAACGCCGACCTGGTCCCAGCCGGCTCGTGCGGACGACCTCGTCGCCACCCTGACCGGGCTGGGCGTCCTCGGGACGTCCCCGGCCGGCTCGGGCGGGCCGACATCGGGGCCGGCGGCCGTCCCGCCGCCGACGGTGGCGGCGGCGGCGGCGGCGGACACGGTGTCCCGGGCCCCGGCGTCGGGTCCCCCGTGGCTCCTCGCTGCCGCCCTCGTCCTGGGTGCGGGCGTCGCGGGGACACTCGCGGGCACGATGCTCACGCGCCGCGGGGTGCGACTGCCTCCGCTCCCGCGTGCGACCGAGGCCAGCGGCTAGGTGAGGCAGCGCCGGCCGCCGCCCGGGTTCCGCGTCCGGCCGCTGCCGGGCTCGGTTCGAGGTGCAACCCGACCAGATCCCGGTCGGTCTTCACCTCGACCCGGCGGGAGAGGTCAGGCGGTCCCGGCGTGGCGCACGGGGTGGGTCTCGCGGGCCCGCAGCCACGGGATCGCGGCGAGCAGGGTGATAACGCCGGTGGCCGCGAACGCCAGCCCGAAGCTGCCCCGGTCGACGAGCAGGCCGGCGAGGACCGGGCCGATGATCGCCCCGGTGTCGCTCGACATCTGGAACGCCGCGAGGGCCGGCCCCCCGTTGCGCTCGCGACCCACCACGTCGGCCAGTGACGCCTGCAGGGCCGGGTTGAGGCTTCCCGCACCGATGCCCGCCACGACCGAGAAGGCGATCAGGCCGGGCAGGTTCGTGGCGAGCCCGGTGGCCGCGGTCGCGAGCCCGGAGACCACGAGGCCGCCCAGGATGTACGGCTTGCGCCCGATGCGGTCCGAGGTGCGACCGGCGAAGGTCAGGCCGACGGCGTTGCCGGCCGCGAAGACCGCGAGGGCGGTGCCGGCGACGAGCGCCTGGTGGGTCTCGCGCGTCGCCTGGTCGAGGCTCTGGTCGACGATGACGGCCGCCGCGAAGAGCGGGAGGATCGCGTTGCGCACCCCGAAGTTGGCCCAGCCGTTGGCGAAGGCGGAGGCGATCGACGCCCGGTAGGCGCCGTCGCGCCAGCCGTCGCGCACCGTCATCACGGGCAGGACGGGGTCGCCCGGCTTGGGGCGGAGCGAGGCGTCCTTGAGAAAGACGAACACGATCGTGGCGGCGAGCAGCAGGGCCACGGAGTACACGATGAACGGCACCCGGAGGCTGAGCCCGCCGAGCAGGCCGCCGACGACGGGGCCGCCGACCCCGCCGATGAGGAAGGCCGAGGCGTAGGCCGACGAGACGCGGGCCCGGATGGACGGCGGCGCGAGCCGCACGATGAGCGCGACCGCGGACACGGTGAACATCACCGAGCCGATGCCGCCCAGCCCCGGAAGACGACCAGCTGCCAGTACGACCCCGCGAAGGCCGTGGCCCCCGTGGAGAACGCGACGATGACCAGGCCCGCGAGGTAGATCGGCCGCTCGCCGAGGCGGGCGATGAGCCGGCCACCCGCGGGGCGAAGCACAGGCGCATGAAGGCGAAGGCGCTGACGACGATGCTGCTCGCCGTCGCGCCGACCCCGAAGCTCTGCGCGAACTGCGGGAGGACCGGCGTGATGAGCCCGAAACCCAGGGCGATGACGAACGCCGCCGCGATGAGGACCCAGATCTCCCGGGGGATGCGGGCAGTGGCGGACGGGGTCGTCACGGGGTCGGCGGACACGATCCACCAGTATGCCCGCGCCCACTGACGCCCGGTCAGGGAGCGGTGCCGCCGCGCCCATCGAGAGGAGGCAACACGCAGAGGGTGCGCCCGCGGCGCCTGCGTGTTGCCTCCTCTCGGCGAGGCCGGGATCAGCCGGCGGCGGCCTTGGTGGCCGACGGAACGCCCGGACGGGCAGCCGCGCCTCCGGTCACCGCCCCCCGACCTGGTAGACAAACGGCAGCCGCCCGACCGGTCTCTTCCAGCCCCGCCGGCGCCCGCTCCACCAGACCACGACGCCCAGGGCCAGGAGCACCCCGAGCAGACCTCCCCAGGTCCGGGCCCGCTCGGCCCAGACCAGCGCCGAGTCCTCGGCGGGGCTCCCGCGGAGGCTGTCCCCGCTGCCGCCGGGCAGCCGTCCGTGCCGAGCTCGGAGGAGACCCGGACGAGCGGGCCCCCGTCCCCGCCGACGGGTCGGAACGCCAGGTCGTCGGTGACTACGGGCCTGCCGGCGCGCCAGACCGGCCGGCAGCCCCATCCGGCCCAGTCCGCGGCGGAGCCTTCGGGCGATCCCGTCGCGAGGTCGAAGACCCGGGCGCGTGTGCGCGGGCCGGAGGTGTCGTCGACCCCCAGGTCCAGCAGCACGATGCTCCGGCCGTCCGGGGACACCGCCGCGGACGACTCCGTGTCCGTGGTGGGCCCCGGCCACGTGATGGAAGGTCCTTCGCGCCACGCCTCGTCGCCGACGGTCCACGTGTGCACCTGGCGGGTGTCGGGGCCGGTCTGCCACACCGCGACGAGGGTCGAGGCGTCGCGCCAGCCCGCCTGCACGACAGACGGGCCACCCTCCGGTGCCGGGACCACCGAGACGGCACCGGAGTCCGCGTCGAGGACCACGCCGGCCGACGGAGGCGTGGTGGCCTCTCGGGGGAGGTACACGCGGCGTGAGTCCGGGCTCCACCACGGCCGGCCCACCGAACCGATCTCCGTCAGCGGCACGGTGGTTGCGAGGTCGACGTCGGTCACCCGCCCGGACACGAGGTCCTGCACCGCCCCGCTCCCCGCCAGCCGGCGACCGTCCGGCGAGAGGGAGACCTCCTGTGACACGCCGGGCACACCCCCGTCGAGCATGCTCGAGTCGGCCACGAGCTCGTGGACCGCGCCGGTCGGCCCCACCGTCCACACCACGCGTCGGCCGTCGCGCTCGGCCGGCAGTGCGAGGGCCGTCACGCCGGGCGCGGCGGTGCGCACGGGGTCGGCCGGCATCGCGACCCGCGCCGGGAAGGACGTCGGCAGGCCGTCGGGGCCGGTGGCGGGCAGCGTCGACGGCCGGCCGCCCACGGGGAGGGTGCCGACGGCGACGAGAGCCGCGGCGACGAGGAGCACCGCCACCGCCGTGCCGCGCTCGCGCCGGCGCAGGCGCAGACCGTCGCGCCACAGGGGCACCGGCTCGGGGACCTGCTGGTCCTCCCCGACGATCCCCACGGACAGGCCCTCCAGCTGCCGGGTCAGGGTGCCGTACTCGTTCACCGGGGTACCTCCTCGCGGCCGAAGGTCGCCGCCAGCTCCGGGGCCAGCTCGCGCAGGCGGCCCAGGGCGTGGCGGGTCTGGGACTTGACGGTGCTCACCGAGCAGCCGAGCAGCTGGGCGGTCTGCACCTCGGTGCGGTCCTCGTAGAAGCGCACGACGAGGACCGCCCGCTGGCGCGGGGTCAGCCGACGCAGGGCGGCCTCGAGGGTGAGTCGGGTGTCGGCGTCGGTGGCCGCGTCACCGGCCCCGGGGCGCTCGGCGGGGGGTTCGACGGGGTCCGGCTGGTGCCTCCGCCAGCGCCACACGTCGATCGAGCGGGTGTAGAGGATGCGCCGGACGTAGGCGTCGGCCGTCCCGATGTCGACCCGGTGCGAGTGCCGGGCGGCGCGGACGAGCGCCTCCTGGGCGAGGTCCTCGGCGGAGTGGCGGTCTCCGGTGAGCAGGG
Organism: Phycicoccus sp. HDW14; assembly: GCF_011383005.1. GTDB lineage: Bacteria > Actinomycetota > Actinomycetes > Actinomycetales > Dermatophilaceae > Phycicoccus. The sequence goes on along the minus strand of NZ_CP049935.1, from coordinate 3,730,549 downwards.
CGGCCGTGCGCACGAGCGGCACCCACCGGGTCCGCACGTACTCGTCGAACTGCTCCCGCTCCGCCACCGGCCCCAACTCCCGTCGCCGTCCGCCGTGCCCGTCACCGGGGAGGACGGACCGGGGGCCCTCCGCGGGTGGAACCCCCGGCCGGCGGCCCCGTCGGGATCAGCCGGCCTTGGCCTTGGTGGCCGACGGGACGCACTGCACGTCGGCGGCCTTGTCGTCGCCCGAGTAGAAGTCCTCGGCCTCGAGGGTCGCGCTGTCGCCGGCGTCGAGCGTCTTGGTCAGCGTCTTGCTGCCGACGACCGTGCCGCCCTCGCGCTTGGCGACCGCGACGAGCACGGTGTACGTGGTCTTCTCCGAGCCCGCGTTGGTCAGCGTCGCCGAGAACGACCAGTCCTTGCCCTTGCGCTCGCAGCGGACCTTGCTCAGCTCCTTGATCGCCCCCGCGGGCTGGTTCGTCGGCGGCGCCGCGGTGACGGTCTGCTGGGCCCCGCTGCCGGTGGGGGTCGGCTCGGCGCCGTCGCCGGAGCAGCCGGCGACACCGGCGGCGAGCAGGAGGGTGGTCAGGGCGGCGGTGGCCCGCGTCCTGGGTGTCACGACGTGCGTCCTCTCGTTGGGGTCATCAGTCCATCACGCCCGGCGGCCGGACGCGCCCCGGGTCCCACGGCGCCGGGAGCCGAGCACGGCGAGCAGGCCGGCGAGCACGAGCAGGAGGCCCAGCCCCACGCCGCGCATCAGCTCGACGCCCGTCTGGGCCAGGGGTCCCCCGCCGCCGGCCGGCGGCGGCACCGCGCCGTCAACGGCCGCGACGACCGCGGAGTCGGCTCCGGACACGACGTCGTCGTACGGGTCGGTGGCCGCGACACCGGCGCGGTTGACGACCCGGCCGGTGCGCACCTCGGCCGCCGTCACGACGTGCGTGCGCGTCAGGCCCGGGCAGGCCTGCGTCGCACCGGGGGCCAGCGGACCGGCCGTGCACAGGGCACCCGCGAGGCCGAGCATCGGGTCGGTGAGGCGGATGTCGGTGAGCGGCGTCTGCCCGGTGTTGCGGACCGAGAACGTGTACTCGATGCGCTCGCCGGCGTCGGCGCGGCCGTCACCGTCCTCGTCGAGCAGGCGGGCGGTCTTGGCCAGCTCGATGCCGGCGGACGGACGGGTCTCGACGACGGCCACGCTCTCGCTCGGCGCCGGGTCCGGGACGCCGGCGGCGTCGCTGACGGCCGTCGCGACCGCGACGTTGCGGATCGACCCGGTGGCCGCGTCGGCCGGGGTCACGACGTAGGCGAGCACCGAGCAGTCGAGCGAGGCGCCGGGCGCCAGGGCGGTGTCGGGGCAGGTGACGGCACCGCCGAGGCGCGGGTCGGAGACCGCCACGCCGGTGAGCGTGACGGTGCCGGTGTTCGTCACGCGGAAGCCGTAGCGGATGGTCTCGCCGGCCGAGGCCACGCCGTCGCCGTCCGTGTCGTCGAGCGTTCCCGTCTTCACCAGGTCGAGGGCCGCGACGCCGGCCAGCGTGACCGTGACGGCGTCGGTCGCGGCGACGCGGGGGCCGCTCGGACCGCCCGAGGTGCCCGACGCGGTGGCCGTGTTGTCGACCCGCCCGGCGTCGAGGTCGGCCTGGGTCACCGTGTAGGTGGCGGTGCACTCACGGTCGGCCCCGGGCGCGAGGGGCCCTGTGCCACAGGCCAGCGCAGTGAGGCCGAGGCGCTCGTCATCGACGGCGACCCCGACGAGCGAGGTCGTGCCGGTGTTCGTCACGGTGAACGTGTAGGTCACCGTGTCGCCGGCGTCCGGCCGGCCCGAGTCGTTGGCGTCGACGACCGCGCCCGCCGACTTCTCGAGGGCGATGCCGGCTGCCGCGTCGAGCTCGACGGTCGCGGTGTCGACGGCCGAGACCGGCGCGTCGTCCGGGTCGGTGGCGCGCGCCGTCGCCGTGTTGTCGACGCGGCCGGCGTCGACGTCGGCCTGGGTCAGGACGTACGGGTCGGCGGTGCACGTGGTGGACGCGCCGGCGACGAGCGTGGCGACCGGGCAGCGGACGGTTCCGACGAGCGGGTCCTCGACCTCGAGCCCGTCGAGCGTCGTCGTCCCGGTGTTGCGGACGACGAAGGTGTACCCAACGGTGTCGCCGGCGTCGGCACGTCCGGAGCGGTTGGCGTCGACCACCGCGCCCGCCGTCTTCGTCAGCTCCAGGGCGGCCAGCCGGTCGAGCCGGACGACCGCCGACGCGTCGTCGGTCACCGTGCCGCCGCTGCCGGCCACCCCGGTGACCGTCGCCGTGTTGAGCACCGCCCCCGCGTCGAGGTCGGAGCCGGTGAGGACGTAGGTCACCGTGCCGGTGCAGGCCGCGGTGGCGCCCGGTGCGAGGGGTCCGGCCGTGCAGGGCAGCCCCGTGGCACCCACCCGCGGGTCGTCGACGACGAGGTCGCTCAGCGACACGTCGCCGGTGTTGCGGACGGTGAAGGCGAACTCGACCTCGTCGCCGGCCGACACCCGACCGTCGTCGTTCGTGTCCCGGACCCCGGAGGCGGTCTTGGTCAGCTCGACCGACGCGGCCGGCGCCAGGACCACGGTCGCGGCGTCCTCGGCGCGCAGTGCGGCGCCACGGCTGTCGGTGCCGCGGACGGCGGCGACGTTGTCGACCCGCCCGGCGTCGACGTCGCCCTGGGTCAGGACGTGGTCGCGCTCGCACGAGGTGGCGACGCCCGGCGCGAGCGAGGTGTCGCCGCACGTGACGCCGACCAGCCCGAGGCGGGCGTCGTCGAGGACGAGGCCGGAGACCGTGGTCGCGCCGGTGTTCGTCACCGTGAAGCGGTAGGTGACGGTGTCCCCCGCGTCGTCGCGGCCGGAGCCGTTGGTGTCGGCGACACCGACGACGGCCTTGACGAGGGTCAGGGCGCCGGCCGGCGCGAGGTCGGCGGTGGCCGAGTCGGTGGCCTGCACCGGGTCGCCGACGGGGGGCGTGCCGATGGCCGTCGCGGTGTTGGTCACCGTGCCGGCGTCGACGTCGGCCTGGGTCAGCGCGTAGGCCGGCGGCACGCAGGTGCGCGTCTCCCCGGGTGCGAGGCCGCCTGCACCGCAGGCGAACCCGGTGAGGCCGAGCAGCGGGTCGTCGACGACGACCGGGTCGAGGGTCACGGTGCCCCGGTTGGTCACGGCCAGGCTCCACGTGACCGTGTCGCCGGCGTCGACGCCGTTGGCGTCACCGTCGACCACGGCGCCAGCGGTCTTGGTGAGCGACACCGCGGCCACGCCGTCGAGGGTCACCCGCACCGAGTCGTCGTCGGACACGACCGCGACCGGGCTCGACGCCGTGACCCGCGCCGTGTTGTCGACGCGCCCCGCGTCGACGTCGGCCTGGGTGAGGGTGTGGTCGGCGGCCGTGCAGGTGGTCGAGGCGCCGGCGGCCAGGGTCGTGGCCGCACAGGTGACCGTGCCGAGCAGGGGGTCGGACACGGACACGCCGGTGAGCGTGACGTTGGAGGTGTTCTCGACCCGGAGCAGGAAGCCGACCGTGTCACCGGCGTCGACGCGCCCGGAGCGGTTGGTGTCGACGACGTCTCCGGCGGTCTTGACGAGCCGCACCTGCGCGACGCGGTCGAGCGTCGCCGTGGCGCTCGCGTCGTCGCCGACCGTGCCACCGGACGGCGTCCCGGCCTCGACGGTCGCGGTGTTGTCGACCCTGCCGGCGTCGATGTCGGCGGCCGTCAGCCGGTACGGGGCGGGGGCCTCGCAGGTGACGCTGGCCCGCGGGGCGAGCGGCCCTGCGGCACAGACGAACCCGTCGAGCCCGAGGAGGGGGTCGGTGACCGCGGGCGAGGTGAGGGTCGTCGTGCCGGTGTTGGTGACGACGAACGTGTAGGTGAGCCGGTCGCCGGCGCTCGGCCGGCCGTCACCGTCGACGTCGTCGACGGCCGACACCGACTTGTCGAGGCGCACGGACGACGGCCCGGCGACGGGCACGGTGGCCGTGTCGTCGTCGGTGACCGGGTCGCCGGCCGGCGTGCGCGCGGTGCCGGTGGCCGTGTTGGCGACCTCACCGGTGTCGACGTCGGACTGGGTCAGCACGTAGGTCGTCGGCGGGCAGGCGACGGTGGCTCCGGGGTCGAGCGCCCCCGTGCCGCAGCGCAGGCCGGTGAGGCCGAGGCGGGAGTCGTCGACGGCGACGTCGGTGAGGCGGGTCGAGCCGGTGTTGGTCACGGCGAGCCGGTAGGTGACGGTGTCGCCGGCGTCGGTGCGGCCCGAGCCGTTGGCGTCGACGACCGCACCGGCGGTCTTGTCGAGCCGCAGGCTGCCGGACGGCGAGAGCCGCGTCGTCACCGTGTCACTGGCCGTCGTCTCGACGTCCTGCGGGTCGAGCCCGACGGCCGTCGCGGTGTTGTCCACGCGCCCGGCGTCGACGTCGGCCTGGGTCAGCTCGTAGGCCGGTGCGCTGCAGGTGGTCTCGTCGCCCGGACGCAGCGTGATGGCGGCGCACCGGATGTCGTCGAGGTTCGGGTCGGCCACCTGGATGACCCGCACGGTGACGTTGGAGACGTTCCGCACCGTGAAGGCGTACGTGACCGTGTCCCCGGCGGAGTCGACACCGTCACCGTTCGCGTCGACGACCGCGGAGGCCGACTTCACCAGCGTCAGCCGGGCCAGCGTCGTCATCGGCGTCGTGGTCGAGGACGAGGCGCTCGGGGCTGTCCCGGCCGGCGGGACGGCGGCGGCGGTCGCGGTGTTCGACACCGCGCCGGCGTCGACGTCGTCCTGCGTCAGGGTGTAGGTCCAGGTCCGGTCGCAGGGCAGGCTCGCCCCGGGGCCAGCGGACCGGCCGAGCAGGCCGCGGCGTCGAGGCCCAGCAGGGGGTCGGTGAGCCGCACGTCGCGCAGCGTCGTCGTCCCGTCGTTGCGCACGACGAACGAGTACTCGATGGTGTCGCCGGCGTCGGCCCCGTTGCCGTCGACGTCGGAGATGGCCGACGCCGTCTTCGTCAGGGCCAGGGCGTTGCGGCCGTCGACCGGGAGGTCGACGCTGTCGGCCGGCGCGGTGATCTCCTCGCCGTCGGGGGTGAACCCGGACGCCGTGGCGCTGTTGGTGACCCCGCCCCGGTCGAGGTCGGTCTGGGTGAGCGTGTAGCTGCCGGAGCAGACGACCGACTCACCGGGCGAGAGGGTCGCGACGCAGCGCAGGGCCGTGAGGCCGATGCGCGGGTCGGCGACGGTGAGCAGGGCGAGGGTCTGGGTGCCGGTGTTGGTCACCCGGAACGAGTACTCGACGACGTCACCGGCGTCGGTGGTCGTCGGGTCGAGCCCGCGGTCCGTGGTCGGCGTTCCGGCGGTCTTGACGAGCGACATCCCGTTCGTGACCGGCACGCGCAGGGTGGCGGAGGCGTCGGCGCGGGTCGGTGTGCCGTCCGGGCCGATCGCGGTGGCCGTCGCCGTGTTGTCGACCCGGCCGGCGTCGACGTCGGCCTGGGTCAGCACGTACGGGTCGCTCGTGCACGCGGTCGAGGCGCCCGGGGCCAAGGTGGCCGTGCCGCACAGCGCGTCCTCGAGGCCGAGCCGGGCGTCGGTGAGGTCCACCGCCGTGAGCGTGACGTTCGCGGTGTTGGTGATCGTGAAGCCGTAGGTCACCGTGTCGCCGGCGTCGGGGCGCCCGCTCCCGTTCGCGTCGACGACGGCCCCGACGGTCTTGTCGAGCCGCAGCTGCGCGACCCGGTCGAGCGGCGTGACGGTCGACGAGCTGTCGGTCGGGGCCGTCCCCGTCGGCGTCGTGGCCGTCGCCGTCGCGGTGTTCGCGACCGAGCCGGCGTCGACGTCGGCCTGGGTCAGGGTGTGCACGTACGCGGTGTCGCAGCCGACCGACTGCCCGGGCAGGAGCGGGCCGGCCGTGCACGTGGCCCCGTCGAGGCCGAGCATCGCGTCGGTGATCCGGACCGACGAGAGCCGGGTGGTGCCGGTGTTCCGGACGCCGAAGGTGTAGGTGATGGTGTCGCCCGCGTCGGCGCCGTTGCCGTCGAGGTCGGCGATCGCCGACGCGACCTTCGTCAGGTCGAGGCCGGGTGCCGTGGCGAGCACGACGGAGGCCGACGCGTCGTCGGAGACCGAGCGCCCGGTGGGCGTCGTGCCGGTCGCGACGGCGGTGTTGTCGACCCGGCCGCGGTCGACCTCCTCCTGCGTGAGCACGAGGTCGGCGGTGCACGTGGCCGACGCCCCGGGCGCGAGCGTCGCGGCGCACGGGATGGCCGTCGTGCCGACGACCTCGTCGCGCACGCTGACGTCGGAGAGGGTCACGGCCCCCGAGTTGGTCACGGTGAACGTGTACGTGACGGTGTCGCCGGCGTCCTGGCGGCCGCTGCCGTTCGTGTCGCGCACCGGGCCGGCGGACTTCGCGAGGGTGACCCCGGGCGGGCCGTCGAGGCGGGTCGTCGTCGCGTCGTCGTCGGTGACGGCGCGGCCGGCGGGGTCGGTGCCGGTGGCCGTCGCGGTGTTCGTCACCGCACCCGAGTCGAGGTCGGCCTGCGTCAGGGTGAGGACGGGGCCGCTGCACGTGCGGGTCGTGCCGGGCTCGAGCGGGCCCGTGCCGCACGGGAGCCCGGTGATGCCCAGCCTCGGGTCGTCGACGCGCACCGGGTCGAGCCGGGTGGTGCCCGTGTTCGTCACCCGGAACGCGTAGGCGATGGTGTCGCCGGCGTCGACCCGGCCGCTCGCGTCGGCGTCGGTGACGCCGCCGGACTCCTTGACGAGGACGAGGCCGCTCGCCTGCGGCAGCGGCACGCTGACGACGTCGGCGGCGGTGACGACACCCTGCGGACCGGTGGCCGTCACCTCGGCACGGTTGTCGACGGCGCCGCGGTCGAGGTCGTCCTGGGTGAGGACGTGGGCCGCGGCCGTGCAGGTCGTGGACGCCCCCGGCGCCAGGGTGGTGTCGGGGCAGGTGACGGCGCCGACGAGGGGGTCGCCGACGACGACGCCGCGCAGCGTGACGTTCGAGGTGTTGCGGACGAGGAAGCGGTAGGTGACGGTGTCGCCGGCGTCGACCCGCTCGGGGTCGGCCCCCTGCGCGACGGTCGGGTCGCCGGCCGTCTTGTCGAGCGTGACCTGGGCGAGGTTGTCGACCGCCACCGAGGCCCGCGCGGTGTCGGTCGCGGTCCGGCCGAGCGCGTCGGTGCCGGTGACGACGGCCGCGTTCTCGACCGTGCCGGCGTCGACGTCGTCCTGCGAGAGCGCGTACGTCGCGCTGCAGCGGACCACGGCACCGGGCGCGAGCGACGCGGCACAGGGCAGGGCGTCGACCCCGATCCGCGGGTCGGAGACGGTGACCCCGGTGAGCGTCGGGGCCCCGGTGTTCGTCACCGTGAAGGTCCACGTCACGGTGTCGCCCGCGTCCGGCCCGTTGCCGTCGCCGTCGACGACGGCCGAGCCCTCCTTGACGAGGTCGACGAGCGGGGTCGTGGCGACCGCGCGGGTTGCCTGGTCGCTGTCGGTGACGCGACCCCCAGTCGCGGCCGCGGCCGAGACGACGGCGGTGTTGTCGACGACGCCCGCGTCGACCTCGCCCTGCGTGAGGACGTGGGAACCGCGGACGGCGCAGGCGGTCGTGGCCCCCGGCAGCAGCGGCCCGCCGGCGCACAGGGCCCCGGACAGGCCGGCCACCGGGTCGTCGAGGCGGAGGTCGGTGAGGCTGACGGCGCCGGTGTTGCGGACCGAGAAGGTGTACTCGACGGTGTCGCCGGCGTCCTGGCGGCCCGAGCCGTTGGCGTCGACGACGGCGCCGGCCGTCTTCGTCAGCTCGACCCCGGAGGGCCCACCGACGACCACCGAGGCCGTGTCGTCGTCGCTGACCGTGGCGCCCCGCGGGGTCGCGGCCCGGGCCGTGGCCGTGTTGTCGACCCGGTCGGCGTCGACGTCGGCCTGGGTCAGCACGTAGGTCGCGGTGCACGACGTGCTGGCACCGGGGGCGAGGACGGCCGCCCCGCAGCTGCTCTGGGCCCGGGCGATCCGGCTGTCCTCCACCGTGACCGCGCTGAGCGTGACGGTCGAGGTGTTGGTGACCGTGAAGCCGTAGGTGACGGTGTCGCCGGCGTCACGGCGGCCGTCGCCGTCGGTGTCGGCGACGCCGAGCACGGCCTTGTCCAGCCGGAGCACGGCGAGGGTGTCGACCGGCACGGTGGCGGTGGCGTCGTCGGTGGCGGTGGCCCCCACGGTGCTCGTCCCCGTGGCCGTCGCGGTGTTCGACACCGCGCCGGCGTCGACCTCGGCCTGGGTGAGGACGTGGACGTAGGAGCCGGCGCAGGGCTGCACCGTGAAGGGGCCGAGCGGCGTCGTCGTGCAGACCTCGCCGTCGAGACCGAGGAGCGGGTCGTCGACCGTGACCCGGGTCAGCGTCGCGGACCCGGTGTTGCGCACCGAGAACGTGTACTCGACGGTGTCGCCGGCGTCGGGTCCGTTGCCGTCGACGTCGGTGACCGCCGAGGCCGTCTTGGTCAGCTCGACCGACGTCGTCGGGCGGATGGTCACGGAGGCCGCGTCGTCGTCGGCGACCCCGTCACCCCGGGGGTCGGTGGCCGAGGCGGTCGCCGTGTTGTCGATCCGGCCGGCGTCGACGTCGGCCTGGGTCAGCGTGTAGGTGACCGAGCAGGACGCGGTGGCGCCCGGGGCCACGGTGGCGCCGCAGGCCAGCCCCGAGACACCGATCCGGGCGTCGTCGACGGTGACGCCCGTGAGCGTCGTCGCACCGGTGTTGCGGACGGCGAACGTGTAGGTGACGGTGTCGCCGACGCCCTCGCGCCCCGAGCCGTTGGCGTCGACCACGGGTCCGGCGGTCTTGGTGAGCGACAGGCCGGACGGCGCCGACCAGGTGACCGACTCGACGTCGGTGGCGGTGACGACGGTGTGGCGCGGGTCCTCGGCGCGGACGGTCGCCGTGTTGTCGACGCGTCCGGCATCCACCTCGGACTGGGTCAGCCGGTGGCCGGCGGCGGTGCACACGGTGGAGGCGCCCGGCGCGAGCGTGGTGTCGGGGCAGGTGACCTCACCGGCCAGCGGGTCCTCGACGCGCACCGCCGTCAGGGTCACGGTCGTCGTGTTCGTCACCGTGAACGTCCAGCGCACGGTGTCGCCGGCACTCACCGCGCCCGAGCCGTCGGTGTCCTCCGGGGCCGAGCCGCGCTTGTCGAGGGCGACCGACGCCACGCTGTCGACGGGCGTGAGGGTCGAGCTCGTCGCGGTCGGCGGGGTGCCGTACGGCGGGGTGGCCGTCGCCGTCGCCGTGTTGGCGACCGCGCCGGCGTCGACGTCGGCCTGGGTCAGCGTGTAGGTCGCCGTGCTCGCGCAGGTCACCGTCGCCCCGGGGGCCACCGGACCCGCCGTGCACAGCGCCCCGCTCGTGCCGGTGCGGGGGTCGGTGACGCGGACGTCGGTGAGGCTCGTCGACCCGAGGTTGCGGACGCTGAACGAGTAGGTGACCGTGTCGCCGGCGTCGGGCCCGTTGCCGTCGGCGTCGAGGACACCGGAGGCGGTCTTGGTCAGGGCCAGCTGGGCCGACCCCCCGACGGCGACCCGCGCGCTCGAGGTGTCGGTGGCCACCGACGCGTCCGGGCGCACGCCGCGGGCGGTCGCCGTGTTGTCGACGGTGCCGGCGTCGAGGTCGGCCTGCGTGAGGACGTGGGGGCGCGTGCAGGTGGCCGACGCCCCGGGCGCCAGGGTCGCGGGACCGCACCGCTCGGCGACGACACCGAGGAACGGGTCGCTGAACGAGACGTCGGTCAGGGTCACGGTCGAGGCGTTGCGCACGGTGAAGCCGTAGGTCACCGTGTCGCCCGCGTCGACGCGCCCGTCGGCGTTGGTGTCCGCCACGGCCGAGGCGGTCTTCGTCAGCTCGATGCCGCCGCTGCTCGACAGGACCAGGGTCGCGTCGTCCTGCGCGGTGGCCGTGCCGGCCGAGCCCGTGGCCCGGGCAGTGGCCGTGTTGAGCACGCGTCCGGCGTCGAGGTCGGCCTGGGTCAGGGTGTACGCCGGGCTGGTGCACGACCGGGTCGAGCCGGGGACCAGGGGGGTGGACCCGGCGCAGGAGAACCCGGTGAGGCCGAGGCGCGCGTCGTCGACGAGCACGCTGCGCAGCGTCGTCGTCCCGGTGTTGAGCACCGAGAACGTGTAGGTGACGGTGTCGCCGGCGTCGACGGTGCCCGAGGTGTTGGTGTCGAGGACCGCGCCGGCGACCTTGTCCAGCTGCATCGCGTCGACCTGGGCGATGGGCAGGACGACGGTGTCGGAGCTCGCGACGGGGTCGCCGCCCGGTTCGGTGGCCGTGGCCGTGGCGGTGTTGGTGAGGGCGCCGCCGTCGGCCTCGGCCTGGGTGATGGTGACGGCCGGCGCCGTGCACGTCGCCTGCTCCCCCGGCCCGAGGGTCGTCGGGGCGCAGGTGACCACACCCACCAGCGGGTCGCTGATCCGCAGGTCGGTCAGCGTGACGGCCGCCGAGTTGGTCACCGTGAAGGTGAACGTCACCCGGTCGCCGGCGTCCACCCGGCCGCTGCCGTTGGTGTCGGTGACGCCGCCGATGCCCTTGTCGAGGGAGATCGCCGCGACCTGGTCGACCGGGGTGGTGGCGGTGTCGGAGTCGCTGACCGGGACGCCGACCTGCGGGCGGCCGGTGGCGGTGGCGGTGTTGACGATCGACCCGGAGTCGACGTCCTCCTGGGTGAGGACGTACGGCCGCGGACCCTGGCAGGTGACGCTGGCGCCGGGCGCGACCGGGCCCGGGCTGCAGAGGTAGTCCTTGAGCCCGAGCTTCTCGTCGGTGACGCGGATGTCGCGCAGCGTCGTCGCCCCGGTGTTGGTGACGGTGAAGGTGTAGGTGACCTCGTCGCCGTCGCTCGGCAGGCCGTCGTCGTTGGCGTCGCGCAGCTCGCCGCCGGCCTTGAGCAGCAGCAGCGCCGAGGTGGGGGCCAGCGGGGTGAGCACCGAGTCCTGGCCCGGCGGCGTGCTGGTGCCGCCACCCGGGGTGGTGCCGGTGACGGTGGCGACGTTCTCGACCAGTGCCGAGTCGACGTCACCCTGGGCCAGGACGAACGGCGGCGCGGTGCACGACACGGTCTGCCCCGGCGCCACCGGGCCCGCCGCGCAGAGGTAGCCGGTGAGCCGCAGCTTGTTGTCGTTGACGACGACGTTGCTGACGGTGACGCTGCCGGTGTTGGTCACCGAGAACGAGTAGGTGATGGTGTCGCCCGCGTCGGTGCCGTTGCCGTCGAGGTCGGCGACGTCGGACGCGGTCTTGTCGAGGGCCAGGGTGCTCGGCGGGCTGAGCGTCACCGTGGCCGAGGCCGACGCGGTGGCCGGGGTGCCCGCGGGTCGAGGGCGCTCGCCGACGCGGTGTTGACGACCGTGCCGGCATCGAGGTCGCCCTGGGTCAGGCGGTACGGCGCGGCCGTGCACGTGGTGCTCGCGCCCGGGGCCAGGGTGGTCGCGGCGCAGGTGACGGTGCCCAGCCGGGCATCGGTCACGGTGACGCCGGTGAGCGTGACGGTCGAGACGTTGCGGACGGTGAAGGTGTAGGCGACCGTGTCGCCGGCGCTCTGCCGGCCGTCGGCGTTGGCGTCGAGCACCGCCCCCGCCGTCTTGGTCAGGGCGACGGCCGCGACGGTGGTCAGCGTCGTCGTCGTGCTCGACTGGCCGGTGACGGTTCCCCCGGACGCGCCCGTGGCCGTCGCGGTGGCCGTGTTGGAGACCGCGCCCGCGTCGACGTCGGCCTGGGTCAGCGTGTAGGTGCGGGTCGCCGTGCAGTCGGAGGAGGCGCCGGGTGCCAGCGGGCCGCTCACGCAGACGACACCGGCGAGGCCGAGCTTCGCGTCGTCGAGCCGCACGTCGGTGAGCGAGACGTTGCCGGTGTTCTGGACGGCGAACGAGTACGTGACGGTGTCGCCGGCGTCCGCCCCGTTGCCGTCGAGGTCGGCGACCGCCGAGGCCCGCTTGGTCAGCTCGACCGCCGGGGCAGGGGTCAGGGTGCGGGTCGCCGCCGCGGTCGCCGAGACGGTGCCGCCCGTGGGTGAGGTCGCCGCGGCCGTGGCCGAGTTGTCGACCCGTCCGGCGTTGAGGTCGGCCTGGGTCAGCGTGTACGCCGGCGCCGTGCACGTGACGGTGCCGCCCGGCGCGACCGGCCCTGCGCCGCAGGCGTAGTCGACGACGCCGAGCCGAGCGTCGGTGACCCGCGGCGCGGTGAGCGTCGTCGCGCCGGTGTTGCGCAGCGTGAACGTGTAGGTGACGGTGTCGCCGGCGTCCTGCCGACCCGAGCCGTTCGCGTCGACGACCGCACCGGCGGTCTTCGTCGCGGTGACCGAGCTCGGCGGCGTGACGTCGCGCAGGGCCGTCGAGGTGGCGGTCACGGTGGCGCCGCCGGGGGTGCGCCCGGAGGCCGTCACCGTGTTCTGGACGCGGCCGGCGTCGACCTCGGCCTGGGTCAGGGTGAACACGTAGCCCGAGCAGGTGGTCGAGGCGCCCGGGGCGAGCGTGCCGGTGCCGCAGACCTCGCCGGACAGGCCGAGCATCGCGTCGCTGATGCGCACGAGGGTGAGGGTGACGTTCGAGGTGTTGGTCACCCGGAACGAGTACGCGACCGTGTCGCCCGCGTCCTGGCGGCCGCTGCCGTTCGCGTCGGTGACGGCGCCCGCGGTCTTCGTCACCGTCAGGGCGGCGAGCTGGTCGACGTCGCGGACCGCGCTGGCCGAGGCCGTCGGCCGGGCACCGGAGCGCGGCGTGGCCGAGGCGGTGGCGGTGTTGACGACCTGGCCGGAGTCGAGGTCGGCCTGGGTCAGTGTGTAGGTCGCCGACGGGCAGGACGTGGTCGCGCCGGGGGCCAGGGGGCCGGCGGCGCAGACGCTGTTCGACAGGCCAAGCCTCGCGTCGTCGAGGCGGATGTCGTCGAGCGTCGCACCGCCGGTGTTGCGCACCGTGAACGAGTAGGTGACCGTGTCGCCGGCGTCCGGGCCGTTGTCGTCGACGTCGACCACCGCGCCGGCCGTCTTCGTGAGGACGATCGAGTTCGTCGGGGTGACCGCCCGGGTCGCCGTGCTCGTCGCGACGGGCGTGGTGCCGCCGCTCGGGGTCGTGGCCGTCGCGGAGGCGGTGTTGGTCAGGCCCCCGGCGTCGACGTCGGCCTGGGTCAGCACGTAGTCGCGCGGCGCCACGCAGCTGACCGTCTGCCCGGGGGCGATCGGGCCGGGGGCGCAGGTGAAGGCCGCGAGCCCGAGCTTCGGGTCGATGACCACGCCGTCGCGCAGGGTGCTGGCGCCGGTGTTCGTCACCTCGAAGGTGTAGGCGACGGTGTCGCCGGCGTCCTGGCCGTTGGCGTCGAGGTCGGTGACCGCTCCCGCGACCTTGCGCAGCGACACGGTCGAGGTCGGCGCGAACGCCCGGCGCTCGGTGTCGGTCGCCGTCACCGGGCCGCTCGGGGCCGTGCCGTCGACGGTCGCGGTGTTCTCGACCCAGCCGGCGTCGACATCGGCCTGGGTCAGCACGTACGGCGCGGGCGCGGCACAGGTGGCGGTCGCACCCGGGGCCAGCGGCCCTGCGACACAGGCCGACCCGGTGAGCCCGAGCTTGGCGTCGCTGACCGTCAGCGCCGTGAGGCTCTGGCTGCCGGTGTTGGTCACCCGGAAGGAGTACGCGATGGTGTCGCCGACGTCGGGGCCGTTGCCGTCGAGGTCCTGCACCGGGTCGCTGACCTTGACGAGGGCCACCGAGCGGGTCGGGACGAGGGTGACGACGGCCGAGGCGCTCGCCGTGGTGGTCGCGCCGGCCGGCGTCGTGCCGGTGACCCCGGCGGTGTTGTCGACCCGTCCCGCGTCGAGGTCGGCCTGGGTGAGGACGTAGGCGGCGGCGGAGCAGGTGGTCGACTGGCCCGGGGTCAACGTGGTGCGGACGCAGGTGACCGGGCCGAGCTTGGCGTCGGTGACCGTGATGTTGCCGAGCGTGACGTTCGAGGTGTTGGTCACGGTGAACGAGTAGGTGACCCGGTCGCCGGCGTCCTGGCGGCCGCTGCCGTTGGTGTCGGCGACCGCACCGGCCGTCTTGGTGAGCGAGAGGGCGGCCACGGTCGTCACGGGCGTCGTCGTGCCCGAGGTCGCGGTGGGGGCGGTGCCGCTCGGCGGGGTCGCGGTGGCCGACGCGGTGTTGGTCGCCGAGCCGGCGTCGACGTCGGCCTGGGTGATCGGGTAGGCGACGATCGTGGAGCAGGTGGCGGTGGCTCCGGGGGCGAGGGTCGCGACGCACGGGGCCGCGGAGAGACCGAGCTTGGCGTCGGTGACGGTCACGGCCGTGAGGGTCGTCGAGCCGGTGTTGCGCACCGAGAAGCCGTAGGTGATCCGGTCACCGGCCGAGGGGCGTCCGTCGCCGTTGGTGTCGGCGATGCCCGACGCGGTCTTGGTGAGGGTGAGGGCGTTCGAGGGCGCGATGGTCACCGTGGCCGACGAGGTGCCGCTCACCGGCGTCGCTCCGTTCGGTGGCGTGCCGGTCGCGGTGGCGGTGTTGACCACCGAGCCGCCGTCGACGTCGGCCTGGGTCAGCGTGTAGGTGCGCGAGCAGGAGGTCGTGGCCCCGGGGGCGAGGGGGCCGGCGGAGCACAGCACCGACGCCAGGCCGAGCCGGGCGTCACCGATGCGCAGGTCACTGAGCGCCGTCGACCCGGTGTTGCGGATCGAGAACGTGTAGGTGACGGTGTCGCCCGCGTCCTGGCGACCGCTGGAGTTCGCGTCGACGACCGCGCCGGCCGTCTTGGTGAGGACCAGTGAGGCGGTCTGGGTCGGCGTCGTCGTCGAGTCGGTGTCGGTGACGGCCGGGAGGAACGGCGGCGTGCCGGTGGCCGTGGCCGTGTTGGTGACCGATCCGGCACTGACGTCGGCCGCGGTGACCGTGTACGGGCCGGACACCGGGCACGCCGTGCTCTCGCCCACCGACAGCGCGGGGTCGGCGCAGGGGGCGGTGATGCCGGCCGCCGCGAGGCGCGGGTCGCTCACCGTGACGCCGGCGAGGGCGATCGTGCCGGTGTTGCGGACCGTGAAACCCCACGTGATCCGGTCACCGGCGTCGGTGAGGCCGTTGCCGTTGACGTCCTGGACGCCGAGCACGGTCTTCACGAGGTCGATGCCCGGGGCCGGCGGGGTCGGCGGTGCGAGGCACGCGGAGTTGTTCGCGGTGCCGCCCGCCTCCTGGCCTGCCGGCAGCGAGGCCGCGTTGTACAGGCCGGAGCCGGGGCCCGCGCAGGCGGTCGAGGCCGTCGTGCGCGTCATGTGCAGGCGCACGGTGACGGTCCACGTCTGGGACGTCGTGCCCCCGATGGCCGTGCCCGCCGGGGCGAGGGTGAAGGGTCCGGTGGTCGCGGAGGACCCGGTGGTCGGGCCGGTCCACGAGGCGCCCTCGACGACGAGGCCGGGGCCGAACGCCGGGGTGTCGGTCAGGGCGCCGTACGTGGTGGGGGTCTGCCCGGAGTTGACGACCTGCACCGTGTACGTGGCGGTGTAGCGGCCGGTCTCGGGGTCGAGGGGGCCCAGGGCTCCGGCGGTCTTGACCACGTCCAGCGAGGCGGCCGAGGCCACCGGGGTCGAGGTGCCCGAGGTGTTCGAGGTGACCGAGCCGCCGGTGATCGCGCTGGCGGCCGCGGTGGCGGTGTTGGTCACCGCGCCGGCCGTGACGTCGGCGCTGGTCACCGTGTAGACCGGGGACGTCGTGCACGTGGCGGTGGCGCCGGGGGCGAGGCTGCCGGTGGTGCAGGCGACGGCGCTCAGGCCGAGCTTGGCGTCGGTGACGGTGAGGGTCGACAGCGTGACGTTGCCGGTGTTCGTGACCGTGAAGGTGTAGCGGATGCGGTCACCCGGGTCGGTCACCCCGTTGGTGTTGACGTCGGTCACGTCGGCGACGGCCTTGGTCAGCGACAGCCGCGGGGCCGGGGGCAGCGGGGTGGACGTCGAGGAGGTGCCCGTCGTCGTCACGCCGTTGGGCGCCCGGCCGCTGACCGAGGCCGTGTTGTTCACCGCGCCGGAGTCGACATCGGCCTGGGTCACGATGTGGGACACCGCGGTGCAGGTCATCGAGACCCCGACGGCCAGCGTGCTCGCCGGGCAGGTCAGGGCCGGAGCGCCGACCTTCGCGTCGGTGAGCGCGACGGTGTCGAGGTCGACGTTGCCACTGTTGCGGACGACGAACGAGTAGACGATGCGGTCACCGGCGTCGGCGCCGTTGGCATCGAGGTCCTGGAGGGCGCCGGCGCTCTTGGTGAGGGTCAGCGCGGGGGCGGGCGGTGCCGGGGGCGTGGCGCAGGCGGTGTTGTCGGCGGCGGCCCCGGCCTCCTGGCCCGCGGGCAGGGCGGCGCTGTTGGACAGGCCGGTCCCGGGGCCGGCGCAGGCCGTGGCCTGGGTGCCGTTGGTGTACCGGAAGGTCACGACGACGGTGTAGGTGTGCGTCGCCCCGGCGGCGATGCTCGTGCCCGCGGCGCCGATGGAGTACGGTCCCGCGCCCGTCGCGGAGCCGGTGGCCTGGCCGGACCACGAGGCCCCGGTGGCCTGCAGGTTGGCCGCGAACGCCGGTGTGTCGGTGAGGGGTCCGTAGGTGCCGGCACCGTTGCCGGTGTTGGCGACCGTCACCGAGTAGGTCGCCCGGTAGGTGCCGTCGCCGGCCGGGCCGGTGACCGCGCCCGCCGTCTTGGCGACGTTGAGCGTGGGCTTCGTGACGGTGACCGTCGCGGTGTCGGTGTCGGAGGTCGACGTCGTGCTGACGTTGCCCGTACCGGTGGCCGTCGCCGTGTTGGTCGTCGTCGTCGAGAGCGTCTGGGTCAGCGTGTAGACCCACGACTCCCCCACCTGGAGCAGGTTGTCGGCGTTGGTGTCACCGGTGTGGGTCTGGCTGACCGTTCCCTTGTCGTCGGCCAGGGTGACCGCGCGCAGCGGCTCGTTCCCGGTGTTGATGACGGTGTACGTGTACGTGACCGGCCCGCTGATGTTGACGGTGGTCGGGCTCGCGGCCTTGGTCACCTGGATGCCGGGGGTGTACGCGAGGTTGCACGTCGGGTCGCCGGCGCCCGCGACGCCCGGGTCGTCGGACAGGGTGGTGGTCACGCCGCTGGCCGTCACCGTGGCCTGGTTGCAGACCGAGCGCACGGAGGCGGTCAGGGCGTTGACGGTGACCCGGAAGGTGACGGTTGCCGACGCGCCCTTGGCCACGATGCCGCTGTTGACGCCGGCCGAGTTCACTGCCCGCGCAGCGGAGTACGGGAAGAACGGCGCGCTGCCGGTGTCGGCGACGGCCGCGCCGTTGAGGGTCGTCGAGTTCCGCACGTAGGTGGTGTTGGCCGGGACCGCGTCCTGCACGGTCGTCGCGAGCGCCGACAGGGTGCCGAGGTTGTCGACCTTGACCGTGTAGGTCAGCGTCTCGCCGCCGGCGACCGGGGTGCTCGGCGAGACCGTCTTGGTCACGCGCAGCGCGGGCTTGGGGATGGCGCACGAGGCGAGGTCGCCGACGATCCGCAGGTTGGTGCCGGTCGACTGCTGGGTGACCGTCCCGAGGTCGGGGTCGACCTTGTACAGGGCGTACTGCGAGGTACTGGTGTTCGTCGAGGTGGCGTAGAGCGTGCCGTCGGCCGCGAAGGCCAAGCCGTTGTAGAACGCGCCGACGGTCGGCGCGGCGAAGGTGTTGACGAGCTGGGCGCTGGGGGTCGCGGTGGCGAGCGAGGCCGCCGTGATCCGGTAGAGGTAGGTGGTCGTGGCGTCGGCGGCGAGCACGTACATCGTCCCGTTGCCGTCGAAGGCGATGTCGCCCGACTGCAGCGAGGAGAACGCGACCCCGTTGCTCGTCGTCGGTGTCTTGCCGGCCGAGAAGCCCCCGGCCGCGGTCCACGAGTAGAGCAGGCCTGCGTTGTTGAACGTCCAGAGCCGGCCGTCGACGTCGAAGGCCAGCCGGTTGCTCGTGAACTCGAGGTTGGCCGTTCCGTCGGCGACCTTGGTCTGGACCTGCGTGGCGAGGTCGATCCGGTAGAGGGAGTTGGCGAACGTCCCCGCGGTGACCGTGCCGCGTGGCGCGTAGTAGAGGAAGTCCGGGTCCTTGGGGTTGATCGCGATCGCCGAGCTGTTGACGTTGCCCGTCGACCCCGGCGGGTTGAAGTTCCCCACGACGCTGGCCGGAGTCGGGAAGATCTTGCCGTAGGTGCCGGGCGCCGAGGTCGAGGAGCCGACCGAGCCGTACCAGATCGTCGAGCAGGGGGTGATCGGCTGCTGGACGGTCACCGTGGCCTGGGCGGTGCGGGGCAGCGAGCCGTCGCACTGCACCGGGCAGAAGCTGCCGTAGCCGAAGGAGAAGCTCGCGGTGTTCGTCGTGGTCGCGGTGACGGTGGTCGTGCAGCGGAAGACGAGGGTCTGGCCGGCGTCGAAGACCCGCGTGTTGTCGACCCCGGCGGTCGAGCCGCCGGACACGTACGACACGGCCGGGCAGACGCTGTCGGTGGCCGACTGGAAGTACAGCCTCGTGTCACCGGTGTTGACCAGCGTGTAGGTGTAGGTGACCGACCCGCCCTCGTAGGGCAGCGAGGTGGGGTTGGCGGCCACCGCGAGCGTGTAGGCGGGTGACACGGCGGCGGCGAGGGCGCCGGGGCGGGACGCGGCGGGCTGCGCAGCGGGAGCGGCCTGGGCAGCGGGAGCGGACTGCGGGACCGTCGCGGCGACCGCGGTGGTGGCCGGGGTCGCGGCGAGGGCGGCGGCCGGCAGGACCACCGTGCCGCCGAGGGCGGCGACGAGCGCGGAGACGACGAGGACGGCGACCCGCCGCCCGGCCGGGAGCTGTCTGCCCGCACGGGATCGGGGGACCCTGTTCACGAGCCCGCGCACCGTCTCTGACCACCTTCACGTCACCCGGTGGCCCCTTCCACCGGAGGGCCGGCCGGCCCCTTGCTGCTGATCGCGACGCGGCCTGTGGGCATACGTTGCGCCGCCACCCTAGAGCCGGTGACAACGGTGTCTCGACACCCCGGGGGCATCTTGACGAAGTCCATACCAACCCTTGACCTTCATCCCGGCCCCGGCGGGCTCCGATGACCCCCTCGAGGCCGGCGGCGGAGGTGCCGTCGACCCCGGCGCAGGTCAGCGGGCCACGAGCGCGACGACCGTCGGGAGGGCCGCGAGGAGCACGAGGAGGGTGTCGCGGGGGCGCCACGGCGCCGGCGCCCACCACGTGCGCCGTCGGGCCGTCGCGAACCCGCGCGCGTCCATCGCCACCGCGAGGTCGGCCGCGGCCCGCAGGGTGCGCACGAGGAGGCCCAGGGTCAGCGCGCCGAGGTGGCCCACGACCGTGCCGGGACGCCGCGGCGAGACCCCGAGCCCCCGGACCCGCCGGGCCCGCCCGATCTCGGCCCACACCTGACCGAAGGTGTGCACGCGCTGGATGGCGGCCGCCGTCGCGACCACCGGTCGGTCGGGCAGCCCGAGGCGCTGGGCGAGGTGGTCACCGAGGCGGTCGGGGTCGACCCACGGCACGAGCACCGCCGAGGGCAGGACGATGACGAGCACCCGGAGGGCGACGGTCGACGCGGTGTCGAGGTCGTGCCCCGCGAGCCACCAGGTCGACCACCCGACGCTCACGGCGGCGAGGGCACCCGGCACCAACCGCAGCAGCACGCCGCGCAGCCGGCGCGGCGGCGGCGAGCCCCGGCCCGGGGCGGCGAGGGCGACGACGGCCAGCACCACCTGGACGGCGAGGACGGCCAGCGAGGTGCTCCAGTGCGGCGAGACGACCCCGGCCGGGATGGCGAGCAGCGCACCGGCGAGCAGGGCCAGCGGACCGCAGCGGGCGGCGAGAGGCATCCGTCCGGGCGAAGGCACCGGGCTGCCCCGCACCGGTTCCCGCACGTCGTGCACCGCGTCGGCGCGTGCCACGACGGCGGCGTCGTGGGTGGCGGCGACGACCGCCCCGCCGGCCACGCGGTACGCGGCGACGAGGCCGACGACCGCCGCCCAGGTGTGCCGGTCCTGGCCGATGGTCGGCTCGTCGGCGAGCAGCACGGGCGGGCCGTGGTGCAACGCCGCGAGGACCGCGAGCCGACGCTGCTCGCCGCCGGACAGCTCGCGCGGGTCGGCGTCCGCGAGGTGCCCCAGCCCGAGGGCGTCGAGCATCCGGCGCGCCCGCTCGACGTCGTCGGCGTCCTCGGCGTCGCCGTCAGCGGTCCGCACCGCCCGCGAGGTCGCGAGCACCTCGTCGAGGACGCTGCCGGCGACGATCGTCGAGCTGGCCCACTGCGGCACCCAGGCGAGGGCCCCGGCAAGCGCCGGCGCGTCGAGCGCCGCGGGGTCGGCGGGCCCGGCCCCGGTGGTGACGCGGACGGCATCCGCCGGGTCGGGGGCGAGGAAGCCGGCCAGCGCCTGCAGCAGCGTCGACTTGCCGGACCCGCTGGGGCCGACGAGGACGGCGAGGCTCCCGGGCGCGGCGGCGAGCGGGCGCTCGAGCCGGGCGGCCCGGGCGGTCCGGGTCGTGCCGTCGAGCAGGCGGGTCGTGCGCTCGACGGTGAACGGCTCGGCGCGCAGGGCCGGACCGGCGGCGCGCGCCCGCAGCAGCCCCGGGTCCATCGGGACGGGGTCCGGGGCCGGCGCGCCCGGCACCCAGATGCCGAGGTCGAGCAGCCGTCCGCGCTCGACGGCGAGGACCTCCTCGACCGGGCCGTCGGCCGCCACCGCGCCGTCATGGTCGAGGACGACGAGCCGCTCGACGAGGTCGACCCAGGGGCCGAGGACGTGCTCGACGACGACGAGGGTGCGACGCTCGCGGGCCCCCAGGCCGGCGACGGCGTCGCGCACCTCGGCCGCGCAGGCGGGGTCGAGCATCGCCGTCGGCTCGTCGAGCAGGAGCAGCGAGGGGTCGAGGGCCAGCGCGCCGGCGAGCGCCAGCCGCTGGGTCTGCCCGCCGGACAGCGCCGAGGTGGGTGTGTCGAGGGGGAGGTCGCCGAGGCCCACCGCGGCGAGGGCGCCGCGCACGACGGCGGGCATCGACTCGCGGGGCGCCCCGACGTTCTCGAGCCCGAAGGCGACGTCGCGCCCGACCGTGGCGGCCACGACCCCGCTGCCCGGCTCCTGGAGGACCAGCCCGACGGCACCGGGACGCTCACCCGGCGCGGCCCCGTCGAGGGTCACCGCGCCGGTCAGCTCGCCCGCCTCGACCGACCCGAGCAGGCCGGTCAGCGCCCGCAGGAGGGTCGACTTGCCCGCCCCCGACGGCCCGACGAGCAGGACGCGCTCGCCGGGCCGCAGGACCAGGTCGACGTCGCGGAGCACCGGCTCGCGGCGACCGTACGGACGCCAGGTGAGCCCGCGGACCTCGACGAGACCGGGGTGGATGGTGGTCACCGGCTCAGACGGCACCGGCCTCGCGCTCCTCCTGGCCGGCCGGGAACGCCGACAGCGCCCCCGCCCGGGCCAGCGCGCGGGTCAGCAGCCACCCGACGACGCCGGCCAGGAGCGCGCCCGAGACGGCGAGCGCGACGAGGTAGGCGACCTTGTCGCGCGGCAGCAGCTCGCCGTACCAGGCGCCGCCGCCGGTCAGCGCGCCGAGGACGGGCACGTCGGCCCACGACGCCGGCACGCTGAAGGTCTCGAAGACCCACTCGAGCGGCACCGCGAGGACCCCGGCGAGGACGGCCGCGAGCGGCCGGTAGTAGCGGTAGCCGAGGAGGGCGAAGGCCAGCTCGGCGCCGAGGCCCTGGAGGACGCCGCTGACGAGCGTCGTGGCGCCCCACTGGGTGCCGGGCAGCATCGAGACGAGCGCCGCGACGACCTCGCAGAGCAGGGCGGCGCCCGGCCGGCGCACGACGAGCCCGCCGACGACGGCCGCGAGGAACCACGGCCCGGCGAACAGGCCGCTCAGCGGCACGTAGGCGAGCGAGACGGCCTTGGCGAGGGGGTCGTAGGCGAAGGCCCAGCCCCAGAAGACGATGCCGAAGGCGGCACCGAGGAAGGTGACGGTGAGGATGTCGACGGTGCGCCAGCCCAGGAGCGGGCGGGTCGCGGTGATGGAGCGCCGGGTCGCCGGCGCCTCGGTGGTGGTCGTGGCCATGATGGTGCTTCTCCCGTGGTCGGTGATGACCTCGGGGAGGCGTGACCCCGCCGGCACCCGGACCCCGAGGAGCCGAGCGTGGCGGGAGCACGCCTGAGATTCCCGACTCCCTTCGCCGGTGCTAACCGGATCAGGTTCGAGGGTCTGCGGCGGACCGCACTCTCAGCGCCTGGGCGCTCCCCTGTCGTTGGACCCCCAGAGCATAGCGCCGTGCGGGTTAGGGTGAACAGGACCGGGTAGGCAGTGGCCTGACCTGCTCTCGACACGTTGCCGCACCGCGAAGGGACGCACCCATGGGAAAGCTCGCCTGGAAGATCCTCGGGACCGGCGGGCCCATCCTCGCCGGGATCATCGCCACCAAGCTCGTCGACACCGTCTGGGCCAAGGCCGGCCAGGACGAGGTCAACCCGAAGAACCCCGACGCCCCCGTCGTCAAGGCGCTCACCTACGCGGCCGTGATGGGCCTGGCCGTGGGTGCCGCCCGCACGCTCGCCGAGCGCCAGGCCGCGCAGTACTACCGCCGGTCCGCCGGGCACCTGCCGAAGGACATCCGCACCGAGCCGGTCTGACCCGAGCGCTCGGCCGGCGTCCGGTCACCCGAGCGAACGGCGCCCGGCATCGTCCCGGAGCGCCTCGACCGCATTCATCGCTCCCGGAGGAAGTCCGGCCCCCGGACGGTCGAGCCAGACGGCAGCAGCGGCGTCCAGCCGGCCCCACTCATTCGGGCGCAGGTGCTCGCCCAAGGTGCTCCCGCGCAGCGCCTCCGCCATCACCAGCATGTTCTCCACCTCGTGCCAGCGGCGTTTCCGGTCGTGCCGGAGGAGGTAGACGAGCTGACGCTGGACGTGTCCGGCGATGGCCGGCTCGAGGCCGCGCCACTCGGAGGGAGTCGCCGTGGCCCGGATGGCGGTCAGCGCCGCGAACCCGGCACCGCGCTGCTGCGTCCCCCCTGTCATGTGGTCGAGCGAGGACACCAGGAGGTCGAGGGTGCGCTGGCGACGGGCCGCTCGGACCGTGACGACCGCGGATCCGCCGGCGACGACGAGCGCGACGAACGCGGCGATGACCGCGCTGGTCGCCTCTGAGGACATCCTCCGAGGCTCCTCCGGCGCGCGGACGGAGTCAACGCCGCCCGCCGGGACGGATCTCGACCCGCCCGCCTTTCGGGTCGCGCCTCAGCCGAGGTCGAGGGCCTGGGCGAGCGGCATCCCCGGCCGGTAGGCCAGGTGCTCGTGGCCGGGGGCGTCGAGCACCGCGAGGTCGGCCCGGCTCCCCACCGCGACCCGGCCCACGTCGTCACGGCGCAGGGCCCGGGCGCCACCGACGGTCGCGGCCAGGAGCGCCTCGGCCGCGGTCATCCGCAGCTCGCGCACGGCGAGCGCGACGACGAACGGCATCGAGGCGGTGTTGCAGGTGCCCGGGTTGCAGTCCGAGGCCAGCGCCACCGAGACCCCGGCGTCGAGCAGCCGCCGCGCGTCCGGGTAGGGCATCCGGGTGGAGAACTCGACGCCCGGGAGCAGGGTCGCGACGGTGGTGTCGGCGGCGGATGCGAGGTCGTCGACGTCGGTGTCGTCGAGGAAGGTGCAGTGGTCGACCGAGGCCGCACCGAGCTCGACGGCCAGCCGCACCCCGGGACCCGGGCCCAGCTGGTTGCCGTGGACGCGCAGCCCGAGGCCGGCGTCGCGGCCGGCCAGGAGCACCCGGCGGGCCTCGTCACCGGTGAAGGCGTGCGGGCTGTTCGGCTCGCAGAAGACGTCGACCCAGCGGGCCAGCGGGGCGCAGGCGGCGAGCATCGGGCCGGTGACGAGGTCGAGGTAGGCATCGCGGTCGGCGCGGGCCTCGGGCGGCACGACGTGGGCACCGAGGAAGGTCGTCTCGTCGGTGACCTCGCGGGCCAGCCGGAGGCTGCGGGCCTCGTCCTCGACGGTCAGGCCGTAGCCGCCCTTGACCTCGAGCGTCGTCGTGCCGAGGCCTCGGGCCTCGGCCACCCGGGCGGCCAGCAGGGCGCGCAGCTCGTCGTCGCTCGCGGCGCGGGTGGCCGCAACCGAGACCCCGATGCCGCCCCCGTCGTAGGGGGTGCCGGCCATCCGGGCGGCGAACTCGGCGGAGCGGTCGCCGGCGAAGACGAGGTGGCTGTGGCTGTCGACGAACCCGGGGACGACGGCGCGGCCACCGACGTCGAGGGCGCGGTCGGCCGCCGGGGCCTGCGCTACCGGGCCGACCCAGGCGACCAGTCCGTCGGCCACGAGGACCGCGGCGTCGCGCACGATGCCCAGCCGGGCGTCCGCGGGCAACGACCGGTCCGACACCGGTGTCGCGCCGTCGGGCCCGGCGCAGGTGACGAGCTCGCCGATGCCGGTGACGAGGACGGTGCCGGAGCGGGAGCCGGTCCCGCGGCCGGTGGTCGTCATCGCCGCACCGCCGAGATCGACTCCGCGAGAAGGCGACCCACGTCACCGAGGCGGTGCTGTCCACCGCTGACGACGTGCTCGCCGCCGACGACGACGTCGGTGACGTCGG
Source organism: Phycicoccus sp. HDW14 (assembly GCF_011383005.1). Taxonomy (GTDB): domain Bacteria; phylum Actinomycetota; class Actinomycetes; order Actinomycetales; family Dermatophilaceae; genus Phycicoccus. Next base: position 3,705,964 of record NZ_CP049935.1, on the reverse strand, counting down.
CCGAGGTCGCGGCGTAGAGCACCTGGTCGAGCGCGCACCCGGCCGTCCGCGGGCTGTCGGTGCGCACGGCGACGAGGTCGGCCACGTGGTTGCTCGCGAGGATGCCGCCGTCCGGCCAGCCGAGCGAGTGGTAGCCGTCGAGGGTGGCGATGGCCAGCAGGTCGGACGGGGAGAAGCGGCCGCGCTCGAGGCTGGCCAGGCGCTCGTGCATCTCGACGCCGCGCACCTCCTCGAAGGGGTCGACGACGGCGTGCTGGTCGGAGCCGACGGCCAGCCGGGCGCCCGCCTCGGCGAGGGCGCGGGCCGGGCCGATGCCGTCGGCGAGGTCGCGCTCGGTCGTCGGGCAGAACACCGCGCACGAGCCGGCACCGCCGAGCAGGGCGACGTCGTCGTCAGTGAGGTGGGTGGCGTGGACGAGCGAGGTGGTCCCGCCGAGCAGTCCCTCGTCGGCGAGCACGCGCGCCGGCGTGCGTCCGTAGAACGCCTCGCACGCGAGGTTCTCCCCCGGCTGCTCGGAGAGGTGGGCGTGCAGCGGCCACTGCTCGCGGCGGGCGGTGTCGCCGACCAGCGCGAGGTCGTCGCAGGGCACCGCCCGCACCGAGTGCACGGCCGCCCCGACCCGCCAGCCGAGCCCGGGACGCAGGCCGGACACCCGCTCGATCCAGGCCTCGGCCGAGCCGTCGGAGAAGCGCTGCTGCACCTCGTCGAGCGGCAGGTGGCCGGAGCCCGTGAGGCCGCCCGCGAGGTAGACGGTGTCGAGGAGGGTCAGCCGGATGCCCGCTGCGGCGGCCGCCTCGACGAGCGCGGCGCCCATCGCGTTCGGGTCGTCGTACGGCCGGCCGCTCGGGCCGTGGTGGAGGTAGTGGAACTCACCGACCGCCGTGTACCCGGCGAGGACCATCTCGGCGAAGACGGCGGTCGCCAGGCGACGGTAGGAGTCGGGGTCGAGGTGGTCGGCGAGCGCGTACATCCCGTCGCGCCAGGTCCAGAAGTTGCCCTCCTCGCCGTGCGTGCGTCCGCGCAGGGCCCGGTGGAAGGCGTGGCTGTGGGCGTTGGCCAGCCCGGGCAGGACGAGCCCGTGGAGGACGACGTCGCCGGGCTCGATCGCGCTCTCGGCGATGACCTCGACGATGCGGCCCCGGTCCGTGACGACCCGGACGTGGCGCCTCGCACCGCCGGGGAGCACCGCGTGCTCGCACCAGTACGTGCTCATGCAGCGGTCGGCCCCGCGAGCTCGGCGACGACGTCGGCGAGCGCCGCCACCCCGGTGAGACAGTCGTCGGCGGAGGCCCACTCGTCGGGGCTGTGGCTGACCCCGGTCGGGTTGCGCACGAACAGCATCGCGGTCGGGACGCCGGCGTTGGCGAGGATGCCCGCGTCGTGGCCGGCTCCGGTGGGGATGACGGGGGCGCCGTCGAGCAGGCCGGCGATGCGGGCGACGAGCGCGGCGTCGAAGTCGGTGGTGGGGGTCCAGGACTCCTCGGTGACGAGGGCGTCGAACTCGCCGGCGACGTGGCTCACCTCGGCGACGACCCGGCGCACGGCCTCGGGGTCGCGTCCGCGGGCGTCGAGCCAGCCGGTGGCGCAGCTGGCGATGGCGTTGACGCCGCCGGGCACGACCTCGACCTTGCCGACGGTGGCGAGGCAGTCGTTCTCCTCGGCCGCCCGCCGGGCCGCGATGACCGCGGCGGCCAGGCCGAGCATCGCGTCCTCCCGCTCGTCGAGGGCGGTGGTGCCGGCGTGGTTGGCCTCCCCGGCACGTCGATGCGCCAGCGGCCGTGCGGCCAGATGTCGCTGCCGACCCCCACCGCGTGGCCCAGCCGGTCGAGGGCGCGGCCCTGCTCGACGTGCAGCTCGACGAACGCGCCGATGCGTCGGACCGTGGCGTCGTCGCGGCCGAGGTGGGCGGGGGTACCCCCGGCGCGCTCGATCGCCTCGGCCATCGTCACGCCGTCGAGGTCCTTGAGGGCGCGCGCCCGGTCGGCGGACATCGCGCCGGTGATGACGCGCGAGCCGGCGCAGGCGACCCCGAACCGGGCCCCTCCTCGTCGCCGAAGTTCACGATGCCGATGGGACGGCTCGGCCGGAAGCCGCTCTCGCGCAGGGCGTCGAGGGCGGCCAGCGAGCTGACGACGCCGAGCGGGCCGTCGAAGGCGCCGCCGTCGGGCACCGAGTCGAGGTGCGATCCGATGACGACGCCGGGGTCGCCGCCGGTGACCGCGGCGTCGGGGTCGCCCCACCAGGCCCACTGGTTGCCCATGAGGTCGGACGTGAGGTCGAGCCCGCGCGCGGCGCACTCGCCGGCGAACCACTCGCGCAGGTCGTGGTCGGTCCGCGTCCAGGCATAGCGGCGATAACCCCCCGTGGTGGCGTCGAGCCCCACGGACTCGAGGTCACGCCACATCCTCCGGAAGGCCACGGTCGCCCCATCGGGTGCCTGCCTGCTGGACATGTCGACCATTGGACCAAGTCAGGGGCGGTCACGGGGTCGGAGGGACGAGCGATTGTCTCGCGGGGGAGACGAGGCGGGTCCGACGGTCGGTGAGCGGTCGAGGAGTGGTCGACGCGCGGTCAGCGACCGGGCGGCTCTCGGTCGACGATCTACGCTGGCCGGATGGACGACGGAGCCGACCGCGCCCGGAAGGCCCTCGCCGCCTCCGGGATGGCCTACGAGATCACGAGCCACGGACGGGTCGGCTCGCTCGAGGAGGCCGCCCGGCTGCGGGGCGTCGAGCCGTCGGGCATCGTCAAGACCCTCGTCGTGCGCCGCGCCGAGGACGACCACCTCTTCGTCCTCGTGCCCGGGGACCGCGAGATCTCCTGGCCCAAGCTGCGCGCCCACCTCGGCGTCAACCGGGTCTCGATGCCCGACGCCGAGACCGCCCGGGAGGTCACCGGCTACGAGCGCGGCACCATCACGCCGTTCGGGTCGCTGCGGGCGCTGCCCGTCGTCGCGGACGCGACCCTGACCGGGCGCACGGTGTCGATCGGCGCAGGTGCGCACGGTGTCGCGGCGACGGTCGGGGCCGACGCGCTCGTCGCCGTCCTCGAGGCCGAGGTCGGCGACGTCACCGACCCCGTCACCCTCGCTGACCCGCCCCCCTCCAGACCCGACTTATTGCCCAGAACCCACCTCGCGGGGCCCGGAAAGGCGCCTCGGCGGTGGGTTCTGGGCAATATGTCGGGAGAAGAGCGGGAGGAGGAGGTCGGCCGGGGTCAGGACTCGCGCATCGGGATGCGGACGCCCTGCTCGGCCGCGGTGCGCTCGGCGATGTCGTAGCCGGCGTCGACGTGGCGGATGACGCCCATCGCCGGGTCGTTGGTGAGGACCCGCTCGAGCTTCTGCGCCGCGAGGTCGGTGCCGTCGGCGAGGCTGACCTGCCCGGCGTGGAGGGACCGGCCGATGCCCACACCGCCGCCGTGGTGGATCGACACCCAGCTGGCGCCCGAGGACGTGTTGACCAGCGCGTTGAGCAGCGGCCAGTCGGCGATCGCGTCGGAGCCGTCGAGCATCGACTCGGTCTCGCGGTACGGGCTGGCCACCGAGCCGGTGTCGAGGTGGTCGCGGCCGATGACGATCGGCGCACTCACCGCACCGGTGCGCACGAGGTCGTTGAAGGCCAGGCCGGCCTTGTCACGCTCGCCCTGCCCGAGCCAGCAGATGCGGGCCGGCAGCCCCTGGAACGCGATCCGCTCCTGGGCGCCGCGGATCCACTTGTGCAGCTTCTCGTTCTCGGGGAAGAGGTCGAGCACGGCGCGGTCGGTGGCGGCGATGTCCTTCGGGTCGCCCGAGAGCGCCGCCCAGCGGAACGGGCCCTTGCCCTCGCAGAACAGAGGCCGGATGTAGGCGGGCACGAAGCCCGGGAAGTCGAACGCCCGCTCGCAGCCACCCTGACGGGCCTCGTCGCGGATCGAGTTGCCGTAGTCGAAGACCTCGGCGCCGGCGTCCATGAAGTCGACCATCGCCTGCACGTGCCTGGCCATCGAGGCGCGGGCCCGGTCGGTGAACTCCTCGGGCTTCTTCTCGGCGTACTCGGCCCACTCCTCGACCGAGATGCCCTCGGGCAGGTAGCTCAGCGGGTCGTGGGCGCTCGTCTGGTCGGTGACGACGTCGATGGGGACGCCGCGGCGCAGCAGCTCGGGGAAGACCTCCGCGGCGTTGCCGACGACGCCGACCGACCAGGCGCGGCGCTCGTCCTTGGCGCGCAGGGCGATCTCGACGGCGTGGTCGAGGCTGTCGGCTACCTCGTCGAGGTAGCGGTGCTCGACCCGGCGGTGCAGGCGGGCGGGGTCGACGTCGACGACGAGGCAGACGCCCTCGTTCATCGTGACGGCCAGCGGCTGCGCGCCGCCCATCCCGCCGCAGCCCCCGGTGAGGGTCAGCGTGCCGGCGAGCGTTCCGCCGAAGCGCTTCTCGGCCACCGCGGCGAAGGTCTCGTAGGTGCCCTGGACGATGCCCTGGGTGCCGATGTAGATCCACGAGCCGGCCGTCATCTGGCCGTACATCGTCAGCCCGAGGTGCTCGAGCCGGCGGAACTCGGGCCAGGTGGCCCAGTCGCCGACGAGGTTGGAGTTGGCGATGAGCACCCGCGGCGCCCACTCGTGGGTCTGCATCACCCCCACCGGGCGGCCGCTCTGCACGAGCATGGTCTCGTCGGCCTTGAGGGTGGTGAGGGTGCGGACCATCGCGTCGAAGGAGCGCCAGTCGCGGGCCGCGCGTCCGGTGCCGCCGTAGACGACGAGGTCGTCGGGGCGCTCGGCGACCTCGGGGTCGAGGTTGTTCATCAGCATCCGCAGCGGGGCCTCGGTGCTCCACTGGCGGGCGGTGAGGGTGGTGCCGCGGGGGCTGCGGACCGGGCGGGCGCCGTCCATGTCGTGCTCCTTCGGGTCGGGCGTGCGGGTCGGGCGTGCGGGTCGGGCGTGCGGGGTGGGTCGGGTCAGGCGAGGGGGCCGGTGTGCTGCTCGACGACGCGGCGCACCGTGCCGTCGGTGACGAGGCGGTGGGCGACCTCGATCTCGGGGGCGAGGAAGCGGTCGGGGCCGGGCGAACCGGCACCGGCGCTGGTGAGGGCCTCGACGACGGCGCCGCTGGCCGGGGCGGGGGCCAGCGGGGCGCGCAGCTGCAGTCCCCGGGCCGCGGTGAGGACCTCGACGGCGAGCACCCGGGCGAGGCCGTCGACCGAGCGGCGCAGCTTCCGGGCGGCGGACCAGCCCATCGAGACGTGGTCCTCCTGCATCGCGCTGCTCGGGATGGAGTCGACGGATGCCGGGGCGGCGAGGCGCTTCATCTCGGAGACGATGGCGGCCTGCGTGTACTGGGCGATCATGTGGCCGCTGTCGACGCCGGGGTCGTCGGCGAGGAACGGGGGCAGGCCGTTGCTGCGCGAGACGTCGAGGAAGCGGTCGGTACGGCGCTCGGACATCGAGGCGACGTCGGCCGCGACGATGGCCAGGAAGTCGAGGACGTAGGCGACCGGTGCGCCGTGGAAGTTGCCGTTGGACTCGACGCGGCCGTCGGGGGTGACGACGGGGTTGTCGACGGCGCTCGCCAGCTCGAACCCGGCGACCCGGGCCGCGTGCTCGACGGTGTCACGGGCGCCGCCGGCCACCTGGGGGGCGCAGCGCAGCGAGTAGGCGTCCTGGACGCGGGTGCACTCCTCGGTGCGGTGCGACTCGCGGATCGGGCTGTGCGCCATCACCTTCCGGATGTTCGCGGCACTGACGGCCTGCCCCGGCTGCGGGCGGAGCGTGTGCAGGTCGGCGGCGAAGACGTCGTCGGTGCCGAGCAGGCCCTCGACGCTCATCGCGGCCGAGACGTCGGCGACGACGAGCAGCTCGCGCAGGTCGTGCAGCGCGAGGCAGAGCATCCCGAGCATGCCGTCGGTGCCGTTGACGAGGGCCAGGCCCTCCTTCTCCTCGAGCTCGACGGGGGTGAGCCCGGCGGCGGCGAGGGCGTCGGCGGCGGGCATCCGGGTGCCGTCCGCGTCGCGAACCTCGCCTTCGCCCATGAGGGCCAGCGCGCAGTGCGAGAGGGGCGCGAGGTCGCCGGAGCAGCCGAGCGAGCCGTACTCGTGGACGACGGGCGTGATGCCTGCGTCGAGCATCCCGGCGTACGTGCGGAGGGTCTCCTCGCGGATGCCCGTACGGCCGGTGGCCAGGGTCGCGATGCGCAAGAGCATGAGGGCGCGGACGACCTCGCGCTCGACCTCCGGGCCGGACCCGGCGGCGTGGCTGCGGATGAGGCTGCGCTGCAACCGGTGTCGGAGGTCGACGGGGATGTGGCGGGTGGCCAGGGCGCCGAAGCCGGTCGAGACGCCGTAGTGCGGGCGGGTCTCGCCCGCCAAGCCGCGGATGATCTCGCGGGTGCGGCGGACCTCGGCGAGCGCGGCGTCGTCGAGGTGCACGGGGGCGTCGTGGCGGGCGACGGCGACGACGTCCTCGACGGTCAGCGGTCCGGCGCCGACGACGACGGTCGGGGTGGGGGCGGCGGCAGCGGTCATCCATCCATTGGAGGGCCGACGGAGCGGCGTGACCAGCGGCGCCGCCCCCATCGTGTCTCGCACCCGAGACCGGCACTTTCTCGAGCAATGCCGGAAGGGGCGGGGCGTCAGACCGGGACCGGGGTGCCCTCGGCGGCCGCGACGAGGCCGGCGTACCGGCCGCCGAGCGCGAGCAGCTCCTCGTGCGTGCCGGACTCGACGACCCGTCCGGCCTCGAGCACCGCGATGCGGTCGGCCCGCCGCACGGTCGAGAGCCGGTGCGCGATGGTGACGGTCGTCCGCCCGCGGGCCAGCTCGTCGAGCGCGGTCTGGAGCGCCCGCTCGGTGGCGGTGTCGAGGGCGGACGTCGCCTCGTCGAGGACGAGCACGGGCGGGTCACGCAGGATGGTGCGCGCCACCGCGAGCCGCTGCTGCTCGCCGCCGCTGAACCGGTGCCCCCGTGCTCCGACGACCGTGTCGAGCCCGTCGGGCAGCGAGGCGACGAGGTCGGCCACCTGGGCGGCACCCAGGGCCCGCCACAGCTCGGCCTCGGTGGCCTCGGGCCGGGCGAGCAGCAGGTTGTCGCGCACCGACGCGTGCACGAGGTAGCTCTCCTGCGACACCGTGCCGACGACGGAGGCGAGCACCTCGGGGTCGAGGTCGCGCACGTCGACGCCGTCGACCGTGACGCGTCCGGAGTCGGGGTCGTGGAGGCGGGCCAGCAGGCCGGCGAGCGTCGACTTCCCCGACCCCGTCGCCCCGACGAGGGCCAGCGTCGAGCCGGCCGGCACGTCGAGGCTCACGCCGGAGACGGCGTCCCGGTCCGACCCGGGGTAGCGCACGCTCACGTCGTCGAGCCGGACGTGGCCGGACACCCGTGAGGCGTCCAGGGCCACCGGACGGGTGGGCGCCGGCACCTCGGGCACGAGGTCGAGGTACTCGAAGACCCGCGAGAACAGGGCCATCGAGGTGACCCACTGGACGCCGACGTTGAGCAGCCCCATGAGCGGCCGGAAGATGCCGCCCTGCAGCGCGGTGAAGGCGACGAGCGTGCCGATGGTCATCGCGCCGGACGTCGCCGGCAGCCCGGCCGCCAGGTACACGAGCGCGGGGATGACGGAGAAGACGATCTGCATCGTCGCCATCCGCCAGCGACCGGCCAGCTGCGAGCGCAGCTCGAGTCCCACGAGGTCCTCGGAGGTCGACGAGAAACGTTCCGCCGCAACGCGGCCGGTGCCGAGGGTCTTGGCGAGACGGACGCCGCTGACCGACAGCCCCTCCTCGATCTGCGCGTTGAGGTCGGCGAGCCGGCGCTGCTGCTGCGTGGTGACCTCGCGACGCAGGAGGGCGACCCGACGGGTCAGCCACAGCGCGGGCGGCACCACGATGAGCGAGAGGAGCGATAGCCGCCAGGACAGGGCGACCATCGCAACGGCGGTGGCGACGGCCGTCGTGACGTTCGAGGCGATGGAGGTCGCCGTCGAGGTGACGACGCCCTGCATCCCGCCCACGTCGTTGACGAGGCGCGACTGGACCTCGCCGCCACGGGTGCGCGTGAAGAAGCCGAGCGACTGGCGCTGGAGGTGGGTGAAGACGTCGGTGCGCAGGCCGTGCATGACCCGCTGGCCGACCTGGGTCGAGAGCCAGGTCTGGACGACGCCGAGCAGCTGGGTGACGGCCGCGACGGCGACCATCGCGGCGACGGCGAGCACGAGGAGGCGCACGTCCCGCTGCGGCAGCGCGACGTCGACGACCTCGCGGACGAGGAAGGGCTGGGCGAGACCGACGATGCTCGTGACGACGATGATCGCCACGACGACGGAGATGCGGGCGCGGTGCGGACGGAAGAGCGCGACCACCCGGGCGAGGCTGACGGGCGACTCCTCGAGCCGGGCGCGGTCGCGTGGGTCGACGGTCATCGCACCGCCGCGACCGCCGCGACCGCCGCCGTGGGCGGACCCGCCGTGGGCGGCGCCGCCGGGGGTGGGGCCGAGGGCGGGCGGGGTGGACTGGGGGCGGACGGGGGTCTGGGGCGGGGCCGCTGTCACGGGCACCCCTCCTTCCGGTGGACGTTTTAGTGAGGTTACCTCACAATGAGGCAAACGCACCACTCGCCGGTAGCATTCCCTCCGTGCACCCCCGCGACGACACCCCCGCCGCCGACCTCGACCTCGGCGACCTCGTGATGCGCGTCGCCCGCGACCTGCGCCGCACCGGGATGACGGCCTACGAGCCCTACGACCTCGCGCCCCACCACGCGCGGGCGCTGCGCGTCGTCGCCCACCACGGCACGATGCGCCTCGGCGAGCTGGCCCAGCACCTGCGCGTCGCCCCGCGCTCGGTCACCGACGTCGTCGACGCCCTCGAGGACCGCCGGCTGGTGCGTCGCTCCCCCGACCCCACCGACCGGCGGGCCCAGGTCGTCGGCCTGACCGAGGAGGGGCGCCGGCTGGTCGACGAGGTCGACGCGGCACGACGCACCGGTGCCGAGGCCTACTTCGGGCGCCTGCCGGAGCGCGACCGCGCGAGCCTGCGGCGCATCCTCGAACGCCTCGACGAGCAGGCCGGCGACTGACCGCCGACCGCGGGCCATCCCCTCCGGAACCCCGTCGAAGGTACAGAACACGCCGCATGCGCACGGGCGCACACGGCGTGTTCTGTACCTTCGACGGGTGGGAGGCCCCGGCAGCGTCAGGGGCGGGTGACGAGCACCCCGTCCTCGTCGGCCCAGAGCGTGGCCCCGGGCACGAACTCCACGCCCCGAAGCCGACCGGCTCGTCGCGCGACCCCACACCGTCCTTCGCGGACTTGCGCGGGTTCGACCCGAGCGCGAGCACCCCGAGCGGCAGGCCGCCCAGCGCCACGACGTCGCGCACCGTCCCGTGGATGACCACGCCCGCCCAGCCCTGCGCCACCGCGGAGCCGGCGATGAGGTCGCCCATGAGCGCCGACTCGAGCGAGCCGCCGCCGTCGACGACGAGCACCCGGCCCTCCCCCGGCTCGGCGAGCGCGGCCTTGACGAGCGCGTTGTCACGGTGGCAGCGCACCGTGCTGACCGGCCCGGTGAAGCGCGCCACCCCGCCGTACCGCCGCAGCTGCACGGAGCACGACTGGAGCGCGTCACCGTGCTCGTCGTAGAGGTCGGCGGTCGTGAAGTCCTCGGCGCTCATGCCTCGTCCTCCTTGACGGCCAGCACGGGGCAGCGCGCGTCGAGGAGGATGCGCTGGGCCACCGAGCCCATGATCAGCTTGCCGACCGCGGTGCGGTGGCGCAGACCGATGACGACGACCGACGCGCCCCGGGACGAGGCCTCGGACACGATGACGTCGGCGGGGTCGCTGCCCTCCTCGACCTGGACGACCTCGACCTCGACCCCCAGCTCGCGCACGTCACGCTCGACCCGCGCGAGGTCGGACGACCCGGCCCGCCGGGCGTCCACGAGGACGTCGTCGCGCGCCATGTTGAGCACGACGAGCGGCTCGGCGCGGCGGCGCGACTCCTCGACTCCGGCGCGGAGGGTGGCCTCCCCCAACGGGTTCGGGACGTAGCCCACGAGAACGGTCATGCCGAGGGTCCTTGCCACTGGGCGACACCGGCGAGGGGGACGCCGGGGGATGCGAGGTGCCGTCGTCGTCCGGCCCGTCGTCGCCCCCGCGGCCCCGACCGCGCAGCCGGGACACGAGCGGCCACAGGAGGACGGCCAGGATGAAGGCGTAGCAGACCCAGGCCACCGGCCCGCCGATGAGGCCGGAGACCTCGCCGCCGGTCAGCTGCAGCGCCTGGCGGCCCTTGCGCTCGACGAGCGGGCCGAGGATGGCGCCGACGATGAGCGGCAGCACCGGGAGCCCGAAGCGGCGCATCGCGAAGCCGACGGCGCCGAGGCCGAGGAGCAGGAACAGGTCGAACGGCTGGGCGTTGGTCGCGTAGGCACCCATCGACGCGAAGAAGAGGATCCCCGCGTAGAGGTAGGGCCGCGGGATGCGCAGCAGCCTGGCCCACGTCGGCGCCAGCGGGAGGTTGAGCACGAGGAGGAAGAAGTTGCCGATGAACAGGCTGGCGATGAGCATCCAGACGAGGTCGGGCTCCTTGGTGAGCAGGAGCGGGCCGGGCTCGATGCCGTAGGACGAGATCGCGGCGATGATGATCGCCGCCGTCGCGTTGGTCGGGAGGCCGAGGGCCAGCAGCGGCACCATCGTCCCCGCCGCGGAGGCGTTGTTCGCGGCCTCCGGGCCGGCGACGCCCTCGATGGCGCCCTTGCCGAACTCCTCGGGGTGCTTGGTCAGCTTCCGCTCGGTGAGGTACGAGAGGAACGTCGGGATCTCGGCGCCGCCGGCGGGGATGGCCCCGAACGGGAAGCCCAGCGCGGTGCCGCGCAGCCACGGCTTCCACGACCGCCCCCAGTCCTCCTTCGACATCCACGGGCGACCGACGGGGATGACCGTGGCGGCCTTGCGGCGCAGGTGCGCCGCGACCCAGAGCCCCTCGCCGACCGCGAAGATGCCGACCGCGATGACGACCACGTCGATGTTGTCGGCGAGGAACGGGCTGCCGAAGGTGAGCCGCTGCTGACCGGTGACGAAGTCGGTGCCGACCAGGCCGAGCGCGAGCCCGACGAGCAGGGCCGCGAAGCCGCGGACCCGGGAGGACCCGAGGATCGCGGCGGTGCCCACGAAGGCGACGAGGATGATCGCGAGGAACTCCGGCGGCCCGAGGGTGATCGCGAAGGAGACGACCTGGGGCATGACGAGCACGATGAGCGCCGTGGCGATCGTGCCGGCGACGAACGAGCCGATCGCCGAGGTCGCGAGGGCCTGGGCGGCCCGCCCGGCCTTGGCCATCTTGTTGCCCTCGAGGGCGGTGACGACCGAGGCGGACTCGCCGGGGGTGTTGAGGAGGATCGAGGTCGTCGAGCCCCCGTACATCCCGCCGTAGAAGATGCCGCCGAAGAGGATGAGCGACTGCTCGACCGGCAGGCCGTAGGTGATCGGCAGGAGCAGCGCGACGGTCATCGCGGGGCCGATGCCGGGCAGGACGCCGACGGCGGTGCCGACGGTGACCCCGAGCAGCGCGATGAGCAGGTTCATCGGCGTGATGACGTCGGCGAAGCCGCCGAGCAGGGCGTTGAGGTTGTCCATCAGAGGATCCCCTGGAGCACGCCGGCGGGCAGGTTGACCCCGAGCCCGATGGCGAACGCGTAGAAGGTGGTGAGCGAGAGGGCGATCCCGATCGCGAGACCGCGCACGTGGTGGCGGTTGCCGAGCGCGAAGGCCGCGAGGAAGAACAGCAGCGCACCGCTGATGACCCAGCCGAGCGGCTCGATGAGGACGGCGTTGAGGAGGAAGGCGCCGGCGAGCATCCCGACGGTCTTCCAGTCGGCGCGCTGGCCGAGCTCGACGTCCTCTCCGGTCTCGGCCTCGCCGACCCCGCCGCGCAGGACGTCGACCGCGTAGAGGACGGCGACGACGAGCAGGCCCCCGCCCACGAGGAAGGGCATCGCCTTCGGTCCGACCGGGTCGTTGCTGCTCGTGACGGCGCCGAGACGGCTCGCGTCGACGAGGACGACGACCCCGACCACGGCCAGGGCCGCGCACAGCCCGAGCTGCGCGCGGTCCCGGACCCGGCCGAGAGGGCCGGCCCCGGAGGGCGTGGTGCCCTCCGGGGCGGTGGTGGCCTCGGTGCTCACGTCAGGCCAGGCCGAGGGTCTGGAGGATCTTCGCGACCTCGGCGTCCTGCGCGGTGAGGAAGCTGCCGAACTCGTCGCCCGTCTCGAAGGCGTCGACCCAGCCGCGCTTCTCGAGCTCGGCCTTCCACGCGGCGGAGGCGTGCATCTTCGTGAAGGCGTCGACCCAGACGGCCTTGTCGGCGTCGGAGAGCCCGGGCGGGGCGACGACGCCGCGCCAGTTGGTGAACTCGAGGTCGATGCCGCTCTCCTTGAGCGTCGGGACATCGGGCAGGGCGGCCACGCGCTCGGCGCTCGTCACGGCGAGGATGCGGACGTCGCCGGCCTCGACCTGGTCGAGGAACTCGCCGAAGCCGCTGGCGCCGAAGGCGATCTTCTTGCCGAGGATGGCCGGGAGCAGCTCGCCGCCGCCGTCGTAGGAGACGTAGCTGACCGTCTTGGGGTCGATGCCGGCCGCCTGCGCGAGCTGCATCGGCAGGAGGTGGTCGGGGCCGCCGGGCGAGGACCCGCCGCCGACCGCGAGGCCCTTGGGGTCCGCCTTCCACGCCGCGACGAGGGCGGTGATGTCCTGGTACGGGGAGTCCTTGGGCACGACGATCGCGCCGGCCTCCTCGATGAGCTTGGCGATCGGGGTGGTCTCCGACAGCTTGGCCTGCGACTTCTGGGTGTACGCGGCGCCGACGACGCCGAGCCCCATCTGCATGGCGAGCTTGCCGTTGCCCTTCTCGTTGACGACGCGCTGGAGGCCGACGGTGCCGCCGGCACCCGGGAGGTTGAAGACCTGCACGCTGCCGGTGATCTTCTCCTTCTCCATCACCTGGGCCGCCGTGCGGGCGGTCGTGTCGTACCCGCCGCCCGGGCTGTTCGGGACCATGTACTGGAGGCCGGTCGCCGGGGCGCCACCACCGGAGGAGGACGCACCCCCGCTGCCCTGGTCCTTCGTGGCGCCGCAGCCGGTGAGGGCCAGCGTGGCCGCGACGAGCGCGCCGAGCGCGATGCGGTGGAGTCTCATCGTCGAGATCCCTTTCCTGTGGTGGAGTGGAACGCGATGATCGTGGGCGACCGACCCGAAGCCTGTCGCGCTTCTGTCCGCAACGGAGGTTGAGTACATAGTGGTCACGCGCCGACGACGCCGGGCGACCCTCGCCGGGCAGCTCTTCGCGCTGCAGCTCGCCATCATCGGCGTCGTCCTGCTCGCCGTCGCCGCCGTCTCGCTCGCCCAGTCCGACGCCACTTTCGAGCGCGTGGAGGGCCGGCGGGTCTCGGCCCTCGGCGAGCAGCTGGCCACCAACCCGCTCGTGCGCGCCAACCTCGACCAGCCGGAGAGCCGCACCGGGCTCGCGACCCTCGCCCTCGGCCTCGTCGCCCAGGCCAACATCACGTCGGTGACCTTCGCGGAGCCCGACCTCGACGTCCGGGTCTCGACCGACCCCTCCCTCGAGGAGCGGCCCCTCCCCTCGGCGACCCGCGGGTCGCACGCGGTGGCAGCTGGTCGGGGACCCTGACCCTCGACGGGCGCGAGTACCTCGCCTCGCAGGTGCCGGTGCTCGGTGGCGACGACGACGACAAGGACCCGGCCACCCCACCCGGGCGGGCGAGCTGCTCGGCACCGTGATGGTCACCGAGGCCCGGCCGTCCACGTGGGAACGGCTGCAGGGCACCAGCTCCTACCTGCTCACCTACCTCGGCATCGCCCTCGTCGTCGGGCTGGGCGGCTCGTGGCTGCTCTCGCGGCGGATCAAGCGCCAGACCCGCGGGCTCGAGCCGCGCGAGATCGCCGGCCTCGCCGAGCACCGGGAGGCGATGCTGCGCGGCATCGCCGAGGGGGTCATCGCCCTCGACCCGCAGCACCGCATCACCCTCGTCAACGAGGTCGCGCGGCGGCTGCTCGACCTGCCCGAGCACGCCGTCGGCACGTCGGTGGCCGACCTGCGCATCGAGGGCCGGCTGCGCGAGGTGCTCGTCGGCGAGAACCCCCGCGACCGCACGGACCTCGCTCCCGGCGACCACGTCACCGCGGCGCGCGACGAGGTCGTCATCCGCCGTGGGAGGGTGCTCGTCATGAGCACGATGCGGGTGGTCAGCGGCGACCGCGTGCTCGGCACGGTCACGACGATGCGCGACCGCACGGAGATGGCCGACCTCGAGCGCGAGATCGGGTCGTTCCGGTCGACGGCGCACGTGCTGCGTTCGCAGGCACACGAGTTCGCCAACCAGCTGCACACGATCAGCGGCCTCATCCAGATCGGCGAGCTCGACGAGGTGGTCCGCTACGTCGACGCCCTGAGCGAGCAGCGCACCGCGCTCGACCTCGTCGTCACCACCCTGGTCGCCGACCCCACCATCGCGGCCCTGCTCATGGCCAAGGCCGCGACCGCCAACGAGCGGCGCATCGACCTCACCATCGCCGACGACTCCCGCCTCGAGCGGCTCGAGGCCCACGACGCGGCCGACGTCGCGACGGTCCTCGGCAACCTCGTCGACAACGCCTTCGACCACGCGCCGAAGGGTTCTGCGACACCGCCGTCCGTGCGGATCCGGATCCGGCAGGACGCGAGCACCGTCGAGATCGTCGTCGACGACTCGGGGCCCGGCGTGCCGGACGAGCTGCGGGAGAGCCTCTTCGAGCACGGCGTGACGACCAAGCGGGTCGACCCGCTGGAACACGGGGTCGGCCTGGCCCTGACCCGGCTGGTCTGCCGGCGGCGCGGCGGCGAGATCGACGTCGAGCGGCTCGAGGGCACGACCCGCTTCACCGCGCGCCTCGGGGTGTCGACCTTCGTCGACCCCCAGTCCCCCGCACCGGGACCCGCGTCCGGGGGCGCGCCGGGGACCGCGCCCCCGCCGTCCCGGCAGTGGAGGTCCGCTCGTGATCCGCGTGCTCGTCGTCGACGACGACTTCCGGGTGGCCCGCATCCACGTCGGCTTCGTGCAGCGCGTGCCGGGTTTCGAGGTCGTCGGGGTGGCGCACTCCGGCGCGGAGGCCCTGGTGGCCGTCGAGGAGCTCGCCCCCGACCTGCTGCTCCTCGACCTGTACCTCCCCGACCGCTTCGGGCTCGACCTGCTCGCCGACGTGCACGCGGGCTCCCATCCGTGCGACGCCATCGTCATCACGGCCGCCAAGGAGGGCGACGCGGTGCGCGCGGCCATCCGGCTCGGGGTCACCGACTACCTCCTCAAGCCGTTCGGGTTCGCCGACCTCGAGGACCGCCTGCGCCGCTACGAGGCCCAGCGGGCGGTCCTGGCCCGGGCCGAGGTGTCCGACCAGTCCGACATCGACCGCGCCCTCTCCCGCAACGCCACCCGCGGCGGGTCGGCGTCGGTGCCGAAGGGCCTCAGCCCGGAGACCGCGCGCCTCGTGCAGTCGGCGCTGCGCGAAGCATCGGGTCCGTTGTCGGCCACCGACGTCGCCGAGGTCATCGGCGTCTCGCGGGTCAGCGCCCGCCGCTACCTCGAGCACTTCGCGTCGCGGGACGAGGCGGTCGTGCGGCTGCGCTACGGCTCCACGGGGCGCCCCGAGCGGCTCTACGAGTGGACCGGCTGACGCGATGGCCAACGCCCCCGCGGCCGCGCACGCCCTCGACGTCCTCGGCCTCATCGCCCGGCACGGCGAGCCGGTGCCCGCCGCCGCCATCGCCCGCGACCTCGGGCTGCCGCGCTCGAGCGTCTACCACCTGCTCGCCGTGCTCGTGGAGCGCGGCTACGTGCGCCACCTCCCCGAGGAGCGGCGCTACGGCCTCGGGCTCGCGTCCTACGAGCTGGGCTCGGCCTACCAGCGGCAGGCGCCGCTCTCGCGGATGGCCCGCGGGCCGATGGACCGCCTCGTCGACGCCTGCGGGCAGAACGCGCACCTCGCGGTGCTCCACGGTGCCGACGTGCTCTACGTCGTCGAGCAGCGCGCCCCGCGGCGGCCGCCGCTCGTCACCGACGTCGGGGTCCGGCTGCCGGCTCCGTTGACCGCGACCGGGCTGGCGATGCTCGCCGCCCTGCCGGCCGCGCAGGTGCGCGCGCTGTTCCCCGACCGGGCGGCGCTCGTGCACCGTGACGGGCGCGGGCCGACGTCGACGACCCAGCTGCGCTCGTGGCTCCAGGCCGTGCGCCAGCGCGGGCACGCGGTCGAGGACGGCCTCGTGACACCGGGACTCGGCTCGGTCGCGGTCGCGGTGCTCGACGCCAACGACTACCCGGTGGCGGCCGTGGCCGTCACGTACCCGCAGTCCGACGTCGACGACGAGGAGCGCGGCCGGCTCGTGCACGCCGTGCGGCAGACGGCGGCGACGGTGGCCTCCCGGGTGGGGCGGGCCCGCTGAGGTCGCCTAGCCTCGGGGGATGAAGGCGATCACCGTCCCTGCCCCCGGGGGGCCCGAGGCCCTCGTCCTCTCCGACGTCGAGGCGCCCGAGCCGCGCGCCGGTGAGGTGCTGGTGCGCGTGGCGGCGGCCGGCGTCAACCGCGCCGACTCGATGCAGCGCCAGGGCCTCTACCCACCGCCGCCCGGCGAGTCCGAGGTGCCTGGGCTCGAGGTGAGCGGCGTCGTCGAGGCACTCGGCGACGGGGTCGAGGGCTGGTCGGTCGGCGACGAGGTGTGCGCGCTGCTCGCCGGCGGCGGGTACGCGGAGCTCGTGCGGGTCCCAGCCGCGCAGCTGCTGCCGGTGCCGTCGGGGGTGTCGCTCGTCGACGCCGCCGCGCTGCCCGAGGTGGTCTGCACCGTGTGGTCGAACGTCTTCCTCACGGCGAACCTCCAGCCGGGCGAGGTCCTGCTCGTGCACGGCGGGTCCTCCGGCATCGGGACGATGGCCGTCCAGCTGGCCAAGGCCGTGGGCGCGACGGTGGCGGTGACGGCGGGGTCGGCCGAGAAGCTCGAGGCGTGCCGCGCGCTCGGGGCCGACGTCCTCGTGAACTACCGGGAGGAGGACTTCGTCGAGCGGGTGCGCGAGGCCACGGGCGGGCACGGCGCCGACGTCGTGCTCGACAACATGGGCGCGAAGTACCTCGGCCGCAACGTCGACGTGCTCGCGGTCAACGGGCGGCTCGTCGTCATCGGGATGCAGGGCGGCCGGGTCGGCGAGCTCGACCTCGGGGCGCTGCTCGCCAAGCGGGGCGCGGTCATCGCGACGTCGCTGCGGGCCCGGCCGGCCGGGGAGAAGGCGGCGATCGTGGCCGCCGTCCGCGAGCACGTGTGGCCGCTCGTCGAGGACGGGGTGGTGCGGCCGGTCGTGCACTCGCGGCACCCGCTCGGGTCGGCCGCCGACGCCCACCGGGAGCTCGAGGAGAGCGGCCACATCGGCAAGATCCTGCTCACCGTCGGCTGACCGGGCCGGGGGCGGTGGTGCCGGCAGTGGGGCCGCCGGTGGTGGCGCTGGTGGCGCCGAACTGGGGGTGATCACCCCCGGTCGGGCGCCACGGACGCCACCACGACGCAGGCCCGCCGGCTGTCGTCGGTGGACGAGGGGCTGCGCCCACGGGCGGGGGTGCGGTAGACATCGCGGATGAGCGTCGCCGCGACCGTCCTGACCGCCCTCGTCGGGCTGATCCACGTCTACATCGTCGTCCTCGAGATGGCCCTGTGGGACACCCCGCGCGGGCGGGCGACCTTCGGCACGACGCCACAGCTCGCGAAGCAGACCACCGTGCTCGCCGCGAACCAGGGGCTGTACAACGGCTTCCTCGTCGCGGGGATCGCGCTGGCGCTCGTCGGGCCGCAGGACCACCGGTACGCGTTCGCGCTCTTCACGCTGGGCTGCGTGGTGGTCGCCGGGGTGTTCGGCGCCGCGACGTCGAACAAGCGGATCCTGGTCGTCCAGGCCCTGCCGGCGGCGCTGGCGCTGGTGGCGCAGGTGCTCGCCCACTGAGCGAGCGCCCACCCCCGGGTCCGTGCGACCTGCGCGGGTCCGGGCGCGGTCGCACACGGACCCGCGCAGATCGCACGGGGCCGGGCCATCAGTTGACCTGGCGGTCGCGGCCCTCCCAGTACGGCGCGCGCAGCTTGAACTTCTGCAGCTTGCCCGTGGCCGTGCGCGCCAGCTCGTCGCGGAACTCCACCGACGTCGGCGCCTTGTACCCGGCGGCGCGCTCCTTGCACCACGCGACGAGCTCGGCCTCCGACACCGACTCCCCCGGCGCGAGCACGACGAGCGCCTTGATGGTCTCGCCCCACTTCTCGTCCGGCACCCCGATGACCGCGACCTCGGTGACCGCGGGGTGGCTGAAGATCACGTCCTCGACCTCGATCGACGACACGTTCTCGCCGCCGGTGATGATGACGTCCTTCTTGCGGTCCGAGATCGTCAGGTAGCCGTCGTCGCCGATGACCCCGCCGTCGCCGGTGTGGAACCAGCCGTCCTCGAGCGCCCGCTCCGACTCCTCCGGCTGCTCCCAGTACCCCTCGAGCACGACGTTCGAGCGGGCCAGCACCTCGTGGTCCGGCGACAGCGACAGCGTCACCCCGAGCGCCGGCGCCCCCGCCCGCACGAGCCGGTCGGCCCGCTCCTCGGTGGACAGGTCGTCCCACTCGGCCCGCGTGCGGTTGATGGTCAGCAGGGGTGAGGTCTCGGTCAGGCCGTAGATCTGGATGAACTCCCACCCGAGCTCGGCCTCGACCCGCGCGACGGTCTTCGTCGGCGGTGGCGCCCCGGCGACGATGATGCGCACCCGGTCGCGACCGGGGACCTCCCCCTCCCAGGACTGCGCCGCCTCGAGCACCGCGTTGACGACCGCCGGCGCCGCGCACATGAACGTCACCCCGTGCGCCTCGACCCGCCGCAGGATCTCGGCCCCGTCGACCTTGCGCAGGACGACCTGCTTGACCCCGAGCCCGGTCGTCGCGAACGGCATCCCCCAGCCGTTGGCGTGGAACATCGGCAGCGTGTGCAGGTAGACGTCACGGTCGGTGACCCCGGCGTGCAGCGCGAAGGTCAGCGCGTTGGTCCAGATGTTGCGGTGGGTGATCTGCACGCCCTTGGGCCGCGCCGTCGTCCCGGACGTGTAGTTGATGGTCGCCGTCGCGTTCTCGTCGCGCTCCCAGGCCCGCGGCGTGGCCCCCTCCGGCGCGAGGATGGCCTCGTCGTCGCCGAGGACGAACCGGTGCTCGGCCGTCACCGACGACAGCGCGGCGTCGACCTCGGGGTCGACCAGCAGCACCCGCGCCCCGGAGTGCTCGACGATGTAGCGCACCTCGTCCGGGCGCAGCCGGAAGTTGACCGGCACGAGCACCCGCCCCGACCCACAGACCCGAAGAACGACACGAGCATCCGGGCGGCGTTGTGCGACACGATCGCCACCCGCTCGCCGACCTCGATGCCCAGCTCGTCGAGCCGGGCGGCCTGGCGCCCGGCGAGCGCCGCGACGTCGGCGTAGGTGAGGTCGGGCAGCGGGTCGGCCACCTGCTGGGGCTCGTCGACGACACCCACCCGATCGCCGTAGACCGTCCTCGCACGGTCGATGAAGTCGGACACGGTCATCGGGACGAGCATCGGCGCTCCTTCGTCGGCGGGGGTCCTGCTGCGCCCATCCTCATCGACGGCGAGCCGGACCGCCACCACCCGGTCGGCGAGAGGTCGGTGCCGCGCCGTGGACGGTCGGCACCGTGCCCGGCGGGTGCTTGACCGCCCTGCGCATACTCGGTATACATCTCTTCGTCAGCATGGAATACCCGGTATGCATGCCGGGGTCGGAGGTCGTCGATGTCGGTCCGCCTGGGGCTCATGGCCCTGCTCGCCGAGGGCGACTCCTACGGCGCCCGGCTGCGCTCGGACTTCGAGGAGCGCACCGGTGGCACCTGGCCGCTCAACGTCGGGCAGGTGTACACGACGCTCGAGCGGCTGGTCCGCGACGGGCTCGTCGAGCAGACCGGCGAAGCCGACGCCGAGGGCCGCATCGCCTACCGGCTGACGACCGCCGGGCACACCGAGCTCGGCACCTGGTGGACCACCCCCGTCGACCGGACGAACACCCCCCGCGACGAGCTGACCATCAAGCTCGCACTCGCGGTGACCGCCCCGGGCGTCGACGTCCACCGCGTCGTCCAGAGCCAGCGCACCTCGACCCTGCGCCAGCTGCGCGACCTCACCCGGCTCAAGCGGGACGCCCTCGACCGTGCGGAGGGGACGGCCGAGGGCGCCCGAGACGCCGAGCACGGCCTCGCCTGGCTGCTCGTCCTCGAGAACCTCGTCTTCGCCGCGGAGGCCGAGGTGCGCTGGCTCGACCACGTCGAGTCCGTCCTGGCCCGCCACGCCCGCGACCGCCAGGCCCGCGACCACCGCAGCACACCGGTCGACGGCACCGCCGCCGACCCCGAGCACGACCACGCCGGCACCGCGCCGGCCGCACGGGAGGGGACCCCAGCATGAGCACACCGCACGTCGTCATCTCCGACGTCACCCGCGTCCACGGCCACGACGAGACCCGGGTCGTCGCCCTCGACCACGTCTCGCTGGAGATCCACCCCGGCGAGCTCGTCGCCGTCATGGGGCCGAGCGGGTCGGGCAAGTCGACCCTGCTCAACGTCGCCGGCGGGCTCGACGCCCCGACCTCCGGCACCGTGTCGATCGGCGGCGAGACCCTCGGCTCCCTGGCCCCCCGCGACCTCGCCAAGCTGCGCCGGCGGAGGATGGGCTTCGTCTTCCAGGACTACAACCTCATCCCCAGCCTCACGGCCGCCGAGAACGTCGCCCTGCCGCTCGAGCTCGACGGGATGCGCGCCCGCCAGGCCCGCCGTGCGGCCCGCCACACCCTCGACCTCATGGACCTCATGAGCCTGTCCGACCGCTACCCCGACCAGATGTCCGGCGGCCAGCAGCAGCGCGTCGCCATCGCCCGGGCCCTCGTCGGCAGCCGCCGCTTCGTCCTCGCCGACGAGCCGACCGGTGCCCTCGACAGCCACACCGGCGAGGAGGTCCTCCGGGTCCTGCGCGAGCGCTGCGACGAGGGCGTCGCCGGCCTGCTCGTCACCCACGAGGCCCGCCACGCCGCCTGGGCCGACCGGGTGGTGTTCCTGCGCGACGGGCGGGTCGTCGACACCACCGGCGCGGCCGACGACGCCGAGGACCTGCTCGCCTCGGGCGGCTCCCGGTGAGCACCGCCGCTCCTCCGCGACCCGACCTCGAGGTCCCCGCCGGCCCTCCGAACGCGACTGTCGCAGAGCCGAGCCGGTTCGCGCAGTGGCGCTCGTCATGGGCGATCGCCCTGCGGATGGCCCGCCGTGACGTGCGCCGCCACAAGGGCCGCTCCGCCCTCGTCGTCGTCATGGTGCTCCTGCCGACCCTCCTGCTCTCGGCCGTAGTCACCATCGCCTACACCTCCGACGTCCAGGGCGCCGAGAAGATCCCGATGGCGATGGGTAGCGGCCAGGCCCTCCTCGAAGGCCCCGACACGAGCGCTGCGGTCCAGGGCCCGGACCCGGCGCAGGCGTCCGGGTCGGAGAACGATGGGACCGACGAGGGGGCGACGACGGCCACCACGGTCCCCGGCTTCGACCGGTCCGGCGACCCCTTCGACAACGCGGCCGCCGTGTCCCGGCTCGTCGGCTCCGACGTCGTGGCCGTCGACGAATACGGCCTGCGCACCACCGTCGGCGACCGGCGGGTGTCCCTCCAGGGCCTCGCGCTCGACGGTCGACCCGGCCTCGGCGAGAAGCTGGTGCTCCTCTCGGGCCGGTGGCCGGCCCCGCCGTCGACCGATCCCGCGGTCCCCGTCGAGGTGCTGCTGACGCCGTACGCGGTCGCGAAGGGGGTTCCCGGCACCGGGACCTTCCAGGGGTCGGTCGACGGAACCGCCCGGACCTTCGAGGTCGTCGGGACCGCCCGGGCCCGCCTCGACTACGCGACGGCCGGCGTGGTCACCGCCGGCGAACCGGTGGACCGCGGCGAGAACCCGGGCGGGTACGGCCGGTGGATCGTCCTCGGCGACGACCCGGTGACCTGGGAGGACGTGCAGGCCCTCAACGGCCACGGCTTCCGGGTCACCTCGCGCGCCGTGCTCGAGGACCCGCCCCCTGCGGACCGGCTCGCGCCGGCCATCCGTGACCAGCTCGCCGGGGCCGACCGGTACACCACGCTGCTCGTCGGGCTCGGTGCCGCGATGCTCCTGATCGTGACGACACTGCTCGTCGGCCCGGCGTTCGCCGTGAGCGCCGCCCGCCAGCGCCGCACCCTGGCGCTCGCGGCGAGCAACGGGGCACACACCCCGATGCTGCGCCGCACGGTCCTGGGCCAGGCCCTGGTCCTCGGCGCCCTCTCGGCGGGGGCGGGCACCGTCCTCGGGGTGGCAGCGGCGTGGGCGGTCGTCGCCTGGGCCCGCACCACCGGCGACCAGACCCTCATCGGCCCGTTCGACGTGCGGCCCCTCGTGCTCGGGCCGTCGCGCTCGCCGCCGTGGCCTCGACCGTGATCGCCGCCCTGGTCCCGGCCCGCCGACTCGGACGGCTCGACATCGTCGGGGTCATGCGGGGCCAGAGCGTCTCGCCGCGCCCGAACCGCATCGTCTTCGTCGTCGGGGTCCTCATGGCCGCCGCCGGCTCGGTGCTCACCCTGGCCGGGACGGGGGTCCTGAGGTCCTCCGCCCTCGGACCGCTCCAGGGCCTCGTCGGGCAGTCCTCGGAGTACCTCGTCACCATCGGCGCCGTCGTCCTCATCCTCGGCTCGCTCCTGCTCGTCCCGATGCTCCTGACCGCCGTCGGACGGCTCGGCAGCCACCTCCCCACCGCGCTGCGGATGTCGGCCCGCGACCTCGCCCGTCACCGCGCGCGCAGCGCCCCGTCGGTCGCGGCCGTGCTCGCCGCCGTGGCCGGTCTGACCTTCGGCCTCACCGGGCTGGCCAGCGACACCGAGCAGAGCCGGCGCGAGTACGTCCCGAGCACCCTCCCCGGCGAGGCCGTCCTCTACGCGTCCGGCCCCGAGCCGGTCTCTGCATCCGCCCTCGGGACTGCCGCACCGGGCCTCGTCGTCGAACCCGTCACCATCCTCTCCGGCGACCCGTCGAACTACGCGTACGACTCCGTGGCCGACAAGCCCTACCGGGTGCAGTTCCTCTCCCTCGTGCCCGCCGGGTGCTCGGTGCCGCAGACCCTGGGCGGCGTCGCCGGCGAAGGGCGCTTCGAGGAGAAGTGCCTCGTCGCCGGCACGCAGGCCAACGGCTCCGGCCTCGTCCTCACCCTGCCGGCCGACCAGCTCCTGCGCCGCCTCGACCTCTCCGACGCCGACGCCGCCCGGGTGCGCGCGGGCGCCGTCGTCGTCATGGGAGGCCGGGGCACGACAGCCGAGGTCGCGAGCGGCTCCTACCTCGTCGACCCCACCGCGGACCAGCCCGTCGCGCCCGACCTCCAGGTCGAGCGCGACGAGAGCGTCCCGGCGGTCGCCCTCCCGCGCACGAGGGAGAACAGCGGGCGCCTCCTCGGCGCGACCCTGGCCTTCGCCGCCGACAGCCCCACCATCGCCGGGCTCGACACCCGCGCGGGCAGCTGGACGGTGCGGATGGAGGACGGCAGCCCCGTCCCGGACGCCGCGCTGGAGCGGATCCAGCAGTCGCTCGGCGACGAGGGCAACATCCAGCGCGAGGACGGCTTCCAGCGGGACGACCGGCTGGTCGTCGGCATCCTCCTCGGAGTGTTCTCGCTGCTCATCCTCGTCGTCGTCCTCACCTCGACCGCGCTCACGCTCGCCGAGCAGCAGACCGACCAGGCCACCCTCGCCGCGCTGGGGGCGACGAGGGGGACCCGCCGGGTGATGGCGGCCGCCCAGGCCTTCGTGCTCGCGGCCGTGGGGTGCGTGCTCGGGGTGGCCGTCGGGCTCGTCCCCGGCATCGCCATCGCCAAACCGCTGACGACCAACGGGTACGACCCCCTGACGTTCCAGTCGGTCGACACCCCGGGCGTCCTCGTCATCCCGTGGCTCGCCCTGCTGACCGTCGGGGTGCTCGTGCCGGTCGTCGCGGCGGCGCTCGCCGCGGCCGGCATCCGCCGCGCCCCCCAGGTCACCCGCCGGGCGACCTGAGGGGCGGGGGCCGGCCCCGGGAGCCGGTAGAATCGGTGGAGCACAGGGTCCTCGTGCGCCGTTGGAGGCGGGTTCGGCGCACACTCGCTCCGCCCTACCCGCACGCCGGTCAGGGCGCAGGACCCCAGGAAGCACCGCATGTCACCCCTCGCCAGCTACCGGCGGCTGTTCTCGCTCGCCGGTCCCCGCTACGTCCTCGTGGCCTTCGTCGGGCGCCTGCCGCTCGCGATGAGCCAGATGGGCACCCTCCTCCTCGTCGCCGGCACGACCGGCTCCTACGGCCTCGGCGGCGCGGCCGCCGGTGCGCTGGCCGTCGCCAACGCCGCCGGCGCGCCGGTCGCCGGGGCCCTCGCCGACCGCGTCGGCCAGCGTCCGGTCGTCCTCGTCCAGTCCCTCGCGGGCGGCGTCGCGCTGCTCGCCGTCGTGGCCCTGGCCACCGGCGGGGCGGCACCGGCCGTCGTCGTGGCGGCCGCCGCGGTCGCCGGCGCCGCGATGCCCCAGATCGGCCCGCTCGCGCGGGTGCGCTGGCGGCCGATGACCCGGGCCCAGGGCGAGCTCCAGCCCCGGCTCATGGAGACCGCCTACTCCTACGAGGGAGCGGCCGACGAGGCGTCCTTCGTCCTCGGGCCGGCCCTCATCGGGGTCCTCGTCGTCCTCGTCGACCCGGCGCTCGCCGTCTCGGTGGCCGCCGTGCTGCTGCTCGGCTTCGGCACCGCCTTCGCCCTGCACCCCACCGCCGCGCTGGCCCACGCGCACCGTCCGACGGCCGTGCACGTGGGACGGCTGGTCACCGGCGTGTTCACCGTGCTGCTCGGCGCCCAGCTGCTCATCGGCGTCCTGTTCGGCTCGATCCAGACCGGCACGACGGTGCTGACGACCGCTGCCGGCCAGCCGGGCCTCGCCGGCCTCGTCCACGCCTCGCTGGGCGTCGGCTCGGTGCTGGCCGGTCTCGCGGTGGCCGCGTTGCCGGCCCGGTTCGGCTTCCCCGCACGGGTTCTCGTGACGGCGGCCGGTCTGGCCGTCCTCACCACGCCGCTGCTCGTCACCGACTCCGTGCCGCGGCTGTTCGTCGTCGTGCTCGTCCTCGGGTTCATGGTCGCGCCGTACATGATCAGCGTCTTCGTGCTCGGCGAGCGGGCCGTGCCGGCCTCCCGGGTGGGGACGGCGATGACGCTGCTCGCCGCCGTCACCGGGCTCGGGTACGCGGTCGGCTCGGCCGTCGCGGGCCGGCTGGCCGACGCCCACGGGCACCTCGGCGCCTTCTCGGTCACGGTGGCCGCCGGGTCGCTGGCCCTCCTGCTCGCCCTGGCCGCGCAGCCGCTGCTGCGTCGCATCCCCGCCGGGTCGCCGGCGGACGTCGTGGCCCCTGCAGCCGCCTGAGCCGAGAGACATCCGCACACCCGGCAGTCGTCCGCACCCCCGGAGGAGGTGCGGACGACTGCACGGTGTGCGGATTCCGAGGACCCGAGGACCGGAGGGCCGGGGGTCAGGCGGGCTCGACGGACAGCACGTCGCCCGGCTGGCAGCCCAGCACGTCGCAGACGGCCGTCAGGGTGCTGAACCGGATGGCCTTGGCCCGGTCGTTCTTGAGCACCGAGAGGTTGACGACCGTGACGCCCACGGCCTCGGCGAGCGCCGCGAGGGTCATCCCCCGCTCCTCGAGCAGCCGGTCGAGGTGGCAGGTGACGCGGTGCGGCTCGTCGACCGGCATCAGACCAGGCCCTCGACGTCGTCGCGCAGGCGTCCACCGAGCTTGAAGGCCTCGGCGAGGAGGGCCACGAAGGTCCCCGCGAGGACCGGCAGCCACGGCAGGTCGAGCACGAGGACGACGAGGTCCGGCCCGAGCCGGGTCAGGGCCGCCGCGTCGACCGATGCCCGGCCGAACCACACCGCCGGGAGGGCGATGGCGACGAGGCCGGCGAGCACCCGCAGGCGGGTGACGTTGGCCGGGCGGAACGGGTCGCCCGCCGCGACGTCGCGCATGACCCGCAGGACGAGCCATCCGCCCCGAGGACCACGGCGCTGAGGCAGAGCCCGAGGAGGAGGTCGACGACCCGCACCGTCGTCCCGGGGTCGGGGACCAGGGCCGTGACGGACCCGTCCTCGTGCCGCACCCCGAGCGCGTCCAGCGCGGGGACCCCGACCCGGCCCGCGTACCCGACCGGCATCGGGTCGCCGTCGACCCAGCGGGCGGCCGGCTGCACGACCTGGACGACGACGGTGACGACGGCGACGAGGGCGAGCAGCAGGGCGAGCCCCCACCGGTCGGAGCGCCCGAAGGCGAGCAGGTCCCGGCGGGGTTTCTGGGTGGCGCCCACGGCATCCTCCTGATATCGAGAGTCGATGTGTTATCGACAGACGATATGCATATCGAGAAACGATGTCAAGGGTCTTCCGCCGGGCGTCCGGGACGGTGGGGCAGGATGAGGGGATGAGCGAGCCGCAGCGTCCCGACCGCGACGACGACGACTCCCGCGCCGTCCCCGCCACCGTCGTCGGCGACCCCGAGCGCATCGTCGTCGTCACCCCCGACGGGATGGGGGTCGCGCCGCGCGAGCCCGAGCCCGAGCCGGCCGACGAGCGCGAGCGGCCGACCAACCCGGCCGACCTCGTCGAGCAGCCGGCCAAGGTCATGCGCATCGGCTCGATGGTCAAGCAGCTCCTCGAGGAGGTGCGCAGCAGCCCGCTCGACGACAAGGGCCGGGCCCGCCTCGCCGAGATCCACGACCGCTCCATCGCCGAGCTCAAGGACGGCCTCGCCCCCGAGCTGGTCGCCGAGCTCGAGCGGATCGCGTTGCCGTTCAAGGACGACACGCCGTCCGACGCCGAGCTGCGCATCGCCCAGGCCCAGCTCGTCGGCTGGCTCGAGGGGCTCTTCCACGGCATCCAGACCGCGCTCGTGGCGCAGCAGATGGCCGCCCAGGCCCAGCTCCAGCAGATGCGCGCCCTGCCGCCGGGGATGGCGCACGGCCCGGGCCACGCCCCGAGCGCGCCCGGCGGGCTGCCCGTGCCGCAGCATCCCGGCGAGCCCGGCCACACCGAGGGCACCGGCCAGTACCTCTAGGCCCCGGGGTCCTCACGGCGGGGCAGCGAGAGCGCGAGGGCGAGGCCCGGCACCGCCGCGAGGGCGATGACCCGAGCGCCAGGCGCGGCGAGCCGACGAACGGCTGCACGAGCAGGACGAGCAGCACGCCGCCGAGGTTGCCCGCGAGGAGCAGCACGGCGGTCGCCGTCCCGGACCGCGCGACCCCGACGTGTGCCTCCGACCACTCGAGGGCCACCGGCAGCCCCGCGAGGAGCAGGAAGCCGAGCCCGGCGAGCAGCACCCCGGCCGCCACCGGTGTGTGCACCACGACGAGGACGGCGAAGACGAGGCCGGTGGCCGCGGTGGCCGCGACGAGCAGCCGCCTCCGCAGGCCGCGGGCCGCGACCGGGCCGGGCAGCACGGCGGCCCCGAGCACCCCGGCGAGGGTGGTGACGGCGATGAGCGGTCCGCCGGCGCCCGGGTGGCCGAGGCCGGCGAGGACGGGGTCGAGCCAGGTCGCGAGCGCGTTGAACACCCCGACGCCGACGAACAGCAGGCCGGAGAGCCGCCACAGCAGCGGCTCGTGCCGCAGCCAGCGCAGCCCGTGCGCGTCCCGCTGCGCGACCGGCGCCACGACGGCGACCCGGAGCATGACGAGCAGGGCGACCGCGGCCACCCCGGCGAGGACGGCGTGCGTGCCGAGCAGCAGCGGCAGACCCCCGGCGGCCACGAGGGGCGCCCCGCCGAGGGCACCGCCGAGCACCCCGACGAACTGCGCGGCACTGCCGACGGCGATGGCCACGGTCCGCTCCCCCGGCGGGAAGCACCGGGCGGCGAGGGTGGTCGTCGCGGTGAGCACGAGCGGCTGGGCGACGGACGCCAGCAGCTGTCCGGCCAGCTGCCAGCCGTAGGCCGAGGTGTCGACCAGCCGCACGAGCGCCCCGCGAGGGTGAGCAGTGCGCCGGCGGAGAGCGTCAGGTGCAGCGCGCGGTCGACGAACCGCCCTGCGGGGAGGGCGAGCACGACGAAGAGCAGCGGGTTGACGACCGCGAGGTCACCGACCAGCCCCTCGGACACCCTTAGCGCGCGGGCCGAGTCACCCGTCACGGGAGCGAAGGTCAGCCAGAGCACCTGGGTCGTCGCGACGAGCAGCGAGAAGGCCGCGAGCAGCGCCCACCGGGAGGCCGGGGGACGCGCGACGACATCGACCGGCGTGCTCACGCGACCGCCTCGGTGACGCCGCCCCGCTCGAGCGTCCGAAGCGGCGAGAGCCAGCCGAACACGGCCGCGACGACGCCGACGGACACGACCGCGACGAGGGCCGTGCGCGTGCCCAGCAGCCCCGCGACCGCGCTCGCCCGAGCGCGCCGGTCGTCCAGCCGACCCCGAAGGACAGCATCCGGCCGGCGGTGTTGACCCGGCCGAGGAGGTGCTCGGGGGTCGCCTGCTGCCGGTAGGTGATGGAGGTGAGCACGACCGACTGGTAGGCGACGCCCCACAGCGCCATCGCCGTCGTCGCCACCACCCAGCTCGAGGTCGTGACGACGACGAGCCCCGCCGCGGCCGAGACGGGGAGGGCGAGGAGGGTCGCGCGGGTCGTCGGCATCCGGCGGTGCAGGCGCGGCGTCAGCAGCGCGGCCAGCACCCCGCCGACGCCCCACGTCGCGAAGAGCAGCCCGAACCGCCAGCCGCTCGTCCCGATGCCGAGGATCCGGTCGGCGAAGGGCACCGAGAGGGCCATGAACCCCGCCCCGGACAGCGACATGAGGAATCCGATGACGGTCTGCGAGCGGACGCCCTCGTGCCCGACGAGGAAGCGCAGGCCGTCACCGACCTCGTCGAGCAGGGCACGTGGCCGCAGCGGCGGCAGGTCGCGAGCGGCGTTGAGCCGCACCGCGATCCCGACGACGCAGGCCGCGGACGCGACGAAGCTCAGGGCGTCGACGCCGAGGAGCAGCGCCGGGTGCAGCAGGGCGAGCAGCACGCCGGCGAGCATCGGCATCCCGAGGTCGAGGAGCGAGCCGAACCCCCAGATCGCCGCGTTCGCCGCGGGCAGCCGCTCGCGCCCGACGATGGCCGGCAGCGCCCCGAACGCGGCACCGTCGAAGAAGACGAAGCAGGCCTGGGCGAGGAAGCCGGCGACGAGGGCGTGGCCGACGGTCAGCACGCCGAGGACGTGGGCGACGGGCACCGAGCCGATGGCCAGCGCGCTCAGCAGGTCGGCGACGACCATGACCCGCCGGCGGTCAAACCGGTCGGAGAGCGCACCGGAGACGAGCCCGAGCAGGAGGTACGGCAGGCCCTCGACGAGGGTGACGAGCGCCGTGAGCGACGGGCTGCCGCTCAGCCGGTAGACCAGCACGGGCAGGGCGACGGCCGTGACGAGGGTGCCCGCGATGGAGACCTGGCGGGCCAGCCAGAACCGGCGGAAGTCCGCGTCGTCACGCAGCGGCGAGGTCGGGCCGGTGGTCACGAGGCCTGCCGCACCGTCACGACGAGCGGCCGGCCGAGGACGAGGAGACGTCCGTCGCGCCGCTGGACGGCGAGGACCAGGGCGAGCTCGAGGACGACCTTGGCGGCGAGGACGAGCAGGGCGGCGCCGCGCTCCTGCCCGGTCGACATCCGGGTCACGTCGTCGCTGCTCGTCACGCCCTGGGCCACGAGCGGGACGAACAGGGCGGCATACGCGAGGAGCATCCGCGCGTAGGCCCGGACGTAGTCGCCGATCCCGAGGGGCCGGCGCTCGCGCAGCCGGCCGGCGCCCGCCCAGCCCGCCGCGACGAACCCGATGCCGCCGAGCACGAGGACGGTGAGCCACGGGCTGCGCAGCGTCGCGACCGGCAGCACGGTGGCCAGCCCGACGAGGAACGGCACGAGGGCGAACATCCCGTAGTGGAACCCGAAGAAGAGCGTGCCGAACGAGCGGGTCCGGGCGCGGCCGTCGGCTCCCCGCGCGACGAGGGCGCGCACCAGCGTCCAGACGTAGATCGTGACGACCTCGAGGGCGAGCCACAGCCAGACGTCGCCGTAGCCGATCGCCCCGGTGAGCACCGCGACGAGCGGCGCCAGGTTGACCGCGAGGATCGTCGTCGCGAGCAGGGCGCGGGCCGCGCGGGGCGGCAGGCCGTCGGTGAGCCGGAGGACCAGCTGCAGCCCGAGCAGGCGCCCGATACCGGCGAGCACCGCGTTCACCGAGGGCCCCCACGGCCCGGGCGACGCGCGGGCTGCGGGTCGTCGGCACGGCTGGAGTCTAACGAGCACCGGGACGGGCCTTCCGCCGTTCGCGCAGGTCGACTAGGAAGGTGGGGTGCCCGACGACGCGCCCCGGCCCGCCTCCCCCACCATGCGGGCGGTCGTCTACGACGCACCCCGCTCGCTCGCCGTCCGGGAGGTGCCGCGCCCCGTGGCCGGCCCGGGCGAGGTGGTCGTCGACGTCGACCTGGCGGGGTGTGCGGTACCGACCTGCACCTCCACGAGGGCGGCTTCTTCGCCGCCTTCCCGCTGACGCCGGGGCACGAATCCACGGGCACGGTGCGCGAGGTGGGTGCGGGCGTCACGCACCTCGTCCCGGGCCGGCGGGTGGCCGTCGACAACGCGTCCGCCTGCGGCCGCTGCCCCGAGTGCTCGCGCGGCAACCACCTCTTCTGCGAGCACTTCCTCTCCCTCGGGGTCAACGCGCCCGGAGGGTTCGCCGAGTCGCTGCTCAGCCCGGCCCACAAGGTCTACCCGGCCGACGACCTCCCGGCCGAGGTCGCGGTGCTCGCCGAGCCGCTGGCCTGCGCCGTGCACGGGATGGACGTGCTGGCCCTGCGGCCGGGGGCCGACGTGCTCGTCGTCGGGGCGGGCACGACCGGGCTCCTGCTGTCCCAGCTGCTGCTGCACGGTGGCGCCGGCCGGGTGACGGTTGCGGCGCCGACGCCGTTCAAGCTCGAGCTCGCCGACGCGTACGGCGTCGACCGGGTCGTACGCGTCACCCGCGACGCCGCAGAGACCGCGCGCACCCTGGCCGCCCTCCAGCCCGGCGGGTTCGACGTCACGGTCGACGTCACCGGTGCCGCCTCGGTCGTCGCCACGCTGCCCGACCTCACGGCGACCAACGGCACGGTCTTCGTCTACGGGATGTGCGACGAGGACGCCCGCATCCCACTCAGCCCCTACGACGTCTTCCGCCGCCAGCTCACGGTCAAGGGTCGTTCGCGCAGGTCGACTGCATGGACCGCTCGCTCGCGCTGCTGCGCTCCGGGCGGGTGCGCACGGAAGGGCTCGTGACGCACCGGTTCCCGCTCTCGGAGTACGCGATCGCCCTCGAGACCCTGCGCAGCGACCCGACCAGCCTCAAGGTGCTCGTCGACCCGTCGCGCTGAACGCCCCCACCCCCAACCGCCACCCCACCCGCGAACGTGTGTGAAGAACGTCGGTATGCCGACGTTCTTCACACACGTTCGGGAGGGAGGGGCGCGCCGAGGCGTCAGAGGGCGGCGGCGAGGGCCCGGCCGGCCTGCC
The DNA here is from genome assembly GCF_011383005.1 of Phycicoccus sp. HDW14. Classification (GTDB taxonomy): domain Bacteria; phylum Actinomycetota; class Actinomycetes; order Actinomycetales; family Dermatophilaceae; genus Phycicoccus. The sequence goes on along the minus strand of NZ_CP049935.1, from coordinate 3,674,292 downwards.
GACCGCTGAACAGGCAGCCGCCGACGAAGGTGCCCTCGAGCGCGCGGTACCCGTGCACGCCGCCACCACCGAAGCCGGAGACCTCGCCGGCCGCGTACAGCCCCGGCACCGGGGTGCCGACGGCGTCGAGGACCCGGCCGGCCAGGTCGGTGTGCAGCCCGCCGAGGGTCTTGCGCGACAGCACCCGCAGCCGGACGGCGACGAGCGGCCCGTGCTTCGGGTCGAGGATGCGGTGCAGCGGGAAGGCACGCTTGGTCAACCGGTCCCCGCGGTAGCGGCGCGCGACCCGGACGGCCGCGACCTGGGCGTCCTTGGTGAACGCGTTCTCGACCTGCCGGTCGCGCTCGACGAGCTGGCGCTCGACGTGGGCGGGGTCGAGCGGGGTGCCGGGCTCGAGGGCGTTCATCCGGGCGACGAGCTCGCCGATGGTGTCGGCGGTGACCCAGTCCTCGCCGTGGTCGAGGAAGGCCTGCACGGCGGGAGGCACCTTCGTGATCGGACGCCGCAGCACGTCGCGGTACCGCCGCTCGGTGAGGTCGAGGTTCTGCTCCGAGCCCGACAGCGCGAACTCCTTGCCGACGAGCGAGCGGTTGAGGACGAACCAGGAGTGGTCGAACCCGGTGTGCCGCAAGTGGTCCAGCGTGCCGAGGGTGTCGAACCCGGGCAGGAACGGGCTGGGCAGCCGGTCGCCGCGGGCGTCGAACCACATCGCACTCGGGCCCGGCAGGATGCGGATCGCGTGCCCCGGCCAGACCGGGTCCCAGTTGCGGACGCCCTCGACGTAGTGCCACATCCGGTCGCGGTTGACGACGGTCCCGCCGACCGCCTCGGTGATGGCGAGCATCCGACCGTCGACGTACGCGGGGACGCCGGTGAGCAGGTCCTGCGGTGCCGTCCCCAGCCGCTCGGGCCAGTTCTCGCGGACCAGCGCGTGGTTGCCGCCGATGCCGCCCGACGCCACGAGCACCGCCTGGGCGCCGTACTCGAACTCGCCGACCACCTCGCGGCTGCTCGCGGCCCCGCGCGGGCGTCGTCGTCGGCGAGCACCGAGCCGCGCACGCCGCTGACCTCGCCGCTCGACAAGACGATGGCGTCGACCCGGTGCCGTCCGCGGTAGAAGACCCGTCCGCCGGCGAGGTGCTCGCGCAGCCGTCGCTCGAACGGCGCGACGACGCCGGTGCCGGTGCCCCACGGGATGTGGAAGCGCGGAACCGAGTTGCCGTGGCCCCCGCTGGTGCCGTCGCCCCGCTCGGCCCACCCGACGACCGGGAAGAACGAGATGCCCTGCGCCCGAAGCCAGTCGCGCTTCTCGCCGGCCGCCCACTCGACGTAGGAGCGGGCCCACTCGCGCCCCCAGTGGTCCGGGCCCGGCGCGCCGTCGTCGGTCGTCAGGCGGTCCCATCCGGCCGTGCCCTGCCAGTCCTGCCACGCCAGCTCGGCGGAGTCCTTGATGCCCATCCGCCGCTGCTCGGGGGTGTCGACGAGGAACAGGCCCCCGAAGCTCCACCACGCCTGGCCGCCGAGGTTGGCCTCCGACTCCTGGTCGAGCAGCACGACCGAGCGACCCGCGTCGGCGAGCTCGCACGCGGCGACGAGGCCGGCGAGCCCGGCTCCCACGACGACGACGTCGGCATCCACGGGCCCGACCCTATGCGTCCGACCCCAGGACGCGACAGGTCCCGTCCACGGCGTCGACGCGCAGGGCGGCGAGGTCGCGCGTCACGAGGTCGGCCTCGACCGCGAGCTCGGCCCGCTGCATCGTCGTGGTGACGGCCACGAGGCCCCCGCAGCCCGCGGCCCGGGCGGCCTGCAGCCCCGCGACGGCGTCCTCGACGACGAGGCAGTCGGCGGGAGCGACCCCGAGGCGCTCGGCCCCGAGCAGCCACGGGTCGGGGAACGGCTTGCCGCGCAGCACGTCCGAGGCGGTGACGACGACCTCCGGGTGCGGCAGCCGGGTGGCGGTGAGCCGGGCCTCGGCGAGATCGTCGGTCGAGCTGGTGACGATGGCCGTCGGCACACCGGCCGCCTCGAGGGCCTGCAGCAGCTCGGCCGCGCCGGGGAGGATGGTGATGCCCTCGACGTCCCCGCTCTCGATCTCGCGGATGCGCGCGAAGGCCTCGACCCGGCGGTCCTCGGGCAGCAGCCCGGAGATGAGGTTCTCGGCCGTCACGCCGTGCGACCCCACGAGGCGCGCGGGGTCGACCCCGAACTCCTCGCACCACCGCAGCCAGGACCGCTCGACGACGGCGATGGAGTCGATGAGCGTGCCGTCCATGTCGAGCAGGACGGCGTCGAAGGAGCGCCGGAGCGCGTCGGGGAGCGGCTCGGGCTGCGACATGCCGCCACCCTAGACGCGGGTCGGGGCGACCTAGGGTGGAGGGCATGCCCCGACCCGACGGACACCTGCGCACCGCCGTCGCCAGCGCGACGGTCGCGGTCGTCGCGCTCGTGGGCGGATGGACCTGGGCCGCCGACCTGGTCGGCAGCGGGTTCGACCCGACGACGGAGTCGATCAGCGCGCTCGCCTCCCTCGAGACGCCGCACCGGTGGGTGATGACGGCCGCGCTCGTCGTCACGGGGGTCGCCCACCTCGTCAGCGCGTGGGCCCTCGGCTCGGCCCGCGTCGTGGGGCGGGGCCTGCTGGCCGCCGGAGGCGTCGCCACCCTGCTCGTCGCCCTGCTGCCGCTGCCGTCACGCACCGAGTCCTCGGCCGCGCACACCGTCGTGGCCACCGCGTCCTTCCTGCTGCTCGCGCTGTGGCCGGTGTTCGCCGCGCGCCGCGACGGACCCCCGGTGCTCGCGCCCCGGGTGGCGCGGCCGGCCGGCGGCGTGCTCCTCGTGGCCGTCGCGTCGCTCGCCGTCGGGGCCGGCGGAGGCACCTTCGGCCTGCACGAGAGGGTCGTCGCGGCGCTCACCGTCCTCTGGCCGCTGATCACCGCGACGGGGGTGTGGTGGTCGGCCGGGCACCGGCTCGGGTCGCACCGGCTGCGGCACGCGCTCGGGGTCGTCCTGCTCACGGCGGCCGGCATCGGGGCCGGGCTCGGCGCGACCTCCCTCGCCCCCGCGACGGCCGAGACGCGCAACTACCAGGCGTCGGTGTCGCTGACCGGCGACCCGCGCAGCGCCGGCGACCTCGTCGCCGAGACGACGTTCGGCGACGTCCGGCTGGGCTTCACGGGGGTGGCGCCGGGGGTGCGGGTGGTGCCGCAGGTGCGGGCCAACATCACCGACGCCCTCTCGCGGCCGGGGGTGAGCCTGGCCAGCCTGCGCCCCGGCCCCGAGGAGCTGAACACCGCCATCCGCGGGGCGGCCGTCGACGTCGTCGCGCGGTTCGCCCTCGGGGCGCTGCTGCCGGGCCTCGCCGTCCTCGTCACCTGGTCCGTCGCCCGCCGTCGCCGCCCGCCGCGCGCGCTCGTCGGGGCCGCCGTCGCCGCGTGGACCGTGGCCACCCTCGGCACGACGGCCGCCATCTACACGACCTACCAGCCGAGCCGGCAGGGCACCTTCCAGGCCACCGAGGTGCTCGGCACCCTCCAGCGCAACCAGGGCCTGCTCGGCGACGTCGAGACGCGCGCCGCCCAGGTGACGCCCTACCTGCGGAACCTGCTCGCCCTCTCGACCGCCCTGCAGCAGAAGTACGCCGCCGGCTCGCTCGAGGCCGACCCCGCGCTGCGTGTGCTGTTCGTCAGCGACGTCCACGGCGGGAACCAGTACTCGCTGATGCGCACGATCGTCCAGGAGGAGAGCATCGACCTCGTCGTCGACGGCGGCGACCTCGTGAACTTCGGCACCGTCGCGGAGGGCCAGGCGGCCGGCATCTTCAGCGGCATCCAGTCGCTCGGCGTGCCCTACCTCTTCGTCCGGGGCAACCACGACGCGACGAGCGCCACCGACACCGCGGTGCTCGAGCGGATGGCCCGCATCCCCAACGTCACGCTCCTCCAGCCGCCGGACGGTGGGTACCGGGAGGTCACGGTCGGCGGGGTGACCATCGCCGGCTTCAACGACCCCCGGTGGTTCGGCGACTCCGGCACCGGCTCCCGGGTCAAGCAGCTCCCGGCGAAGGCGGCGTTCCAGCAGGCCTTCTCGGGACGCCCCGAGCCGGACGTCGTCGTCAGCCACGAGCCCTGGGCCGTCGAGGGGCTCTCGGCCGGGGTGCTGCTCAACGGGCACATGCACTCGACCGACCTCGAGGGCAACCGCATCCAGGTCGGCACCTTCACCGGCGGCGGGCCGCTCAGCCACTTCCTCGCCGACCAGGGCGGGGAGGAGCTCGTCGGCCAGCCGTCGTCGTTCGACGTGCTGACCTTCGGCACCGACTGCCGGCTCTCCTCGCTGACCCGCTACCGCTTCCGCGACGTCATCGAGGGACGGCCCGCGTACGACGACGTCTCGATCACCAACGGCGACCGGGTCGACCGGCGCGCCGCCGACCCCTCACGCACCTGCTCGGCCGGCGCGGCGCTCTCGGTCGCCGACGTCCCGGCCGCACCGTCCGCGACCGCACCGTGACCCCCCGGCGGCGGCCGTCGGGAGCAACCGTCGGAAACGACCTGCGGCTCAGTCCCGCAGCAGCGTCGCCCGGTGCACGACAGCGGGTTTCGGGCCGGCGCCACAGCTGAGGGCGAAGCCGGTGACGGTCTCGGCGACGACCTCCACGACGACGCGATCGGGCACCGGCCCGGAGCCGAGCACCTCGACCCGCGTCCGACCGTCGGGACCGGCGTCCACCCGTCCCGGCACGGCGTCGTCGAGCCCGGCCGGTCCGTGCTCGACGAGCACCGCCGCCAGCGCGGCCTGCACGGCCGGCTCCCAGCGGGTGACGCCCCGCAGGTGCCTCGCGGCGACCCGACCGTCCCTGTGGGCGCCGACGAGGTCGACGGCGTGCTCGGCGTCGAGGTACCCGTAGCAGGCGCCGTCGGGGAGGCTGAGCATCGTGCCCGCGAACCGGTGGCCCCCGAGGTGCGTGCACTCCCACACCTCCTCGGGCCACTCGCGGTCGAGGGTCGCGGCGATCGGTCGACCGCGCACCGCGCAGCAGGCGTCACGCGTGCCCTGCGTGCAGACGAGGAGCATCGGCTCGGCGTCGGTGTCGCTGCCGCTCAGCTCGGTGCCGAGGGACCGGGCGGCGGCGAGCACGTCCTCTCCGGTGCGCCACGTGCCCCGCACCCAGGTGCCGCGCACGGTGTCGACGGCGAACCACTGCCGGGCGCCGGGCTCGGAGCCGCGCCGGCCCTGGCGACGCACGAGGAGGGCCCGCCCGCCGAACGACGCGCAGGTCGCCTCGACCTGCTCGCCGACCCGGCCGAGGAACGGAGGGGTCTCGAGGGGGGTCTTGGCCCAGGGGCCGGGGTGCTCGACGAGCAGCCAGCGGCTGGCCACGGGAGCGCTGCCGGCGAGGGGCTCGGCACGGTCGCGGGCCGCGGCCGAGCAGCGCGAGAGGTCGGTCAGGGCCATCCGGCGATGCTACGTGGACGCGACCGACCCCCGGGGCGCAGGCCCCGGGGGTCGGTCCGGACGGTCGAGGTCAGGCTCGGCCGTGCGCCGCGCGGCTGCGCCGGCTCAGGCTGTCGATGACGACCGCGAGCAGGAGGACGGCGCCGGTGACGACGTACCGCACGTCCGCGGAGACCGACAGCAGGGCCAGGCCGTTGCTGATCGAGTAGATGACGAGGATGCCGAGCAGCGCCGAGTAGGCCGAGCCGCGCCCGCCGAAGAGCGAGGTGCCGCCGATGACCGCCGCCGCGATGGCGTTGAGGTTGGTGTCGGCGCCGCCGCTGCTCTGGTTCGCCGAGGCGAGCCGGGCGGCCCCGAGGATGCCGCCGAGCGCCGCGAAGGTCGAGCAGAGCACGAAGACGCTGAGGTAGACCCGCTTGACCTTGATGCCGGCGCGCCGGGCCGCCTCGACGTTGCCGCCGATCGCGAGCACCGAGCGCCCCCACGTCGTGCGCCGGACGGCGAGGTCCATGACGACGACGAGCACGACGAACAGCACGACCATGTACGACAGGCCGCGGTCGCGCTGGAGCAGGTAGGTGATGACGACGAGGGCCACCGCGAGCAGGGCGGCGCGCACCGCGAGGGCAACCACCGGTGCGGCCGACAGGCCGGCCGAGGTGCGCCGCTGGTTGGTGCGCAGCCGGGCCAGCAGGTAGACGAGCGGCACGACGACGGCCAGCGTGTAGGCCAGCCAGTGCGGCAGGAACTTCTGCGACGCGAACTGCACGAGCGAGGACTCGAACGGCAGGTTGACCGTGCCGTCCTTGCCGAGCGTGCGGATCTGCAGACCGAGCAGCACGAGCAGGCCGGCGAGGGTGATGACGAAGCTCGGGACGCCGAACCGGTTGAACAGCAACCCGTAGACGAGCCCGACGACGGCGCCGGCCGCGAGCGCGGCGATGACCGCCACCCACACGCTCATGCCCTGGTTGACGAACAGGACGACGAGCACGGCGCCGGACAGGCCGTACATCGACCCGATCGACAGGTCGATCTCGCCGAGCAGGAGCACGAGGACGACACCGATGGCGAGCACGCCGATCGGCACCATCTGCAGCGTGAGGTTGACGAGGTTGCGGCTGCTGATGAAGGCCGGGTTGAGGGCGTAGAAGACCGCCCAGATGATGACGAGGCCGACGACGACCGGCAGCGAGCCGAGGTCGCCGGAGCGGATGCGGCCCCAGGTGGCCGAGGCCCAGCCGCCGAACCCCTGCGAGGCGATGAGCCGCTCGTCCTGGAGGTCGGCCGGCAGGGCCGCGGCGGCCGTGGGGTCGGCGGGGGCGGGGGTCTGCGAGGCGGTCACGACTGCTCCTCCTGCGGGGCCCGGCGGGCAGCCCGGGCGGTGACGGCGTTGGTCGTCGCGCCGGTGATGGCCGCGATGATCTCCTGGCTGTTGGTGTCGGCGACCCGGAAGTCGCCGTTGTTGCGGCCCAGCCGCAGGACGGCGACCCGGTCGGCGACGGCCATGACGTCGCTCATGTTGTGGCTGATGAGGATGACCCCGAGTCCCTTCTCGCGCAGCCGTTCCACGAGGTTGAGGACCTCGGCGGTCTGGGCCACACCGAGGGCGGCGGTCGGCTCGTCGAGCATGACGACCTTGGGCGCCCCGAGCAGCGAGCGCGCGATGGCGACCGTCTGCCGCTGGCCGCCGGAGAGGCTGGCGACCGGGATGCGGACGCTGGGGATCTTCGCGCTCAGCTCGCGCAGCAGCCGCCAGGACTCCTGCTCCATCGTCACCTCGTCGAGGGCGCGGCCCCGGAGGACCTCGTTGCCGAGGAAGAGGTTGCCGACGACGTCGAGGTTGTCGCAGAGCGCGAGGTCCTGGAAGACGGTGGCGATGCCGAGGGCCTGGGCCTGGGCGGGGGTGGTGATCTCGACGTGGCTGCCGTCGAAGGTGACGTCACCCTCGTCGGGGGTGTAGACGCCGGCGATGGCCTTGACGAGGGTGGACTTGCCCGCGCCGTTGTCTCCGACGAGGGCCACCACCTCCCCGGCACCGACGTGGAACTCGATGTCCTTGAGCGCCTGGACAGCTCCGAAGCGCTTCGACACACCGGTCATCGAGAGCACGGGTGCCGGGGTGGTGGTGGTCACGGTCGGCTCACTCCTTCGTGAGGGATCGGGAGGAGAAGGTCAGCTGATGCCGAGCTTGGTGCACGCGGCGGCGTACTCGGCGGTGCAGATGTCGCTGGCCTTGTAGAAGCCGTCGGCGATGATCGTGTCCTTGATGTTCTTCTGGGTGACGACGACCGGGTCGAGCAGGGTGGCGGGGACGCCCTCCTTGTCGGCAGACGAGCTCGGCTTCTGCTTGTTGGCCAGGGCGATCGCGTTCTTCGCGGCGTCCTCGGCCTGCGGCTTGATGGCCTTGTAGATGGTCAGCGCCTGGTCGCCGGCGATGATCCGCTGGATGGCGGCGAGCTCGGCGTCCTGACCGGTGACCGGGGGCAGCGGGTTGACGCCGCCACCCTTGAGGGCGGCGATGGCGCCACCGGCGGTGCCGTCGTTGGCGGCGTAGACGCCGACGAGGTTGCCCTTGACGGAGCCGACCTGGCCCTCCATCCACGACTGGGCCTTGTCCGGGCTCCAGTCGGGGGTGTCGTACTCGGCCTTGACGGTGTAGCCGCTGCTGTCGAGGACGCTGTGCGCGCCCTTCTTGAAGTCGGCGGCGTTGGCGTCGGTCGGCGAGCCGTTGATCATGACGATGTCGCCGCTGGTCTTGCCCGCGGCCTTCATCGCGTCGACGAGGCCGGTGCCCTGCAGCTGGCCGACCTTCTGGTTGTCGAAGGAGACGTAGTAGTCCGAGCCGGCGACGAAGCGGTCGTAGGCGATGACCGGGACGCCCTGGGACTTGGCGTTCTGGACGATCGTCGCGGCCGACTTGCCGTCGACGGCGTCGAGGACGAGGACGTTGACGCCCTGGGTGATGGCGGCCTCGGCCTGCTGCTGCTGCTTCGCGGCGTCCTGCTCGGCGTTGCTGTAGACGACCTCGCAGTCCGCGCAGGCGGCCTTGACGGCGGCCTCGAACATCGGGCGGTCGAACGCCTCGTAGCGGGCCGTCTTGTTCTCGGGGAGGAGCAGGGCGATCTTCTTCGCGCCGCCCGAGCCCGAGCCGGAGCTGGTGCTCGAGCCACCGCCGGAGCTGTCGTCACCGCAGGCGGCCAGGCCGGCCACGGTGAGACCGAGCGCCAGCGTGGCACCGGCGAAGCGGGTGAGTCGAGTGGTCATGTGTCTCTCCTGTGCCTGACGTCCGCAGCCTCTCTGGTGCGGTCATTCCGGATTCAACTCGGTTCACGCCTTGACGTCAAGGTTTGAAGACAAGGGTGGACGACAACGATTCGGTCACGACGCTCAGCCCACCGCGAGGGCGGCTCGGTCGGCCTCCTCCCGCAGCTGGTCGGCGACGGCGAGCGCGCCGCGCACGTCGGCCTCCTCGGGGGGCAGCAGGCCGACGCGGACCTCGACCGAGGCGGCCGCGCTGGGGATGGCGCAGCGCTCGATGGCCTCGCGCATCGGGTCGAGGAGGATCTCGCCGACCCGGGCCACCTGGCCGCCGAGCGCGACGACCTGCGGGTTGAGCAGGTTGACGACCCCGGCGAGCGCGACCCCCAGGTGGCGGCCGGAGTCCTCGAGCACCCGGCGGCAGCCCGGGTCGCCGTCGAGGGCGCGACCGATGACGTCGCGGAGGGTGAGCGTGCCGTGGCTGGGTCGGAGGGCGGCGAGCACCGCGCGGGCCCCGACGAAGGTGTCGAGGCATCCCCGGTTGCCGCACCGGCAGATCGGGCCGTTCTCGTCGATGGTCACGTGGCCGATCTCGCCGGCCGTCCCCGCGCTCCCGCGGAAGAGCTCGCCGCCGATGATCAGGCCGGCCCCCACGCCGTACGACACCTTGAGGAACACGCCGTTCGAGATGCCCTGCAGCGCACCGAGCTTGAATTCGCCGACGGCGGCGAGGTTCGCCGTGTTCTCGAGCTGCACCGGCACGCCGAGGGCGTCCTGCATCGCCTGGCCGACCGCGACCCCGCGCCACCCCGGCAGCACCCCCTCGGACCCGACCTCGCCCGAGACGGTGTCGATGGGGGCGGGCAGGCCGACGACGAGCGCGCGCAGGTCGCCGGCGGTCCGGCCGGTGTTCTCCGCGAGCTCCTGGATGAGCCGGGTGGCCCGGGCCATCCCCTCGTCGGCGTGGTGGTCGGCAGGCAGCGGCATCCGCTTCTGGCTGATGATGTCGCCGGGACCGGTGGCCACGGCGACCCGGATGTCGCGGTCGCCGAACACGGCGGCGCCGACGAGCCCGGTCGAGGTGGCGACCGAGACCTGGGTGGCCCGGCGGCCGTTGCGGATGCTCGGGCGCAGCTGCACGGCGCCCGCGAGGTCGAGCTCCTTGACGAGGTTCGAGACGCTCGCGGCGGACAGGCCGGTGACGCCGGCGATCTCGACCTGGGTCAGGGCACCGTGCTCGCGGACGGCGTCGAGGACCCGCAGGCGGTTCATCTCCCGGAGGGAGGCCTGCGAGCCCGGCGCTGGGCCCGTTGGATTCACGGGCTAAAGATAAGCGCACTCGACGCCGTACGGGAAGGACCGACGCTCGGCGCCCCCGCGAACGTGGGTGGACACGCCGCCGGATGCGCGGCGGGTTCACCCACGGTCGCTGCCGGGGGGCCGGATCAGGCGCCGGCGCGGCGGGCCAGGGCGGTGGCCAGCGACCGGTCGGTGACGAGGGTCGTCGCCCAGCCGCCGGTGAGGAAGGCGTGCACGGCCGCGACCTTGGTGGCCCCGGTGGCCAGCGCCACCCGCTCGGGCACCCGCCGCAGCTGCTCCGCCCCGATGGTGACCATCCGGTCGACGAGCTCGGGGTGCACGGCGCGGCCCTCGGCGTCGACGAACACCCCCAGCGCCTCCCCGACGGCACCCGTGGCGGCGACGTCGGCCCGCACGGCGTCGTCGACGGCGTCGTGGATGGTCGAGTGGCCCGGCACCCAGGCCCCGATGCTCATGACGGCGACGGTGACCCGGTCGACCTCGGCCATGGCCGCCGCGACGGCCGGCTGGCGGCGCAGGGCCGCCGCGCTCTCGGCGTCGTCGAGGATGAACGGCGCGTAGAAGACGTTGGCGTCCTGTCCGGCGAGGGCGGCGGCGGCCCGGACCATGTCGACGGGGCTGTGCTCGCCGGGGATGGCCATCGAGCCGCTCAGCTGGACCACCGGGACGGGCGGCAGGGCGGGCAGCGCCTCGAGCATCGCGCTCACGGTGCGGGCCCACGGCAGGCCGAGGACGTCGTCCGGACCCACGACGTCGAGGAGCACGTCGGCGCCCGCCGACCCGACGTGGGCGCGCAGCCGCGGGGCGTCGTCGGGGCAGTCGACGACGACGCAGCGGCGCAGACCGAACGCGGTGCGCAGCCGGGTCGACAGCTCGCCGTCGACCCCGCCGCGGTCGACGATCTCGATGCGCACGATGCCGGCGGCGCGGGCCGCCTCGAGCAGCCGGGCGACCTTGAACCGGCTGATGTGCATCGCCGCGGCGATGTCGACCTTGCTCTCGCCGGCGAGGTAGTACCGGCGGGCGGCCTCGGACGCGAGCACCGCGTCGGTCGCCCGGAGGGACTCGGTCTCGATCACGGGCCCGTCCTCCGCACTCTCACGTGAGCGGATTATCGTTCACCTGAGCCCTCGCCGCCAAACTCCCCCGAAAGGCCGAGACCATGTCCACCCGCCCGCTCGTCGCCGGGGTCGACACCTCCACCCAGTCGTGCAAGGTCGCCGTGTGCGACGCCGAGACCGGGGAGGTCGTCCGGATCGGTCGCGGGACCCATCCCGACGCCACGGAGGTCGACCCCGCCCACTGGTGGCGGGCCTGGGAGGAGGCGACCTCCGGCGGGCTGCTCGACGGCGTGCAGGCGCTCGCGGTCGGTGGCCAGCAGCACGGGATGGTCCTGCTCGACGACGCCGACGAGGTCGTGCGGCCGGCGTTGCTGTGGAACGACACCCGCTCGGCCGGCACCGCGCGCGACCTCGTCGACGAGCTCGGCGGGGCGCAGGACTGGGCCGATGCGGTCGGCATCGTCCCGCTCGCCGCGATCACCGCCGCCAAGCTGCGCTGGGTGCGCGACCACGAGCCCGCCTCGATGGAGCGCGCCGCCCGGGTCGTGCTGCCCCACGACTGGCTGACCGGGCGCATCCTCGCCGCCGGCGGTGGCTTCGCGGAGTGGACCACCGACGCCGGGGACGCCTCCGGCACGGGGTACTTCGACGCCGCCACGCGCGAGTACCGGCCCGACCTGCTGCGGATGGCCGCCGGCCGCGACCTCGCCGTGCCGCGGGTCGCCGGCCCGTCCGAGGTCGTCGGTCGCACGCGCGACGGACTGGCCGTGGCCCCCGGCACCGGCGACAACATGGGGGCGGCGCTCGGCCTCGGGCTGCGCCCCGGCGACGTCGTGGTCTCGCTCGGCACCAGCGGCACTGCGTTCGCCCGCCACGACCGCCCGACGGCCGACCCGCGCGGCTTCGTCCAGTCCTTCGCCGACGCCGAGGACGGCTTCCTCCCGCTCGTCTGCACGCTCAACGCGGCCCGGGTGCTCACCGCCGGTGCCTCGATGCTCGGGGTCGACCACGCAGGGCTCGACCGGCTGGCCCTCGCCGCCGAACCGGGCGCCGGCGGGCTGACCCTCCTGCCCTTCCTCGACGGTGAGCGCACCCCCAACCTCCCGACGGCCACCGGTGCGCTGCACGGCATCACGCGCGGCAACGCCACTCCCGAGAACCTCGCCCGGGCCGTCGTCGAGGGGATGCTCCTCGGGCTGGCGAGTGCCGTCGACGCCGTGCGCGACGCCGGCTGCGCGGTCGACCGGGTGCTGCTCATCGGGGGGCCGCCGCCTCCACCGCGGTGCGCCGCATCGCCCCCGACCTGTTCGGCGCCCCCGTGGCCGTGCCGGCGCCCGGCGAGTACGTGGCCGTGGGCGCCGCCCGCCAGGCCGCGTGGGCGCTCGGGGCGGGCCGTCGGCTCCCGAGTGGCCGCTGGCCGTCGAGGCCACCGTCGACCCGGCCGCACCCGAGCAGGGCGCGCAGGCCCGCGGTCGGTACGCCGCGGCCCTCGCGACGACGTACCCGGGCGCCACGGCCTGACCCCGGGCGGGTCGCGCCCGTAGGGTGACGGGATGACCACCGCCGCTCGCGAGCTCGACATCGTCCTCTTCGGCGCCACCGGGTTCGTCGGGCGGCTCACCGCCCGGCACCTCGCCGACAACGCGCCGGACGGGGTGCGCATCGGCCTCGCCGGCCGCTCCCGGACGAGGCTCGAGGACGTGCGGGCGTCGTTGGGGGACAGCGCTTCCGAGTGGCCGTTGCTCGTCGTCGACGCGCTCGACGAGGCCGCCGTCGGCGACCTCGCGGCGCGGACCCGCGTCGTGGTCACCACGGTGGGTCCGTACGCGAAGTTCGGTGTGCCGCTGGCCGCCGCATGCGCGGAGGCGGGCACCCACTACTGCGACCTCACCGGCGAGGTCCTCTTCGTCCACCGCAGCGTCGGCGCCAACCACGAGCCGGCGATGCTGTCGGGCGCCCGCATCGTCCACGCGTGCGGCTTCGACTCGATCCCCAGCGACCTCGGGGTGATGCTCTGCGCCGACGCCGCCCGGGCCGACGGCGCCGAGCTCGGGGCGACCCGGCTCGCGGTGCGCAGCATGAAGGGCGGCTTCAGCGGCGGGACCGTCGACTCGGCCCGCACCCAGGCCATCGAGATGCGCTCCGACCCCTCGACCCGACGCATCGCCGGCGACCCGTGGGCGCTCGCCGAGGGCGGGCGGCCGCCGCGTCCGTCCGGGTCGTCACGTGCTCGCCGCGACGGGCTCGCCGGCGTGCTCGACCGCGTCGTCAAGGCCTCGCCGGTGCGCCGCGACCCCGACAACGACCACTTCACGGGCCCGTTCGTCATGGCCGCCTTCAACACCCGCATCGTCGCCCGGTCGGCGTCACTGCTCCACTACGGCAACGGGTTCCGCTACACCGAGTACTCCGACTACGGCAGCGGTCCGCGCGGGGCCGTGACCGCCGGTGTGGTCTCGGCCGGCCTGCTCGCCGGCCTCGCCGGGATGGCCTTCGCCCCGACCCGGGCGGTGCTCGACCGGGTGCTGCCCGCGCCGGGCGAGGGTCCGAGCGAGGAGGCGATGGGCTCCGGGCGCTTCCGGATGGAGGTCACGGCCGAGGCGACCGACGGCGCCCGGTACCGGGCCACCGTGGCGGCACCGTACGACCCGGGCTACTCCGGCACCGCGGTGATGCTCGGGCAGGCCGCGCTCGCCCTCGCCGAGGACGACGCCGGGCTGCCCGACACGTCCGGGGTGCTGACGCCGGCGACCGCGCTCGGCATGCCGCTCGTGCACCGCCTGCGCGCCCACGGCTTCACTCTCGAGGTCGAGCGCCTCGCGGGATGAGGCCCGCCGGGACCAGGTGGTGGGTGCCAGAACTGCAGTCGCTCCGACCGGGATCCCTGACCCAACGACCGGGATCCCTGACGCGGCGACCGGATCTCGGGAGGACACCCTGACGGAGCTGGGCGACGGCGCAACGGTCAGGTGCGGGTGACGGCCCGGGCGATCTTCTGGGCGTCGATGGCCAGCTCGCGCAGCATCCCGGAGATGGGGTTGGTGTACCCGGTGAACCACAGGCCGGGCGCGGTCGGCGACGGCTCGGCGCCGTGCGTGACGGGCAGGCCCCGCTCGCCGAGCACGTCGAGGTGGCCCACGAGCGGCTCGAGCCCGGCGCGGTAGCCGGTGGCGACGACGACGACGTCCGGTGACACCCGGGTGCCGTCGGCCAGCACCACCTCGCCGCCGTCGAGCGACTCGACCGCGGCGACCGGCTCGACGCGTCCGGCCCGGATGGCCGCCACGACCCCGACGTCCTGCACCGGGATGCGCCCGTCGAGCACGCGGGAGTACAGGTCGCGGCCGGCGCGGGGCATCCCGTGCTCGGAGAGGTCGGGCTCCTGGACGACCGCCAGCACGCCGGCGACGCGGTCGACGACCTTCGGGGGCAGCCGGCGGACGGCGATGCCGGTGGCCTGGGCCGGCACCCCGAAACGGGTGCGGGACAGGATGTGCGGGGGCGTCCGGACGGCGAGCCAGACCCGGGTCGCGCCCTGCTCGGCGAGGTCGGTGGCGATCTCGGTGCCCGTGTTCCCGGTGCCGACGACGAGCACGTCGCGGCCGGCCCACGGACGCCCGGTGCGGTAGTCACGGGCGAGCACGAGCTCGCCGGTGAAGGTGTCGAGGCCGGGCCACGAGGGCTCGACGGGCGTGTGGTTGTAGCCGGTCGCGACGACGACGTGCCGGGCCGCGACGCTCGAGCCGTCACCGAGGCGCACCGTCCAGCGGGCGCCGTCGGGCGCTCCCGCCCCGACCCGCTCCACCCGTTCGACGGGGGTGCCGAGCCGCAGCCGCACCCGGTGGTGGTCGGCGTACTCCTCGAGGTAGCGCACGACGTCGGCACGGGCGACCCAGCGGCCGAACCGGCGCGGGATGCGGTACCCCGGGAGGTGCGACCAGCCCCGTGGGGTGTGCAGGTGCAGGCGGTCGTAGTGGTTGCGCCACGACTCCCCGACCTGCCGGGCCCGGTCGACGACGAGCGCGTCGACCCCCGGGTCCGCAGCGCCGCGGCGACCGCCAGCCCACCCGGCCCGGCGCCCACGACGACGACCTCCTCGACGCGCGTGTCCTCCACGGTCGGGAGACTACGCCCACATCACACGGCCCGGGGCGGACACCGGAGAGGTTTCCCACTACACTTCGTAGTAGTTGGTCCCGAGGCGCCGCAGGAGGCATCCATGAGCGAGTCACCGGTCACCACGCTGTCCCGCGAGGAATCGTGGGCGATGTTGCGCGGCAACGAGTTCGGGCGGCTGGCCTTCCACCTGGCCGACGAGGTGCACATCACGCCGATCAACTACGCCATCGACGCCCAGGACCGCATCGTCGTCCGCACGGCCGAGGGCAGCAAGCTCCTCGGCCTGACGATGAACGCCGACGTCGCCTTCGAGATCGACGAGATCGACGACGAGGAGGCCCGCAGCGTCGTCGTCCGCGGCCGCGCGCGCACCCTCGACGGCGCCGAGGCCGACGAGACCGAGGAGCTTCCGCTGCGGCCCTGGGTCGACACCGTCAAGCTCAACGTCGTGGCCATCACGGTCGACGAGCTGACCGGCCGGCGCTTCTCGCTCACCCGGCCGTGGATGCACCTGCGGCCGCCGCACGAGGCCTGAGCCCGCCGGGCCTACCCTCGGGGCGTGCTCATCCGTCCCTTCGTCGCCACCGACCTCCCGGCGTTCCTCCCGCTCTTCCACGCCGTCGTCGACGACGGCGAGACGTACGCGTACCCCGAGGACCTCGGTGACACCGAGATCGAGGCCCTGTGGGTCGAGGCACCACCCGGTCTCACGGTCGTGGCCGTCGACGAGGGGACCGGGGCGCTGCTCGGCTCGGCGAAGACCGGGCCCAACCGGCCGGGACGCGGCGCCCACGTGGCCACGGCGTCGTTCATGGTCGCCGAGACCGCACGGGGTCGGGGTGTCGGCCGCGCCCTCGGCGAGTGGGTGCTCGCGCACGCCCGCGCCGCGGGCCACACCGCGATGCAGTTCAACGCGGTCGTCGAGACCAACACCGCGGCCGTGGCCCTCTGGCGCTCGCTCGGCTTCGTGGTCGTCGGCACCGTGCCGGAGGCCTTCGAGTCACGACGGCACGGACGGGTCGGCCTGCACGTGATGCACCGGCCGCTCTGACCGCGGGCGGTGAGGTCCGGGCGTCAGCCGTCGTCGTGGGTGCGGCCGTAGACCTCGAGGTCGACGGCCTTGGCCGACAGCCAGACCTCGCGGCCGGGCGACAGGTCGAGCTCGGCGACGGCGGCCGGCGTCACGTCGACGAGGACCGGCGGGCGGCCGTCGAGGTCGAGGCGGACCCGGTCGGTGAGCAGGGTCAGCCCCGCGATGGTCGCCGGCCAGGTGTTGCGCGCGCTGGAGGCCTGCGGCGCAGCGGTGCTGACGGTGACGGCCGAGGGCCGCAGGGCGACGAGCACCTCCCCGCGCTCCTCGTGGTCGGGCACGACGAACGTCCCCCGGCCTCGAGCGTGACGGTCGGACCGTCGGCGGTGCCGGGGTACAGGTTGAGCCCGACGAGCCGGGCGACGTACTCGGTCGCCGGCCGGCGCGCGACCTCGGCCGGCGAGCCCTCCTGGACGACCCGCCCCTCCTCGAGCACGACGAGCCGGTCGGCGAGCACCAGGGCCTCGAGCGGGTCGTGGGTCACGAGCAGGCACGGGCCGGGGAAGTCGGCGAGGTGGGTCCGCAGCTCGGTCTGGACGTCGAGCCGGGTGCGGGCGTCCAGCGCCGACAGCGGCTCGTCGAGGAGCAGCAGGGACGGGTCGCCGGCCAGGGCCCGCGCCAGCGCCACCCGCTGGGCCTGACCCCCGGACAGCCGGTCCGGTCGGCGGCGGGCCAGCTCGGCCAGCCCGAGCCGGTCGAGCCAGCCCGCGGCCACGGCCCGCGCCGCACCCCGCGACATCCCCCGGACGTGCGGCGAGAACGCGACGTTGTCGAGCACCGAGAGGTGCGGGAAGAGCCGGTAGTCCTGGAAGACGAAGCCCACCGGGCGCTGGGCGGCCTCGACGAACGTGCCGTCGGTGGCGTCGTCGAACACGCTGCCGTCGAGGGTGACCCGACCGGCGGACAGCGGCACGAGCCCGGCGAGCGCCCCCAGCAGCGTCGACTTGCCCGAGCCGTTCGGGCCGAGCACGGCCACCACCTCGCCGGCCGCGGCCGTCACCGCCGCCCGGAGGGTGAACGGACCCCGCACGACCTCGGCCTCGACGGACAGGCCCGCGCCCGGCGGCCGGGTGCCCGTCATGCCGCACCGCTGCGCAGCCAGCGGTCGCGCAGCCCGACGAGGACGGCCACGGAGACGAGGAGCAGGACGAGGCTGAGCAGGATGGCGGCGTCCGGGTCGGCCTCGAGCGCGTAGTACACGGCGATGGGCATCGTCTGGGTGCGACCGGGAAAGCTGCCGGCGAAGGTGATGGTGGCCCCGAACTCGCCCAGGGCCCGCGCCCAGCAGAGCACGGCGCCGGCGGCCAGCGACGGCGCGACCATCGGCAGCGTGACCCGCCGGAAGACCGTCATCCGCCGTGCGCCGAGGGTCGCCGCCGCCTCCTCGTACCCGCGGTTCGCGGCCCGCAGCGCCCCCTCCACGGTGACGACGAGGAAGGGCATCGCCACGAAGGTCTCGGCCATGACGACCGCGGTCGAGCTGAACGGGATCGTGATGCCGAACCACTGGTCGAGGTAGCGGCCCAGGAAACCGTTGCGCCCGAACGCCAGCAGCAGCGCCACGCCACCGACCACGGGCGGCAGGACGAGCGGCAGGGTGACCAGGGCCCGGATCACCCGCAGGCCCGGGAGGTCGGTACGGGCCAGCACCCACGCCAGCGGCACGCCGACGACGAGGGCGATGAGGGTCGCGACGGTCGAGGTCCACAGCGACAGCCGCAGCGCCTCGGCGGCCTGCGACCCGTGGAGGATCCGCCACGCGTCGGACCACGGCGCCCGGACGAGCAGACCCACGAGCGGGATGACGAGGAAGGCCACGGCCACCAGCGCCGGGAGGAGCAGCGGGGCCGGCGCCGAGCGCGACCCGCCCCCGGTGACGGCCCGCCGCCGCCGCTCGCGGGCCGTGAGCCGTACCGCCGCAGGTGCACTCACCCGGTCGCGGGGACCGGGGGCGGGCGAGGTCACGGCTGCCGGAAGCCCGCGGCCGTGAGGACCTTGGCGCCCTCGGCCGAGAGGACGTAGTCGACGAAGGCGGCGGCGGTGGCCGCGTTCCTGCTCGCGGTGAGCGAGGCGATCGGGTAGCTCGTCGAGGCGTTGACGTCGGCCGGGATCTCGATGCCCTTCACCTTGTCGCCGGCGGCGAGCACGTCGGTGACGTAGACGACGCCTGCGTCGACCTCGCCGAGCGTCACCTTGCTGAGCACGGACTTCACGTCGGGCTCGAGGGTGACCGGCGTGACGGTGAGCTTCGCGTTGGTGAAGACCTTCGCGGCCGTCGCACCGCAGGGGACCTGCGCCTGGCACAGGGCCGTCTTCACGCCGGGCCTCGCGAGGTCGTTCACGCCGGTGATCTTGCCGGGGTTCGCCGGCGGTACGGCGATCTCCATGACGTTCTCGGCGAACGTCTTCGGGTCGGACGCGGCCTTGGCGGCCACGACGGCGTCCATGTTCTTGGCGCTCGCCGACGCGAAGACGTCGGCCGGTGCGCCGGACGTGACCTGGGTGGCCAGCGCCGAGCTGGCACCGAAGCTCAGGGTGACCTTGACGCCCGGGTGCGCGGCCTCGAACTGCTTGCCGAGGGTCGTGAACGACTCGGTGAGCGACGCGGCGGCCAGGACGGTGATCTCGCCGGTGACGTCGGTTTCCGCTGTCGAGCCCGACGGGCCGGCGCCGCTGCCGGAGCCCGAGCCGGAGTCGTCGGACCCGCAGCCGGCGAGGCCGAGGCCGGTGAGGGCCACGGCCAGGGTGGTGACGACGAGACGGCGCATTCGGGCTCCTGGGGCGTGGGTGGTGGAGGTCAGCGGGTACGGGGGATCTCGACGGACACGTTCGTGGCCTTGACGGCGGCGAGGGCGAGCATCCCCGGCTCGAGGCCCAGCTCGTCGGCGGCCTCGCGGCTCATCAGCGAGACGAAGCGGTGCGGCCCGGCCTGCACCTCGACCTGGGCCATGACGCCGTCCTTGACGACGCGGGTGACGAGGCCGGTGAACCGGTTGCGCAGCGATGCCGCCCGCACGTCACCGGTCTCGAGGTGGGCGCCCTCGGCCGCGAGCTCCTCGGCGAAGTGCGCCAGCACCGCACCGTCGACCGCCCGTCGACCGCTGGCGTCGGTCGTGGTGACGATGCGCCCGGCATCGGCCCAGCGCCGCATCGTGTCGTCGCTGATGCCCAGCAGGTCGGCGGCGTCCTTCATCCGGAAGAGGCTCACAGGGGCACAGTAGCCGCACCTGCGTGCTGAACGTCACCGGATGTACCCATCCGCGTCAGGCGAGACGACAAGAGAGCGCAGGCGCGGAAGTGCGACGACCTCAGCGCACGGGGGTGGGCGGCTCGCGACCGGCGAGCACCGCGAGGACGTTGTCGGCGGCGAGGTCGGCCATCGCGGTGCGCGTCTCGACCGTCGCCGACCCGATGTGCGGCAGGAGGACGACGTCCTCGCGCGCGAGCAGGCCGGGGTGCACGCGCGGCTCGTGCTCGTGCACGTCGAGCCCGGCGCCGGCCAGCCGGCCCGCCTCGAGCGCCGCGACGAGCGCGTCCTCGTCGACGACCGGCCCGCGGGCGGTGTTGACGAGGACGGCGGTCGGCTTCATCCGGGCCAGGGCGCCGGCGTCGAGCAGGTGACGGGTCGTCGGGCCGAGGGGGACGTGCACCGACACGACGTCGGCCCGCTCGAGCAGCTCCTCCAGCGGCACGACCTCGGCCCCGAGCTCGGCGACGGCTGCGGGGTCGGGCGCCGACCGGCCGGCGAGGAGGACCGACATCCCGAAGGCCTTCGCCCGACGAGCGGTCGCCAAGCCGATGGACCCGGGCCCGACGATGCCGATCGCCTTGCCCTGCACCGAGGTCCCGAGGAGGTGGAACATCCCGAACGTCCACGGGCCGCCGGCGCGCACCTCGCGCTCGGCCTCCCCCAGCCGGCGGGTGACCATGAGCACGAGCGAGAAGGCGAGGTCGGCGGTGGCGTCGGTGAGGACGCCGGGGGTGTTCGTGACGAGCACCCCGCGCTCGCGGCAGGCGTCGAGGTCGATGTTGTCGTAGCCGACGGCGACGTTGGCGACGACCTTCAGGTCCGGTCCACAGGCGTCGAGGAAGGCCGCGTCGACCCGGTGGCCGAGGGTGACGACGACCGCCTCCGCGCCGGCGAGCAGCACCGGCCGGTCGGCGGGCGGGACCGGCGAGTCCTCGTCGCGGTAGCGCACCTCGTGCTCGGCCCGCAGCCGCTCGACGGCGGTGCCGGGCAGCCGGCTCGTGACGACGACGCCGGCCACGTCACATGATCCGTCGGACGACGGGCAGCGGCAGGTGGCGCATCGCCTTGCCGAGCGGCACCCACGGCCAGGCGGGCACCAGCGCGTGCGCCTTCTCCTTCTCGATGGCCTCGACCATGGCGGCGACGCCGGGGACGGTGTCGACGATGAACGGCGTGTGCGAGACCCGCTCGTTCATCTCCGAGCGGATGTAGCCGGGGTAGACGACCGACACCCGGATGTCGAGGTCGGGCTCGCCGAGCATCTCGTTGCGGATGCCCTCGGCCAGCGCGGCGACCCCGGCCTTCGTGGCGGCGTAGGTGGTGACGGTCTTGCGCATACCCCGCATCGCCGAGACGGACGAGACCATGACGAGGTGGCCCCGGCGCTGCTCGCGGAAGATCTCCATCGCGGCCTCGGTCTGGGCCAGGGCGGCGACGAAGTTGACCATCGCGGTCTGCCGGTTGGCCTTGTAGCGGCCGGTGCCGAGCGGCGCGCCCTTGCCGAGGCCGGCGTTGACGATGACCCGGTCGATGGTCCCGAAGGCTGCCTGCAGGTCGTGGAAGGTCGCGAAGACGGCGTCGTCGTCGGTGACGTCGAGGGCACGGATCTCGACCCGGCGGCCGGTGCGCTCGACGATCTCGTCGCGCAGCTCCTCGAGCCGGTCGAGGCGGCGCGCGGCGAGACCGAGGTCCCAGCCGCGGGCGGCGAGCTGGCGGGCCATCTCGGCGCCGAGCCCGGAGCTGGCGCCGGTGATGATGGTCGTGGGCACGGTGGTCCTTCCCGTTCGGGTCAGGCGCGTCCGGCGAGGAGCCGGGCGCACCGCTGGTCGAGGTGGGCGACGACGTGTCGGAACGCGCCGTACGCGGGGTTGGTGGTCTGGCCGTGGTGGAAGCGGTAGTAGATCTGCTGGGCGATGACGGCGAGCCGGAAGAGGCCGAAGACCTCGTAGAAGAGCAGGTCCTCCGGGTCGACCTCGATGCCGCGGGCCGCCGTGTACCGCTCGACGACCTCGGCGCGCGTGAGCATCCCCGGGGTGTGCGTCGGCTGGAGGCGCAGCTCGACGAAGGTGGGGTCGTCGTCGGCCTGCACCCAGTAGGCCAGCGCCGAGCCGAGGTCCATCAGCGGGTCGCCGACGGTCGCGAGCTCCCAGTCGAGGACACCGACGACGCGGGTCGGGTCGTCGGGGGCGAGGACGAGGTTGTCGAACCGGAAGTCGTTGTGGATCAACGTGTGCGGCCGATCGGCGGGGCGGTGGGCCTCGAGCCAGGCCATCGTCGCCTCGTGGTCGGGGACGTCGGGGGTGTGGGCTCGGCGCATCCGTCCGGCCCACCCGCCGACCTGTCGCTCGACGTAGCCGGGGCCGCGGTCGAGGGCGTCGAGGCCGGCTGCGACGACGTCGATGTCGTGGAGGGCCACGAGGACGTCGACGGCGTTCTCGCACAACGTCCGCACACCCTGCTCGTCGAGACCGAGCGCGGCCGGCACGTCCTTGCGCAGGATGGTGCCCTCGACGCGCTGCATGACGTAGAAGTCCGAGCCGATGACGTCCTCGTCGCCGCAGTACCCGACCATCGTCGGGACGAGCGGGAAGACGGGGGCCAGGGCGGCCTGCAGGTCGTGCTCGCGGCGCATGTCGTGGGCACCCTTGGCCTTCGTGCCCGATGGGGGACGGCGCAGCACGAGGTCGCGGGTCGGCCAGCGCAGCAGGTAGGTGAGGTTGCTCGCGCCGCCGGCGAACTGGCGGACCTCGGGGTCGCCGTCGAGGCCGGTTGCGTCCGAGGCGTTCTCGCGCAGCCAGTGGGCGGCACGGCCGGCGTCGAAGGCGTCCTCGTCGCGGACCGCCGCGGCGCCCGGCACGTCCGTCACGGCAGGTACTCGCCCGGGTCGGCACCCGCCTTGCGGGCGAGGCGCTTGGCCTGGGCGACCATCATCCGGTCGTACAGGGGCGGGCGAACCGCTTGCCGAAGTACGCCTGCCGGCCCATCCGGTCGGTGAGGATGATCGGCTTCTTCTTGTCGATGCCCTCGAGGACGATCGTCGCGATGTCGGCGGCGTCGACGGAGGCCTGGGTGATGAGCCGCACGCCGGCCTCCTGCATCGCGGCGTCCTTGCCGGCGAATGACTCGTGGAGGTTGGTGCGGAAGAAGGCCGGGCAGACGACGGAGACGTCGATGCCCCACGGACCGAGCTCGAAGCCGAGGGTCTCGGAGAGGGCGACGACCCCGGCCTTGGTCGCGTTGTAGCTGGACATGCCCGGGCCGTGCACGAGGCCGGCCAGCGAGGCGACGTTGACGATGTGGCCCGAGCGCTGCTCCTTGAACAGCGGTGTGAGGGTGTGGCACCCGCGCGCGACGCCGAGGAGGTTGATCGAGACGACCCGCTCCCAGTCGGCCATCGCCTCGACCTCGATGCGCCCGCCGGTGGCGATGCCGGCGTTGTTGACGAGCAGGTCGAGGCCGCCCCACTCCTCGCGCACCCACGCGAGGGCGGCGTCCCAGTCCTGCTGGCTGCGGACGTCGAGGCGCCGGTACTCGGCGCCCGCGGGCACGGAGTCGGGGCGCTGGTCGGCCAGGTCGACGGCCAGCACCCGGTCGCCGCGGGCGACGAGGAGGGTGACGAGGGCGCGGCCGAGCCCGGAGGCACCGCCGGTGACGAGGGCGCGGCGGGTCATCGGGTGGCCTCCTGGGCGCGAGCGGCGTACGGGCGGAGCAGGTGCCGGGCGACGACACCGAGGTGCACCTCGTCCGGGCCGTCGGCGAGGCGCAGGCTGCGCGCGCCGGCGTAGGCCGCGGCGAGCGGGAAGTCCTCGCTCATGCCGCCGCCGCCGTGCAGCTGGATGGCGAGGTCGATGACGTCGCAGGCCATCTGCGGGACGGCGGCCTTGATCTCGCTGACCTCAGAGAGCGCACCCTCGATGCCGACGGTGTCGAGCTTCCACGCCGCGTGGAGGACGAGGAGGCGGGCCTGGTTGATGGAGATGCGGGCCTTCGCGAGCCGCTCGCGGTTGCCGCCGAGGTTGGCGATCGGCTTGCCGAACGCGGTTCTCGTGGAGGAACGTTCGCACGCCAGCTCGAGGGCCTTCTCGGCCAGCCCGACGAGGCGCATGCAGTGGTGGACGCGCCCCGGGCCGAGGCGGCCCTGGGCGATCTCGAAGGCCCGGCCGGGGCCGAGCAGGACGTTGCCGGCGGGGACGCGCACCGCGTCGAGGGAGACCTCGCCGTGCCCGAGCGGCTCGTCGTACTGCCCGAGCGCGGTGAGCATCCGCTCGACGGTGACGCCCGGGGCATCCATCGGGACGAGGACCATCGAGTGCTGGCGGTGGCGGTGCGCGGTGGGGTCGGTGAGGCCCATGAAGATGCCGAGCCGGCTGTCGGGGTGGCCGGCGCCGGTGCTCCACCACTTGCGGCCGTCGACGACGACCTCGTCGCCGTCGAGGGTCGCGGTGGCGGCCATGTTCGTGGCGTCCGAGCTCGCGACGCCGGGCTCGGTCATGAGGAAGACGCTGCGGATGCGGCCGTCGAGGAGGGGGACGAGCCACTGCTCCTGCTGCTCGGGGGTGCCGTAGCGCAGCAGCACCTCCATGTTGCCGGTGTCGGGGGCGTTGCAGTTGAGGACGAGGGGCGCAAGGGTCGAGCGGCCGGTCTCCTCGGCGACGGTGGCGTACTCGACGTTGGTGAGGCCGGCGGCGCCGTCGGTGCCGAAGCGGGCGGCCCACTCGTCGCCCTCGCCGGCGGGCAGGAAGAGGTTCCAGAGGCCCTGGGCGCGGGCGCTGCGCTTGAGGTCCTCGACGGCGGGGGTGGGTGGCCAGGGATCCTCACCGCGGGCCCGGCGGGCGGCGACGTCGGCGATGAGCGCACGCTCGACGGGCTCGACCTCGGTGTCGACGAAGGAGCGGACCCGGCGGGCGAGGTCGGCGGCGCGGGCGGACGGGGCGAAGTCCATTCCTTGACCCTAGCCTCCTGTTGAGCAATGCTCAATAGCGTGGGAACGGCGGCACGGGTGCGGATGACCCCCGACGAGCGGCGGCGCCAGCTCGTCGGCATCGGCCTGCGCAAGTTCGTCGAGCGGCCGGTCCAGGACCTCTCCCTCGACGAGGTGGCCGAGGCCGCGGGGGTGTCGCGCGGGCTGCTGTTCCACTACTTCCCGACCAAGACCGAGTACCACCGGGCCGTCGTCGCCGCGGCCGGTCGGCGGGTGCGGCGCAACGTGACCCCCGACGACGGAGTGACCGGCGAGGCCGCCGTCCGTCAGGTCGTGGAGCGCTTCCTCGCCCAGGTCGAGCGGCGGCGCGAGTGGTACGTGGCCCTCGTCCGGGGTCGGACCGAGCTGTCGCGCGCGGCGTCCGACGACCCGATGGGCAGGGTCACCTGGTTCGTCGCCGAGCTGGCCTGCCGCGAGCTCTCGCTCGGCGAGGAGGCGCTGCCCGCCGCGCACGGCTGGGTGGCCTACCTCGAGGACCGGGCGCTGCAGTGGGCGGCGCTGGAGCCGGCCGAGCGCGCGGTCGGGCGCGAGGCGCTGGTGTCGCACTGCGTCGAGGCCCTGCGGCTCCTCACCACCCGCCCCTCCCGCGAATGTGTGTGAACTCGCCGGGGATGCCCGGCGAGTTCACACACATTCGCGAAGGGAAGGAGCCGTCAGGGGGCGGGGGTGATCGTCACCGGCACGCCGTTGAGCACCGCGTTGCCGGAGACCGCCTCGACGACCGACGGGTCGGTGAGGTCGTTGACCGACACGCCCGGCAGCGCGGTCGCGCCGCGCAGCCGCACCCCGTCGCGGGCGTGGCCGTAGCCGTGGGGCAGCGAGACGACGCCGGGCATGACGTCGTCGCTCGCCGACACCTCGACCTCCACCTCACCGGACGCCGAGCGGACCCGGACGCGCGCGCCGTCGGCGACGCCGCGGACGGCGAGGTCGTCGGGGTGCACGAGGAGGGCGTGTCGCGGGCGGCCCTTCGTGAGCACCGGGGCGTTGTGCAGCCACGAGTTGTTGTCGCGCTGGTGCCGCCGGCCCACGAGCAGCAGCTCGCCGTCCACGGGGGTCGCCGCCTCGACGGCGGTCAGCAGGGCGGGGAGTGCCTCGAGCACCACGGGCGCCGCGAGGTCGATGCGCCGGTCGCGGGTGCGCAACCGCTGCGGGAGCCGGGGTCGCAGCGGCCCGAGGTCGAGCCCGCCCGGACCAGCCGACCGGAGCTTGCGCACCGACAGGCGCGCGCCGCCGGTCCGCAGCAGGACGTCGAGCTGGCGCGTCGGTGAGGTCCGCAGGCGCGCCTCGAGTGCGAGCGACGCCTTCGAGAGCCGCCGTCGCACACCGGTCCCCCGGGCCCGCTGGTAGGCCAGCCCGAGGTCGCGGGCGATTTCCCAGTCGTGGCGGCCGCCCGGGTCCTTGGGCAGCAGGGCCGGGGAGAAGCGCGCGGTGTCGCGGACGGCGAGCAGGTGGAAGACCAGGTCGTAGTGGTCGCGCTCGAGCGGCCCGGTGGGCGGGAGCACGACGTCGGCGTGCCGCGTCGTCTCGTTGAGGTACATGTCGATGCAGACGACGGCGTCCAGCCCGGCGATCGCCGCGTCGAGGCGGTGGCCTCCCGGCGTCGACGACACCGGGTTGCCCGCCACCGTGAGGAGCGCCCGGACCTGTCCCTCGCCGGGGTCGTCATCTCCTCGGCGAGCGCGGCCACGGGGAGCTCGCCACCGAAACCCGGCAGCCCGCGCACACGGGTCCGTCTGCGGGAGAACCCACCCGGGCCGAGCACGCCGCGTCCGACGAGGTCGACGGCCGGCGTCGTGAGCATCGTCCCGCCGGGCCGGTCGAGGTTGCCGGTGAGCACGTTGAGGACCTGCACCGCCCACTGGCAGACGACGCCGTGCGCCTGGGTCGACACGCCCATCCGTCCGTGCACGGCGGCCGACGGAGCCTCGACGAGCTGCCGGGCGAGGTCGCGCACCGCCGCGGCCGGCATCCCGCTGACCCGCTCGGCGAGCTCGGGGGTGAAGGGCTCGACGGCCGAGCGCACCGCGTCGACGCCGTCGACGTACGCGGCCGGTCGGGCCCGGCCCGAGGCCAGCACCTCGCGGACGAGCGCCAGCAGCACGAGCGCGTCCGACCCGGGCCGCACGAAGTGGTGCTCGTCGGCGACCTTCGCGGTCTCGGTGCGGCGTGGGTCGATGACGACGAGCCGCCCTCCGCGGGAGGCCAGCTCGCGTCGACGCCCGGGGAAGTCGGGCACCGTCCAGAGGGAACCGTTGGACGCCATCGGGTTGTGGCCGACGAGGACGAGGAGGTCGGTGCGGTCGATGTCGGGCACCGGCAGGAGGAACTGGTGCCCATAGAGGGCGTGGGCGACGACGTGGTGCGGCAGCTGGTCGACCGAGGTGGCCGAGTAGCGGTTGCGGGTGCGCAGCAACCGCACGAGCGTCGGGTGGTGGGTCAGGGCGCCGAGGCTGTGGACGTTGGGGTTGCCGAGGTAGACCGCGAGCGCGTCGTCGCCGTGCGCGCGCTGCACGCCGACGAGCAGCTCGGCGGCCCGCGCGCACGCCTCGTCCCATCCGGTCTCGTGGAGCTCGCCGTCGGCGCCCCTGACGAGCGGGCGGCGCAGCCGGTCGGGGTCGTCCTGGATCTCCGGCAGGGCGAAGGCCTTGGGGCACAGGTGCCCTCGTGACAGCGGGTCGGCGTCGTCACCGCGGATGCGGGCCACGCGCCCGGCGGCGTCGAGGTCGACGACCAGCCCGCACATCGCCTCGCACAGGGTGCAGGACGTGCGCCGCGTGGTCCCGGCTCCGGACGCCGTCACGAGCGGGGACCGAAGGTGGGCGACTCGCGCCGCAGCGCCGACTCGCGGGCGACCCGGGTGTTGCGCCGGCCGAGGAGCCTGGCCTGCTCGAGCCGCTCGCGGGCGAAGGTGCGCCGGGGCCCGGAGGTCCAGGTGCGCTCGAAGAGGCGCTTGGTGGCGGCGACGGAGTCGGGCGAGCGGGTCGCCACCTCCTCGAGGAAGCGGGTCGCCGCGACGAACGGCTCGTCGTGCACCTCGCTGGCCAGCCCGAGCTCGACGGCCCGGGTGCCGCTGACCACCTCGCCGGTCATCGTCAGCCGCTTGGCGACGTCCATCCGCACCTGCTGGGCGAGGGCCTGGATGCCGGACATGTCGGGCACCAGCCCCCAGCGCGCCTCGAGCACCGACCACTGGGCGTCGGCGGTCGTCATCCGCAGGTCGGCGGCCAGCGCGATCTGGAGGCCGCCGCCGTAGCAGTGGCCGTGCACGGCGGCCACGACCGGCACCGGCAGCCGGCGCCAGGCCCAGCAGGCCTCCTGGAAGAGGTTGGTGCCGCGCCACGGCCGAGGCACGAAGGCCCGGGCCACCCGCGGCGGCTGGCTGAGCACGGTGGCGAAGTCGAGGCCGGCGCAGAACGAGTCGCCCTCGCCGCCGAGGACGACGCCGCGCAGGGTGCGGTCGGCGCCGAGGCGGCGGGCCGTCGCGACGAGGGCCTCGAGGGTGTCGAGCGTCAGCGCGTTGAGCTTGTCCGGGCGGTCGAGGCGGACCTGGGCGATCCCGCCGTCGACGGTGCAGGAGACGGGGGCGGACATGCCGTCACCCTACGGCTCTCGTGGAGGACCAGGCCGAGGACGGCGAGCAGGGCCACACCCGCCGAGACGGCGAGCACGGGCCAGAGGACGGACCAGGCGTCGAGGCGGAAGGACATCGGATGCTCCCGGCGGTCGAGGCGGGCGGATGCCGCGACCCTTCCGTCGGGACCTCGTGGCCGCCTCGGGACGGGCTGCGGAAGCGCTCACGACCCGTGCGTCGGGGTGCTGGTGGGGGCGGGGGTGGCACCGTGGGACAGGTGCGATGGAGGGGGCAGTTGGTGCGGATGGCTCTACGGATAACGTTGTCCGACACTGCAGTTGATGCTGCCCGCCCCTTCCGGTCGAGAGCCGGGTGGAGTAGGATGGCGGCAGGAGGGGAGGGGGAGCCGATGACCGTCAGCACCGGACCGCAGCAGGTCCTCGATGCCGCCCGCAGCGCTGCGGACGTCCTCCGGTCGGCCCTCGACGCACCCCTCACCGCGGGCACCCGCGAGGAGTGGGCGGCCGCGCTCACCGGCCTCCGGGCCCTGGCCTCCCGCGTCGAGGCGGCGCGCGACCTCGCCCTCGTCCGGCTGGCCGCGATCGAGGCCGAGGTGCTCGACGACGGGGAGGTCGTCGAGCGCTACCACGCTCCCGGTCACGTCGCGCTCGACGCACCGTCCATCGCCTCCGGGGCCCTGTGCGTGGGCGCGGTGCACGCCGAGCGGCTCGTGCGCGACGCCGTCCGCCGCGCGGCCGACGGTCCCGAGGGGACGTCCACGTGCACCGGGCTCGGCGGGTTGCACGAGGCGATGGCCGCGGGGCGTCTGGACTCCTACCGGGCCTCGGTCGTCGCCGACGAGCTCCACGAGGCCCCGGCCGAGGTGGCCGCCGCGGTCGTCGCAGCCCTCGACCCGCACCTCGACCACGAGGACGCCGGCCGACTGCGCCGTCGGACCCGGCGGATGCTGGCCCGCGTCGGCCCGGACCTGCTGCGCCGTCGCGCGGTCCGCGCCCGGCAGGAGTCCTCGCTGCGCCGCTGGGTCGGCGAGCCCGGCGTCGACACCTGGCTCGGCACCTTCCCGTCGGAGGAGGCGGCCTCGGCCTGGGCCGCCATCGACGCCCTTGCCCAGCAGTTCGTCGTCGACGGCACCTGCGCCACGGTCGAGCGCGCCCGCGCCCGAGCGCTCACCGACCTCGTCACCGGGAACGCGACGATCGACCTGCGGGTCGTGCTCACCACCCCGGCCGGTGGCGCCGCAGCCGCACCCTCCGCTCCCTCGGCACCCGGTGACCTCGTCGAGGTGGCGGTCTCGCGCACTCCCCATCCGGTCCTCGTCCCCCGCGAGTGGCTCTCGCGCACGGTGGCCGGTGCCGTCACGGATCCCGCTCTGTGCCAGCCGTCCTCGGGCGGCCTCCTCGACCCGGACTGCGCCCTCTCCACCTCGGCCTACCGTCCCGGTCCGCGGCTCGCCGCCTTCGTCCGCGCCCGCGACGGCCGCTGCCGCTTCCCCGGCTGCCACGTCGCGGCGCGGTTCTGCGATCTCGACCACGTCGTCCCCTGGCCCACCGGCCCCACGTCCGCCGCGAACCTCGCGTGCCTCTGCCGGCGCCACCACCGCGTCAAGCAGCGGCCGGGGTGGTCGGCGACGCTCGGCCCGGACGGGACGATGACGTGGACCGACCCGACCGGGCGGGTGCGCACCACTGCTCCACTCGATGCCCTCGGCGCCGCCGTTCTCCCCGACACCGGGTCCGACCGGCCCCCCACTCCCCGCGCCACGTCACCCCGCGACGGTCGCGGCCCTTTCAGCCGGCTCGAGTTCCGCCTCGAGCACGCCCTGGGCGATGCCGACCCGCCCCTCCGCCGCTGCCGCCTCGACCCCCACCGACCCCGCGAACCGGTGCTGGTCCACGGCAGGGCTCACCATCGCCGCGACCGCCCGCCACCGTTCCCGGACCGCCCACCCTTCTGAGCCCTGTCCCCGACCTCGGCTACGCACGCTCATGCTGACGTGAGGATGCTTGCCCGAGGGGTGGCCAACGGTCGTCAACCGCGGAGATCGAGAGCCGTCTGCCACCCCTCGTCACGCTGAGCGGACGCCTCACCGTCACGCGTTGGGTTGTTGCACCGATCAGGGCCGCTCGGGCCACTCGACCGTCATCGACCCTCCGACCTCGAGGGCTCGCCATTCCCGTGACAGCGCGTCGAGTCGCTCGAACGCCCGGTCGAGGTCGGTTGCGGTGAGCTCGGTCGCAGGGGGGTCTTGGCGCACGTAGTGACTGCCAGGTAGATGACCGCCGTGTCGCAGCCAGCGCGGGTAGACCTGGGCCGCGAGATCCTCCGAGCGCCCCATGTCGCCTCCGGTGGACCTGTTGCGTCGCTCGACCTGACGTGCCCAGGCCTTGGTCCGCAGTTCCTCGGTCGGCACGAAGGTCCCGGCGTTACCGCCTGCGGCGATCTGACCGAAGATCCCCTGCCGCAGCCCGAACTCGTCCTCCACCACGAAGTGCACCACGTCGTGAGGGATCAGGTCGGAGTAGCCCGGCGCTGGGTCCAGTCGGAGGTTTCCGTGCCGCGTGCGAATGACTGCGACCGCGTACCGCCGGTGGGCGGTGCGTTCGAACCTGACCTGCATGCCGGTCACGCTAGCTCTCCGACACCGTCCGTCCCAACAGCTTTTCGATGCCGGTGCAGCACCGACGAACCCGTCCGGATCTGCCGCGACGAGGTGGCCGGGTCGGCGGTTACCTGCCGTGGGACGGGCCGACGCCGCCGACCGTCAGGCGGCGACGGCGGGAGCGCCCACCCGCGAGCGCAGCGACCGACGGTGCAGCAGCACCGACACCCCGAGCACCCCCAGCCCCAGCACCGCGAGCCCGACACCCACCCACGACGGCGCCGTGTACCCGTAGCCACGGGCGATGACGACGCCGCCCAGCCAGGCGCCGAGGGCGTTGGCGAGGTTGAGGGCCGCGTGGTTGCCCGCGGCCGCGAGGGTCTGGGCCGCGCCGGCGACCTGCATCAGCCGCAGCTGGAGGTTGATGACGAGCACCGAGGCCAGCACCGACGTCAGCGCCAGCACGACCAGCGCCGGCACCGCCCACCGTGCCACGAGCGCGAAGAGCCCCAGCGACACCCCGAGCCCGGCCATCCCGATGACGACCGAGCGCAGCACCGACCAGTCCCCCATCCGCCCGGCCAGCAGGTTCCCCACGAACCCCGAGACCCCGAAGACGAGGAGGAAGAGCGGCACGGCCGACTCCGACAGCCCGGTGACCCGGGTGACCGTCGGCGCGATGTACGAGTACATGGCGAACATCCCGCCGAACCCGATGGCCCCGACCGCCAGCGTCAGGAGCACCTGGAGGTTGGTCAGCGCCCCGAGCTCGGCCCGCACGGTGCGGGTCCGGTCACCCACGAGCCGCGGCACCTGCAGCGCGACGAGCGCCACCGTCGCGAGCCCGAGCACCGCCACCAGCCAGTACGCCGAGCGCCAGCCGAGGGTCTGCCCCAGCCAGGTCGCACCGGGGACCCCCAGCACGTTGGCGATCG
The DNA here is from genome assembly GCF_011383005.1 of Phycicoccus sp. HDW14. Classification (GTDB taxonomy): domain Bacteria; phylum Actinomycetota; class Actinomycetes; order Actinomycetales; family Dermatophilaceae; genus Phycicoccus. Next base: position 3,642,624 of record NZ_CP049935.1, on the reverse strand, counting down.
GGATGCCGAGCATCACCGTCCCGACGGCTCGCCCGGCCCGCCCGGCCGGTGCCAGGTCGACGGCGACGAGCGCGGCCACCCCGAAGTACGCCCCGTGGGGGAGGCCGGCGAGGAAGCGGGCGACGACGAGCAGCTCGTACCCCGGCGCGAGCGCGCTCAGCGCGTTGCCGACCGCGAAGGCGGCCATCAGCGCGAGCAGCAGACCCTTGCGCGGCAGCGTGGCCCCGAGTGCGGCGATGAGCGGCGCCCCGACGACGACACCGGCGGCGTACGCCGAGATGGTGTGCCCGCCCACCGGGATCGACACCCCGACCCCGTCGGAGATCTGCGGCAGCAGGCCCATCGTGACGAACTCCGTCGTGCCGATGGCGATGCCGCCGAGGATGAGGGCGGCCGTGGCGAGCTGGGGGTGTCGGGGCTGGGGCACGGCAGGTGCAAGGAACGCCACCCGTCGCCGCATTCCCGCGCCGCGTTCCTAGGATGGCCGGATGCGCGCAGCCCAGGTGACCCGGCTCGACGGACCCGAGGCCGTGGAGGTCGTCGACGTCCCCGACCCGGAGGCCGGTGACGGACCCGGGCACCGCGTCGTCGTCGACATCGCGGCGGCCGGTGTCTGCTTTCCCGACGTCCTCCTGACCCGCGGCCAGTACCAGCTGAAGCCCGACCTGCCCTTCGTGCCGGGGTCCGAGGTGGCCGGCGTGGTGCGCAGCGCCCCGGCCGGCAGCGGCATCGAGGCCGGTGAGCGGGTCGCGGCCTTCCCCGTGTTCGGCGGGTTCGCCGAGGCGGTCGCCGTCGACCCCGCGATGGTCTTCCCACTCCCCGACGACACGACGTGGGACCGCGCGGCCGCCCTCCCGATGAACTACCTGACCTGCGACTTCGCCCTGCGCGAGCGGGCCCGGCTGGTCGAGGGCGAGACCGTCCTCGTCCACGGCGCGGCCGGCGGGGTCGGCACGGCCGCCGTGCAGCTCGCCGCCGCCCGGGGTGCCCGGGTGCTCGCCGTCGTCTCGTCCGACGCCAAGGCCGAGGTGGCCCGGGCCGCCGGTGCCGACGAGGTCGTCCCGGCCGAGGGCTTCCGCGAGGCGGTCGCCGAGCTGACCGGCGGGCGCGGCGTCGACGTCGTGGTCGACCCGGTCGGCGGCGACCGGTTCACCGACTCGCTGCGCTCGCTGGCCCCGGGTGGACGGCTGCTCGTCATCGGCTTCTCGGCCGGCTCGATCCCCGAGGTGAAGGTCAACCGCCTCCTCCTGAACAACCTCTCGGTCGTCGGCGTCGGCTGGGGCGCGTGGTGGACGCACCCCCACGGCCCCGGCACCGGCTACCTGCGCGAGCAGTGGGACGGCCTGCTGCCCCTGCTCGCCTCGGGCGCGGTCGACCCCGTCATCGGCGAGGTCCGCTCGCTCGACGAGGTCGTCGAGGCCCTGCTGGCGGTCGAGCAGCGGCGGGCGACGGGCAAGATCCTCCTCACGCCCTGACCCCGCCATCGGACCATCGGACACCCGACGAAAGTCTCAGGTGGCCTTGACGCTCCCTTGAGGGTTCCGTGGCAGGTCACCCGGCAGAGTGGGAGCCGTGCGTGGATCGGCCACGCCCTGCCCGGGAGGAACCTCCTTGTTCGACACAGTCTTCGGCATCCCGACGCACGCCCTCGTCGTGCACGCGGTCGTCGTCCTCGCTCCCCTCACCGCCCTGCTCCTGCTCCTCGTGGCCGTCTCCGAGAAGCTGCGCGCCCGCATCGGCATCGCCCTCCCCCTGCTCGCGACGGTCACGGCCATCAGCGGCTTCGTCGCCAAGGAGTCCGGTGAGGCCCTCGAGCGCCGGGTCGGCAGCAGCAACCTCGTCGAGGCCCACGCCGAGCTCGGTGACGTGCTGCCGATCATCCTCATCGCCGTGGCCGTCCTCACCTGGCTGATCTACCTCGTGTGGATGCGGGCTCCCCGCGACACCGAGACCGGCACGCGCCGCCCGTCGGTGCTGCTGCGCGTGCTCCTCGCGGTCGGCGTGCTCGCGGCCATCGGCCTGAGCGTCGACGTCGCCCTCGTCGGGCACAGCGGCGCCAAGGCCGTCTGGAGCGACGTGCCGGCCCCCCAGGGCGGCGGAGAGGGCGACGACGACTGACGCCTGCGCGTCGCAGCGCAGCACCGCACCGCCACGGCGCGGACCCGAGGACCGGGTCCGCGCCGTGCGCCGTCAGGCGGCGAGCTCGGGCTTGACCCGGGCCGCCGTCCACGTCCCGGCCCGCCGGGCGGCCAGCGCCCCGAGGGCCAGGGCCGCCAGGCCCCAGCCACCGACGACCGCGAGGTCGAGCCCGAGCGCCGACAGCGGCCCGCCGTACATCAGCCGGCGCACGCCGTCGACGGCGTACGACATCGGCAGCACGTGGTGCAGCGGCAGCAGGGGGGCCGGCAGGGTCTGCCACGGGAAGGTGCCCCCGGCGCTGACCAGCTGGAGCACCATGAGGACGAGGGCCAGGAACTGGCCGACGACCCCGAAGCGGGCCATGAGCAGGTGGATGACGGCGAGGAACGCCGCGGACACCGTGACCATCCAGAGCCCGAGCAGCAGCGGGTGGGCGACGTCGATGCCCACGCCGAGGGCCACCACGCCGAAGGCGACGACGGCCTGCAGGGCCCCGAGCAGCGCCGGCCCCAACCATCCGCCGAGCGCCACGCGCCAGGCCGGCTGACCGGCCGCGAGAGCCCGGGCGGACAGGGCGCGCATCCGGGTGAAGAGGACGAACCCGCCGATCCACAGCGCGAGGCTCATGAAGAACGGCGCCAGCCCGGCACCGTAGCTGCCGGCCGCGGCCTCGGCGTCGCGGTCGACGGCCACCGGGCTGCCGATGGTCTGCGCCATCGCCCGGCGCTGCTCCGGCGAGGGGTCGGGGATGGAGTCGGCGCCCTTCGCGAGCCCGTCGGAGAGCTTCGTGGCACCGGCCGACAGGTCACCGAGGCCGTCGTCGAGGTCGTGGGCCCCGGAGGCCAGCCGTCGTGACCCGTCGAGCGCGTCGCGCTGGCCGGCCGCGAGCCGGATGGCGCCCGACGAGAGCTGCTGGCTGCCGTCGGCCGCCGTGGCGATGCCCGAGCTGAGCCTCGGCGCGGCAGCGGCCAGCTGCTCCGCCCCGTCGGCCACGCCGTCGGCCCCGGCGGCCAGCCGGTCGAGGTCGTCGGCGGTCGACTGGACGGTGGCGTTGGCCTGGCTGATCGGGCCGGTGCGTGCGTCGACCCGGTCGAGGACGGCCTGGACCTCGGTCTCGGACAGCCCGGCGGCGCGCAGGTCATCGGCGAGGCGGCCCCGCGTTCCGGTGAGGTCGCCGAGGAGGGCGTCGGTGGCGTCGGCCACCTTGCGTCCGGCAGCCGCCACCTTCGCGTCACCGTCGGACACCTGTCGGGCGCCGTCGGCGAGCTTGCGCGTCTGGCCCGGGAGCGCCTCGGTGCTCGAGCGAAGGGTGCCCAGGCCGTCCGCGAGCTCGCCTGCGCCGGAGGCCAGGTCGTCGGCCCCGGACGCCAGCTGCTCCTGCCCGGAGACGAGGGTGTCGGCGCCGTCGGCGAGCTTCGTCGCGCCCGAGGAGGCCGTGGCGGCGCCGTCGGCGAGCTTCGACGCCCCGTCGGACGCGTCGACCACCTGGGCGTGGATGTCGGCGAAGCCCTCGAGGAAGCGGCTGGCCGCGGTGTTGCTCACCTGCTCGGCGACGGAGGCGGTGACCTGGCTGACGAGGGTGTTGGCGATCGTGCGGGCGAGGTAGTTGTTCGCGTCGTTGGTGCGGATCTCGAGGCGTGCCTGCCGCGGGTCGTTCGTGGCGCTGCTCGCGAGGTCGCGCGAGAACGACCCCGGCAGGACGAGGACGAGGTCGTAGTCGCCGTCGCGCAGACCGGAGTCGGCGCGCTGGCGGGACACGCGCGCCCAGTCGAAGGTGTGCTTCTCGACGAGGGTGTCGGCGACGTCGTCGCCCACCTTCAGCTCCTCGCCGCCGGCGAGGGTCGTGCCCTCGTCCTCGACGACGATCGCCGCGGGGACCTCGCTGAGCCGCCCGTAGGGGTCGTCGTTGGCGTAGAGGTAGAGGCCGCCGTAGATCGAGGGGACGAGGACCATCGCGACGAGGGCGAGCCGGCCGACCCGGCTGGCCCCGATGCGGCGCAGCTCGGTGAGCGCGAGGCGGAGGGCGGTCACGCCGCCACCTCCTCGGTCGAGCCGAGCTCGGCGAGGACGGGAAGCGTCAGCTGGCGCATCGTCGCGTGGGTCAGCTGCACCACGACGGTCAGCCCCGACGCGGCGTGCGCGGTGAGCAGCGGCCACCAGAGCCGGGGGTCACCCCCGCGGCGGTCGGGGTTGGTGACGACGAGCACCCGGGTGGCGGCCCGCTCGGCGGCCGCCGAGGTGAGGACGCGGACCCGCTCCTCGGGCGCCAGCCGCTCGAAGGGGGCGTCGGCCGCGGCGAGCACGCCGTGCCGGTCGAGGAAGGCGCTGACCGCCCGGCGGCCGGAGGGTCGGCCGGCGAAGGCGAGCTCCTCGGCGACGACGTGGTGCACGGCGAGGCCGTCCTCCGGAGCGGACACCTCGGGGACGTCGACGAGCGCCACGTGGCGCTGGAGGCGGGCGGGGTCCGGGTCGCCGTCGAGCAGGACGCGGCCGGTCGCGAGGGGCATCCGGCCCGCGAGAGCCAGGGCGAGGGCGACCTGCCCGTAGCCGGGGTCGCCGGCGACCGGGGTGACCCGGGCCGGGGCGGCGGTGAAGGACGTCGGACGGACGAGGGGGCTGCGTGTCCCGGCGACGGCGACGGCGTCTGCGGCGAGCTGCACGGGGATCTCCTGGACTGGGTGACAGGCGGTACCACTTGGTACCAGCAGGTTGGTACGGTACAGTACCAGTCATGACGACGACAACACGAGCCACGGCCGAGCCCCTCCGGGACGGCACCGACCGCACCCGCCCGGTGCGCGAGCGGCTCGAGGCGGGTCTGGCCGCCGCCGTCGCCGACCAGGGCCTCGCCGCCACCACGATCGCGGACGTCGCCCGCCTCGCCGGCACCTCGAAGCGCACCTTCTACGAGCACTTCGCCGACAAGGAGGAGTGCTTCCTCGCCCTCTACCGCACGCGCAGCGGCCAGCTGATGGACGCCGTCGACGCCGCCCTCTCCCCGGGCGCCGCCCCGGCCACCGTGCAGCTGCAGGAGGTCGCGCGCGCCTTCCTCACCTTCCTCACCGACGACCGCGCGCTCGGGCGGGCGCACGTCGTCGACATCACGACGGTCGGCGAGCGCGGCGTCCGGGCCCGCCAGGAGGTCGTCGACCGGCACGCCGAGTCCCTGCTGCGGATGCTCGAGCAGGCCCGCGCCGCCGGCACGAGCGTCCGCCACCTCAGCCACCTCGAGGCGGTGTGCGTCGTCGGCGGCCTCAACGAGGTCGCACTGCGGGCCATCGAGGCCCCCGACGACGCGCCCCTCGACGACCTCGTCGAGTCGGCCACCCGCTTCATGCAGGCCGTCGTGCTCGCCGACTGAGCACCCCGACCGGGACCCGTCCGCGCACCCGGCCACTAGCCTCGGGGGCATGGACTTCCGGAACGTCTACGCCCAGGGCTTCGCCCGGGTCGCGGCGTGCACGCTGCCCGTCGCCCTCGCCGACCCCGCCGAGAACGCCCGCCGGGTCATCGAGCAGGTGCGGGCCTGCCACGACGACGGCGTCGCGGTCGCGCTCTTCCCCGAGCTCTCGCTGTCCGGGTACGCGATCGACGACCTCCTCCTCCAGGATGTCCTCCTCGACGCCGTCGACGCCGCGGTGGTCGCGGTCGCCGAGGCCACGGCCGGCCTCACCCCCCTCGTCGTCGTCGGCGCCCCGCTGCGGCACGGCAACCGGCTCTACAACTGTGCCGTCGCGATCCAGCGCGGCGAGGTGCTCGGCGTCGCCCCCAAGGCCTACCTCCCGAACTACCGCGAGTTCTACGAGAAGCGCTGGTTCGCCTCGGGCGCAGGGCAACAGGGGCAGTTCCTCGTCCGGCCGCACTGGCCCGGCGCCGACGCCGACGGCGAGATCGGGTTCGGGCCCGACCTGCTGCTGGCCGCCGACGACGTGCCGGGGCTCGTCGTGCACATGGAGGTCTGCGAGGACGTCTGGGTGCCGGTGCCGCCGAGCCACGAGGCCGCGCTCGCCGGGGCCACCGTGCTGCTCAACCTGTCGGCCTCCCCCATCACCGTCGGCCGGGCCGACGACCGCCACCTCCTGGCCCGCTCGGCCAGTGCCCGGTGCGATGCCGCGTACCTCTACGCGGCCGCGAGCCAGGGCGAGTCGTCGACCGACCTGTCGTGGGACGGCATGACGATGGCCTACGAGATGGGCGAGCTGCTCGGCGAGTCCGACCGCTTCCCCGACGGCCCGCGCCGCACGGTCGTCGACGTCGACCTCGACCGGCTGCGCCAGGAGCGGATGCGCCAGGGGTCGTTCGGCGACAACGCCGAGGCCTACTCGGCCGACGACGCCGGCTTCCGCATCGTCCCGTTCCGCGTGAAGCCGCCCACCGGCGACCTCGGCCTGCGCCGGCCGCTCGACCGCTTCCCGTTCGTGCCCGACGACGAGGCCCGCCTCGCCCAGGACTGCTACGAGGCCTACAACATCCAGGTCTCCGGCCTCGAGCAGCGGATGCGGGCCATCGGCGGCGGTGTGCCGGACCGGATGCCGCGCATCGTCATCGGCGTCTCGGGCGGCCTCGACTCCACCCACGCGCTCCTCGTCGCGGTCAAGGCCTGCGACCGGCTCGGGCTGCCCCGCACCCACGTCCTCGGCATCACCATGCCCGGGTTCGCGACGAGCGACGGCACGAAGTCGAACGCGATCCACCTCATGGAGAGCCTCGGCATCGAGTGGGAGGAGGTCGACATCCGGCCGCTGGCCACCCAGATGCTCGAGGACCTCGGGCACCCCGCGGGTTCCGGCGAGGAGGTCTACGACGTCACCTTCGAGAACGTCCAGGCCGGCCTGCGCACCGACCTGCTCTTCCGGGCCGCGAACCAGCGGGGCGGCATCGTCCTCGGTACCGGCGACCTCTCCGAGCTGGCCCTCGGCTGGTGCACCTACGGTGTGGGAGACCAGATGTCGCACTACGGCGTCAACACCGGTGTGCCGAAGACGCTCATCCAGCACCTCATCCGCTGGGTCGTCGCGGCCGGCGAGCTCGGTGACGCGGAGGCCGACCGCACCCTGCTCGGCATCCTCGACACCGAGATCAGCCCCGAGCTCGTGCCCGTCAAGGAGGGCGAGAAGCTCCAGTCGACGCAGGACACCATCGGCCCGTACGCGCTCCACGACTTCACGCTCTTCCACGTGCTGCGCCGCGGCTACCGGCCGAGCAAGATCGCCTTCCTCGCCGAGCACGCGTGGTCCGACGCCGCGGCCGGAGCCTGGCCGCCCGGCTACCCCGAGGCCGACCACGTCGCCTACGACCTGCCCACCATCCGCGCGTGGATGGTGGTCTTCCTCCGGCGCTTCTTCCAGAACCAGTTCAAGCGCTCGGCCATCCCCAACGGCCCGAAGGTCGTTGCGGGAGGCTCGCTCTCACCCCGCGGGGACTGGCGGATGCCGTCCGACGCCGCAGCGACGGCGTGGCTCGCCGAGCTCGAGGAGAACGTCCCCGAGGGGTGAGGGCCGGCCCCGGTCAGCCGTTGCGGATGTTGCGCGGCCGACGGGCCACGTAGCTCGAGAACTCGCTGAGGTTGGCCTCGCGGTGGTTCATGTCGCTGCTCGGCGACCCGAGCTCGAACACCCACAGGGTCGTCTTCGCGTCGTTGCCCCACATCTGGAACAGCACGCAGTGCACGCCCGAGCGCACGAGGTAGTCGCCGCCGCGCATGTCGGCCTTGGCGATGCCCGTGCCGTAGGTCGTACCCGCGAGGGCCGTGGTGTTCGGGCAGCCGATGCCCGTGGGCCCGAGCTTGAGGGCCATCGAGACGAAGCCCGAGCAGTCCGTGCGCCAGCGGTAGGTGCCGGACGGGCCGCCCGCGGTGGCCCGCTGGTCGTACTGGATGTTGCGGCTCACCCAGTTGCGGGCCCGGTCCATGACGTCCGAGCGCAGGATCGGGTCGTTCGGGGCGGCCTCGGCCGCCGGGGCGAGGACGACGGCGCCGCCCGCGGCCAGGAGCGAGGCGGACAGGGCGGTGCGGCGTGAGACGAGGTGGTTCATGGTGGGCTCCCCCCGGAGATCGGTGCCCGGCGACCGCCGGACGTCCCGAGGCTGGCCCGGCGGGCTGCTGCGCCGCTGCGATCGCGCTGTGCGACGGGACCCGGGTCCCCGGACCGACGCTCAGCCCCCGGTGGGGGCCGCGAGCTCCGCGAGGGCCGCGCCGTCGAGGCGGTAGCGCGTCCACTCGTCCTGCGAGCGGGCGCCGATCGACTCGTAGAAGGCGATGCTCGGGGCGTTCCAGTCCAGGACCCACCACTCGAGGCGGCGGTAGCCCCGCTCGACGCAGACCTGCGCGAGCGTCGTGAGCAGGCCCTTGCCCAGGCCGCTGCCGCGGTGCGCGGGGTCGACGTAGAGGTCCTCGAGCCAGACCCCGCTCGTGCCGGTCCACGTCGAGTACGACAGGAACCAGACGGCCATCCCCACGACCTCGCCGTCGACCTCGGCGACGTGCGCGAACGTCGAGCCCCCACCCTCGCCCGGGAAGAGCGCGGCGAGCACGTGCTGCTCGTCGGCCTCGACCTCGTGGAGGGCCTTCTCGTACTCGGCGAGGTCGCGGACCATCGCGGCGATGGCCGGGGCATCGCCCGGGGTCGCGGGGCGGATGTGCTGCGTCACCCCGCGACCCTATGCGGGCGGGGCGCTCAGCTGTAGAAGCCGCCCGAGTACCGGTGGATGTAGCACCGGCAGTCGGAGGCGACGGCCCCGAGGTAGTCGTAGTGGGTGTCCTCGTAGGCCGTGGCCAGCGAGGCGCACTTCTTCTGTCCCGGGCCCACCACGAGCGAGCGGGTCGGGCCGCGTCCGCTGGTGGTCGGCGAGGCGGTGAGGCTGGCCTGGTACGGGCCGCTGCTGTCGTACCAGAGGCAGAGCGTGTCGGTGCCGTCGTTGTAGCTGAGGTGCGCCCCTGCCCCCAGGTAGCGGTCCCCGAAGCTGTTGGCCGAGGCCGCCGGTGCGGCGACGAACAGTGCGGCGCCCATGACGGCGACGGCGGCGATGGTGCGGTTGGTCCTCATGGTGGGTCCTCCCCCGTGTCGTGCCCGGTCGTCCCCCGACCGGTGCGTCAGCGACGATAGCCCTCCGCGGCCCCGTGGTGCGTGCCACGGGTCGACGCTGCCGGCTCGCCGGAGCGCGCGACCCGTGGCACCGTGGGCGCCGTGACCGATCTCCTCTTCCACGTCGCCGACGCCTCCGAGTGGGAGGCGGCCCGTGCCGTCGGCCGCTACGAGCGCTCGACCCGCGGGCTCTCCCTCGCCGAGGTCGGGTTCGTCCACCTGTCCACCGCCGAGCAGTGGCCCGGTGTGCTGGAACGCTTCTACTCCGACCACCACGGCGAGCTGGTGCTGCTGACCGTCGACCCGTCCCGGCTCAGCCACCCGGTGCGCTGGGAGCCGCCGCACCCGGAGTCCGACGAGCTCTTCCCGCACCTGTACGGCCCGCTCGAGGTCGGCGCCGTGACGGCGACGGGGCCGGTCAGCGGCTGACCGGCCCCGCCCTCGTCGCGCTCAGCGCAGGACGATGTAGTCGCCCTGGCAGGCGTAGTACGCGGCGCTGGGGTTGCGCGGCGGGACGAAGTGGAGGGCCGGGCGCAGCGAGGAGACCCGGTTGTCCCACGTGAAGCCGTCGCGGGGGTCGATGATGTTGACGATCGAGGCCTTCTTGCCCGAGGGGACCATCATCGCGTGACCCCCCTGGTCCTTGAACTGGTAGACGCACCACGGCTCGTCGTCGTGGTTGTAGACGTAGCTCGCCTTGTCGTCCATCTTCCCGTCGAGGGCGACCGCGAGGTCGGAGGTCCCCTTCGCGAAGCTGCCGTACATGCCGGTGGCGTCGCCGAACTGCCAGATGCACATCCGGCCGAAGTCGCACTGCGACGTCGAGGCCGAGGCGGGCGCCGCGAGCGGGACGCTCGCGGCGAGCGCAGCCGTGGCCAGTGCGGCCCCGAGGCCGAGCCGGGTCTTCGTGGTCGTGGTCATGTCCTACCCCCTTGTCGACCCGCCCGGGCGGCGGGCACGGCCCGTGTCTACGCGGCGCCGCTGCGAGGACGCTGCTGAGCCGCTGCTCGACGGCCCGCTGGAGGTCGGCGCCGTGACCACGACGGGGCGGGTCAGGAGCTGACGACCGCACCCTCCGGGAGGTCGAACCACCGGAGGTGCTCGAAGTCGGCCGAGACGTGGCCGTCGCCGTGCCCGAGGTCGGGCGGCGTGGCGGCGGCGATCAGCTCGGCGGCCTCGCGCAGGTGGTCGGCGAGCATCTCCTCGCCGCCCCGGTCGTCCGAGAACGGCATCGACACCGAACCGTCGTCCCCGTAGCGCACATCGGCGAGCCGGAGCGGGGGCTCGACGACGCCCCGCCGGTGCCGCCACATCCCGGTCTCGGGGCAGAACGTGTAGTCGCCGAGCATCCGCCAGCCGTCCCGGGCGACCATCCGCACGGCCTCGACGACGTAGTCGGCGACCGCGTCGGACAGGAAGTAGTTGAAGTTCACCCTGACCCAGCCGGGCTTGATGCCCTCGCAGCCGCCGGTGATCTCGCGCTCGAACGCGTGGCTGCGCTCGAGGTCGATGCCGAGCAGCCGGTGCCCGTACGGACCGGCGCAGGAGCAGCCACCGCGCGACTGGATGCCGAAGAGGTCGTTGAGCAGCGCGACGACGTAGTTGTGGTGCAGGTGGCTGCCCGACGGCGAGCGGACGACGAACGAGACGATGGACAGGCGCGGTGCGTCGAGGTTGCCGAGCACCTCGATGCCCGGCTCGTCGCGCCAGGCCCGCACGGCCCGCTCGAGGAAGCGCTCCTCGCGGGCCCGGATGGTCTCGACGCCGACGGCCTCCTTGAGCTGGAAGACCAGCCCGGCGCGCACCGACTCGATGATCGCCGGGGTGCCGCCCTCCTCGCGGTGCTCGGGGTCCGGGAGGTAGGCGTGGTCCTCGGGGTTGACGTACGCGACGGTGCCGCCGCCGGGCGTCACCGGGACGCGGTTGGCGAACAGCTGGCGCCGGGCGACGAGCAGCCCAGGCGTCGAGGGCCCGCCGATGAACTTGTGCGGCGAGAGGACGAGGGCGTCCTTGTACGACAGCGGGTCACCGCCGGCGGGCGCCGTCATCTCGATGTCGACGTACGGGCCGGCGGCGGCGAAGTCCCAGAAGGCCAGCGCGCCGTGCCGGTGCAGCAGGGCCGAGATGCCGTGGGTGTCGGAGACGATGCCGGTGACGTTGCTCGCGGCGCTGAACGAGCCGATGCGCAGCGGCCGGTCGGCGTGCTCCTCGAGCCGGGCCGCCAGGTCGTCCTGGTCGATCTGGCCGTCGGCGTCCTCGCGGATGGTCACGACGTCGGCGATGGTCTCGCGCCACGGGATCTCGTTGCTGTGGTGCTCGTAGGGGCCGATGAACACCACCGGGCGCTGGTCCGCGGGGATGTGCTGCGACAGGTGCCAGCGGTCCTCGAGGGCGCTCGGGATGCGCAGGCCGAGCACCCCGATGAGCTTGTCGATGGCGCCCGTGCACCCGGAGCCGGCGAAGACCACGACCGTGTCGTCGTCCCCGTGCACCGCGTCGTGGATGATCCGCCGGGCGTCCTCGCGCAGCCGCGTGGTCTGCAGGCCGGTGCCGCTCGACTCGGTGTGCGTGTTGGCGTAGGCCGGCAGCACCTCGTCACGGATGAAGTCCTCGATGAAGCCCAGCGCCCGACCGCTCGCGGTGTAGTCGGCGTAGGTGACCCGGCGCGGGCCGTACGGCGTCTGCATCACGTGGTCCTCGCCGATGACGGACTCGCGGACCAGCCGGAGCAGGGCGTCGGCACGGGACTCGGCAGCGCTGTCGGTCATGTCGTCCAGCGTCCCACGCGAGCCGTCCGGGCCGCCCGCCTTCGCGTCCGACCCGGCTCGCATCCGAGACGAGGTGGCGGGGGTCGCCAACGGCTCCGGTGCGGCGTACGGTCCGGGCATGGGGATGCACGAGCGCCTCGTCGCGGCGCAGAACGCCCACGACCCCGAGGCCTTCGCCGCCCTGTTCGCCGACGACTACGTCAGCGAGCAGCCGGCTCACCCCGCCCGCGCGTTCACCGGCCGGGCACCGGTGCTCGAGAACTGGACGGCCGTCTTCGCCGGCGTCCCCGACTTCCGGGCCGAGCTCGTCGCGGTCGCCGTCGCCGGCGACGACGAGTGGGGCGAGGTCAGCTGGTCCGGCACCCACGTCGACGGGTCGCCGTTCGCGATGCGGGGGGTCATCGTGGCCACCGTGCGGGACGACCTCGTCGCCGCCGCACGGCTGTTCGTCGAGCCGGTCGAGGCCCACGGCGACATCGCCGAGGCCGTCGAGGAGCTCTACCGGCCACCGACCGAGTACGCCTGAGGACCCAGCCTGCGGGGCACGACACCTCGTCGCTCGGCGCGAGGGAGCGCCCACGGGCCTCGAACGGCGTGGTGGACGGCTGCTCCGCCGCATCGAGAGGAGGCAACACGCAGGCCCGCGCGCGCTCACGTCTGCGTGTTGCCTCCTCTCGGGCACCTCGGGGAGGCGAGCTCCCTGCCCTGAGCCCACCCATCGTCACGTGCATCCTGATGCAGATTTGCACGGGCGTGCAGACGATGCCTACGCTGGTGCCGTGACCCGTCCGCCCACCTGTGTCATCCCCTCGCTGCGCGACCGCAAGCGTGAGCAGACCCGTCGCGCCATCTCGGCCGCGGCCTACGCGATCGTCCGCGACGAGGGCGTCGACGCCGTCACCGCCGAGGCCGTCGCCGACCGGGCCGGGGTCTCCCGCCGCACCTTCTTCAACTACTTCCCGTCCGTCGAGTCCGTCATCACCGCGAGCGTCTCGGACTTCTTCGTCGCCCTGAGCGCCCGCCTCGACGAGCGGCCGGTCGGCGAGGACGTCCTCGTCAGCGTGCTCGCCGTCGTCGACGACCCGGTCGACCTCTCGCTCGTCGAACGGATCGGGGTGCTGGTCGCCGCCGGCGAGACCTCGGCCCACGCGAAGGGCCTGATCCTCGCCGAGTTCCACACCTGGCTCGACTGGTTCGAGGCCTGGCTGCGCGAGCGCGTCGGCCCGGGCCCGAGCGACCTGCACGTCGCCACCCTCGCCGCGGCCGTCCTCGGCTGCGGGGAGGCCACCATCCGCGTCTGGTCGAAGTCGGTGCTCGCCGGCGAGCAGCCGCCCGCGTTCCACGTCGTCCTCGCCGAGTCCCTGGGCCACCTGCGCTCCGGGCTGCTCGTCCCCACCCCCTCCGCCTGACCCGCTCCCTCCCGGAAGGTCCCCCATGTCCACCGCCCTGTACCGCCTCGGCCGCTGGTGCGCCGACCACGCCTGGCGCGTCGTCGCCCTCTGGGTCGTCGTGCTCGCCGTCGCCGGCACCCTCGCCGGCACCGTCGGCCGGCCCCTGACCAGCCAGGTCTCCATCCCCGGCACCGAGTTCGAGCGGGTGCTCGCCACGCTCGGCACCGAGGTCCCCTCCGCGGCAGGCGGGTTCGGGCGCATCGTCCTCGAGAGCGACAGCGGCTCGTTCACCGACGCGCAGAAGAAAGCCATCGACGAGGCCATGAAGGCCTGGGGCACCGCACCCCACGTCAAGCGCGTCGTCGACCCCTTCGCCGCCCAGGAGCAGATCGACTCCTCCGCCGCCGACCTCGAGGCCGCGCGCCAGAAGCTCGACGACGGCCGCGCACAGCTCGACGCCGGGAAGAAGAAGCTCGCCGACGGGGAGGGCCAGGTGGCCGGCGGCGAGGCGCTGCTCGCGCAGCTCAAGCAGCAGAACCCGGACGACCCGGGCATCCCGGCCCTCGAGGCCCAGGTCACGGCCGGCCGCACCCAGGTCGACGAGGGGAAGGCGAAGCTCGCCGCCTCCGAGAAGGAGCTCGAGGCCGGGGCGGCGCAGTACGCCGACGGCGCGGCCGTGGCGGCCGCCTCCGCGGGCACCCGGCTGGTCAGCACGGACGGCCGCTACGCCGTCGTCCAGGTGCAGTTCGACGACAACGCCCAGTCCATCGCGCCGGAGGACCGGGCGCAGATCCCGGAGAAGGGCGACCCGGTCCTCGAGGCCGCCGGCGTGACGCCCCACTACAGCGTCGAGATCACCCAGGAGCTCGTGTTCATCGGCCCCGGCGAGATCCTCGGCCTCGGCGTCGCGCTCCTCGTCCTCGTGCTCGTGCTCGGCAGCCTCATCGCGGCCGGCCTGCCCCTGCTCGTCGCACTGCTCGGCGTCGGCGTCGGGCTCGGTGGTGCGGTGGCGTTCACGGCCTTCGTCGAGCTCAACACGACGACACCGGCCCTGGCCCTCATGCTCGGGCTCGCCGTCGGCATCGACTACGCGCTGTTCATCGTCAACCGGCACCGCGCGAACATCCTCCACGGGATGCCGCTGCGCGAGTCGGTCCCCCGGGCCGTCGCGACGGCCGGCTCGGCGGTCACCTTCGCCGGCGCCACCGTCATCATCGCGCTGGCCGCCCTCGTCCTCTCGGGCATCCCGATCCTCGCCGAGATGGGTGTCGTCGCGGCCGCCACCGTCCTCGTGTCGGTGGTCGTCGCCGTCACCGTCAGCCCGGCCGTCATGCGGCTGATGGGCACCCGCGTCGTCTCCCGGCGCGGCTGGCGCAGAGCCGGTTTCGCCACCGCCGGCGACCCCGCGAGCCGTGGCGGCCACCCCGACGACCGGCCCGAGGAGCACGGCGCCTGGTACGTCGCCGCCGTCACCCGCCGGCCCTGGCTCACCGTGCTGGGTGTCGTCGCCTTCGTCGGCGTGCTCGCCGTCCCGGCCCTCGACATGCGCCTCGGCCTGCCGGACGGCGGCAGCGAGCCCACCGGCTCGAGCGCGTACACCGCCTACTCCACGGTGGCCGACCAGTTCGGCCCCGGGATGAACGGGCCGGTCGTCGCCGTCGCCGAGCTGCCGAGCACCGACAGCCCCCGCACGCAGGCCCAGGTCCTCGACGCCCAGGCCCGCATCGCCACCGCCCTCCGGGGCGTCGACGGTGTGGTGAGCGTCGTCCCCTTCGGCGTCAGCGACGACAAGGACACGCTCGCCTTCCAGGTCGTCCCGAGCACCGGGCCGGCCGCCGAGCAGACGCCGGCGACGATCGACGGCATCCGCGCGGCCTCCTCCCGCCTCGAGCGGCACGACGGGGTCGAGATCGGCTTCACCGGCCAGACCGTCGCGAACATCGAGATCTCGGAGCGCCTGGCCGGGGCCCTGCCGAGCTACCTCGCCGTCGTCGTCGGGCTCTCGCTGCTCATCCTCACGGTGGTGTTCCGCTCGGTCGTCGTCCCGCTCGTCGCCACCGGAGGCTTCCTGCTGTCGGTCGCGGCGGCGTTCGGCGCGACGGTGGCGGTGCACCAGTGGGGCTGGTTCGGCTCCTTGCTCGGTGTCACGCAACCGGGTCCGTTGCTCAGCTTCATGCCGATCATCCTCATCGGGGTGCTCTTCGGCCTCGCCATGGACTACCAGATGTTCCTCGTCTCGGGCATGCACGAGTCGCGCGCCCACGGTGAGGACTCCCGGACGGCGGTGCGCTCGGGATTCGTCCACGGCGTCCGGGTCGTCACCGCGGCGGCGATCATCATGACCTCGGTCTTCCTCGGCTTCGCCTTCAGCCACCTCGTGATGGTGCGGCCGATCGGGTTCGGGCTCGCCGTGGGCGTGCTCATCGACGCCTTCGTCGTCCGGATGACCCTCACGCCGGCGCTCATGCACCTGCTCGGCGACCGGGCGTGGTGGATCCCCCGCTGGCTCGACCGCCTGCTGCCCGACCTCGACGTCGAGGGGCTCCGGCTCGCCGAGCACCTCGAGGCCCGGGACGCCGACGAGCGCGCGCGGGCGGCCGCCGAGGCCGGGTCCGAGCGGGCACCGGAGCCCGAGGGCGCCGGCAGCCGCTGACCCGGCCGTCCGGGTCCGAGGACAAGCCACAGAGCGGCCACCGGGGTCGCACAGCACCGCCACAGGCGCGGGCCGGAGGGTCGGGGTCATCAGGTTCCCCGACCCTCCGAAGGTGATGACGATGCCCAGGACCCCCCGAGCCCTCCAGCGGGCCAGGACGTGGACGGCCGGTGCGCTGGCCGCTGCGGCCCTGACGACCGGGGTCGCCGGGTACCACCTGGCGACCGCGCAGACCACGACGACGGCCGCGGCCGCGACCACCTCCGACGACTCCTCGTCGGCGACGTCGAGCTCGTCGGGCGACGACTCGTCGAGCTCGTCCACCTCCTCGGGCTCGGGCTCGTCGTCGGGGTCCGGGTTCTCCTCGTCCGGCTCGGTGTCGTCCGGCAACGGCTCGTCGACCCAGTCGACGACCAGCGGGTCCTGAGGTGCCGGCCGTGGCGACCACCGTGCAGGACCCCATCGGCGCCCCGGCGACCGCGACGACCTTCGCGGCGATCGGGACGCGGGTGCGCGTCGTCGTCACCGACCCCCGCACCCTCGCCGAGGCCGAGGCCCTCACCCGCGACCACCTCGCCGCCCTCGACCTCGCCGCCTCGCGCTTCCGCCGCGACTCCGAGGTGAGCCGGCTGGCGGCGGCCGCGGCGACCGGCCCGGCCTCGGCCCTCGCCTCCCCTGTCCTCGCCGGCAGCGTGCGTGCCGCCCTCCGGGCCGCCCGCCTGACCGACGGCCTCGTCGACCCCACGGTCGGCCGCGCGGTCGCGGCGACCGGGTACGACGACGACCTCGACGTCGTGCGGGCCCGGCGGGCGAGCAGCGTGCGCACGGCCGAGGTGCCCGGGTGGCAGCGCGTCACCATCGACCCCGTCACCGACCGTCTCGACGTCCCGGCGGGGTGCCTCCTCGACCTCGGCTCGACCGCGAAGGCGCACGCCGCCGACGAGGTCGCCCGCCACCTCGCCGACCGGCTGCCCGGTGGCTTCCTCGTCGACCTCGGCGGCGACATCGCCCTCTCCGGGACGACGCGGGACGGCCGGTGGCAGGTCGGGGTCGAGGACGCCGCGGGGCGGGTCGTGCAGGTCATCGGCCTGCACAGCGGCCAGGCCGTCGCGACGAGCTCGACGCGGCTGCGCACGTGGGCGCTCGAGGGTGGCGGCACCGCGCACCACATCGTCGACCCCCGCACCGGGCGCACCGCCGCCCCGACCTGGGCCATGGTCACCGTCGTCGCCGCGAGCGCCCTCGAGGCCAACGCCGCCTCGACGGCCGCGGTCGTCCTCGGCGCCGACGCGCCGGCGTGGCTGACCGGGCACGGCCTGCCGGCGCGGCTCGACACCGGGTGGGCGGTCACGACGACGCCCGGCTGGCCCGGCACCGCGGCGGTGGCGTCGTGAACGCGCTGCTCTGGTACGTCTCGCGCGGCACCGGCGTCGCGAGCATCGCCCTGCTGACGGCCGTCGTCGTCCTCGGTGCCGTCACCTCCGGCCGGCGCCGACCGCACGGCGAGTCGGCGACCGTCGTCATGGCCGTGCACCGCTGGCTCTCCCTCGGGATGCTCGCCTTCGTCACCGCCCACGTCGCCACCGCCGTCGCCGAGACCTACGTGAGCATCGACGCCGTCTCGGCCCTCGTGCCGTTCACGAGCGGCTACGAGACGGTGTGGGTCGGGCTGGGGACGCTGGCCGTCGACCTGCTCGTCGCCGTGTCGGTGAGCTCCTGGCTACGTCACCGCATCCCCGAGCGGGCCTGGCGGGCGGTGCACTGGGCCACCTACGCCCTGTGGCCCACGGCCCTCGTGCACGGCATCGCGCTCGGGACCTCCGACCAGCCGCTGCTGCGCGCCGTCACCCTCGCGTGCGGCGGGGTCGGTGTCGCCGCCGTCCTCTGGCGGCTGCTCGCCCGACAGCCCGACCGCGACCGCCGGGCCGTCGCCCTCGAGCGGAGCTGGTCATGAGCCTCGTCGACGACCTGGCCGCGGCGGGCCTCACCGGTCGCGGTGGCGCCGCCTTCAGCACGGCGGTCAAGCTCCGGGCGGCCCGCGACCACGGCGCGGCCCTGATCGTCAACGCGTGTGACGGCGAGATCGGCGCCGCCAAGGACGGCTTCGTCGTCGAGCACCACCTTGACGAGCTCCTGCACGGCGCCGCCCTCGTCGCCGGCCGGAACCGGGGCACGCGCTTCGCGGCCCACCGGGGGTCACGGACGGCCGCCCTCCTCGCGGCGGCCGGTGTCGACGTCCTCGAGGCACCGGACCGGTACGTCTCGTCGGAGGAGACCTCCCTCGTGTCCCTCGCGCAGGGCGGGCTGGCCCGGCCGATGACCAAGCGACGACCGTTCGTCACCGGCGGCCGGGACGCCGACGGGCGGACGGTCCGCCCGACCGTCGTCCTCAACGCCGAGACCGTGTGGCGCATCGCCCAGGTCGACGCCTTCGGCCCGACGTGGTTCCGCTCCTTCGGCACCGAGGCCGAGCCGGGCCCGCGCCTCGTCACGCTGGCGGGCGCCGTCGCCCACCCGGGCGTCCTCGAGACCGAGGCGGGCGTGCCGTTCGCCGACCTCCTCACGGCCTGTGGCGCCGACCCGGACGCCGAGCACGTCGTCGTCGGTGGTCTCGGCGGTGCGCTCCTGGGGGTGCCCGACGCCCGCGAATGCCGCTGGAGCAGCGCCGACCTCGCGCGCCTCGGGGCGTCGGTCGGGCCCGGGGTGGTCGACGTCCTCGACCCCGCACGCTGCCCCCTCGACACGGTCGGCCGCTTCCTCGACCACGCCGCCGGGGAGACCGCCGGACAGTGCGGACCGTGCATGTTCGGCGTCCCGTCCCTCGCGGCCGCATGGCACCGCCTGACCGAACGCCCTTCCGGGGCAGCCGCGGACGAGATGCGCCGGGTCGCCGGGCTGCTGCCCGGGCGCGGCGCCTGCCGCTTCCCCGACGGCGTCTCGCGGTTCGCCGGCTCGGCCCTGCGGACCCTCGAGCCGCACCTCGCCGCGCACGCCGCGGGTCCGTGCCCGACGCAGGAGGTGGGCGCCGGTGTCCGCCGCGCCTGAGCTGAGGGTCGACCGCGTCGCGTGCACCGGCCACGGCCTGTGCGCGACCCTGCTGCCCGGCCGGATCCGGCTCGACGAGTGGGGCTACCCGGTCGTCGACGACCCCGCCGTGGCGCGGGCGGAGGGCGAGCGGGCGGTCACCTTCTGCCCGGCGCGCGCCCTGTACTGGTCCGACCGCGCCTGACCGTCGACCGTGCCGACGAGGGTCCGTCGGGGGCTAGCGGCGGCGGCGCGGCATCGTGCTCGGGTGGGCGATGAGGTCCTGGAGCAGCTGCACGGCCCGCTCGGTGGGGGCGGTCGAGGCGCCGAGCTGGCGCACGACGGCCGACAGGTGGCGCACCGGGGCCGGGGGCGCGATGTCGACGCGCACGACGTTCGCCGGGAGCCCCCGGGCCGCGAGGCCGGGCATCACCGAGATGCCGACGCCGGCCGCGACGAACCCGATGGCCGTGTGGTGGTCCTGCGCCTGCACCGTGAAGCGCGGCCGCAGCCCGACGGCCGCGCACGCCGCGACGAGCAGCCGGTGCCCGACGGCGCTCGGGTAGTCGTTGCTGACCCAGGTCTCCCCGCGCAGGTCGGCGAGCGCGATCTCGTCGGCGCCGGCCAGCGGGTGGTCGCGCGGGAGGACGACGACGAAGGGGTCCTCGGTGAGGTCGACGCGGCGCAGCCCCGCCGGCAGCGCGGTGTGGGGCGGGTCGATGGCCAGGTCGAGGTCGGGTCGCGGGCCGCGCTGCTCGACCTCGTTGAGCCGCAGCTCGAGGACGAGGTCGGGGTACTCCGAGGACAGCCGGCGCACGAGCGCCGGCATCCACGCCGAGCCGGCCGAGGCGAAGTAGCCGATCGACAGGCGCCCGGTGCGCCCGTCGCGCAGGTCCGAGACCACCTGCTCGAGGCGGTCCCACTGGCTCATGGGCTCGTCGCTCTGGGCATCGAGGACGAGGGCGTCCTCGGTCGGCACGATGCCGCGGCCGGCGCGCTGGAAGAGGGTCAGCCCGGTCTCGCGCTGGAGGGCCGCGAGGTGCTGGCTGACCGCGGAGGACGTGAGCCCGAGGTTGTCGGCCGCGGCCTGCACGGAGCCACTGGCGACGACGGACCGGAAGACGGTGATGCGGTGCGGGTCGAGCATCCACCAATCTTAAGCCATACTGCGGAATGGTGAAGCGAACTGACGTTGTGCTGAAGGATTGAACGATGGATCATATGAGTCATGAACACCGCATCGCTCTCCGTCCAGAAGGCCCGCGCCCTCGCGAACAGCCTCCGCACCAACCGCTCCGCCGGCCGTGGCTGGGACGGTCGCGCCGACCGCGACCTCGTCCGTGAGGCCAACGAGCTCTACTTCCTCGCGCAGGCCTCCCTCCCGCGTCACATCTGAGCACCCGCCCCGGGGGCCCAGCAACACGCAGACCGACCCTCACGCCACCACGTGGCGGAGGGTCGTCGTCGTCTCCGGGGAGGCCGCCTCGAGCGCGGCCCGCTGCGCGAGGTAGAGCTCGGCGCAGGCCAGGGCGTCGGTGAGTGCCTCGTGGGCGCGGTAGACCGGCAGGCCGTGGCGCGTGCGAGCCGTCCACAGCCGCAGGGCGCCCCGCTGCGACGCGGCGTCCCAGCCGCCCCCGAGGGCCCGGCGCTCGAGCTCGAAGGTGTCGACGACCTCCACCGGCAGCCCGGCCCCCAGAACTGCCGGCACGCGGCGCCGAGGAACCCCGTCTCGACCTGCGCGAAGTGCGCCAGCAGCACCCGGCCCGAGAGGGCCTGCAGCAGGGTGCCCACGACCTCCTCGAGCGGCGCCCCGAGCGCGAGCGCGTCGTCGGTGAGCCCGTGCACCGTGGCACTGGGCCCGACGTCGCCGGCGTCGGACACGACGAGCCCGCCCGCACCCCCCAGGTCGATGCGGCCACCGTCCACCGGCACCCAACCGACCGACAGCACCCGGTCGCGCGACGGGTCGAGGCCGGTGGTCTCGATGTCGACCGCGAGCAGGGGCAGGTCACGAAGCGGGGTGTCACGCACCGGGACCGGCGTCCGCAGGTGGTCGCGCAGCGGCCCCGGGGCGGCCCTGCGCGCGGCTCGTTCCCGCCGGGTGGCGAGCGAGCGGCGCAGGCCGATCACGAGACGAACTGCGTCTGGTAGGCGCGCCCCAGCGACTGCTGCGCCGACCGGACGATGGCGAAGGCCTCGCGCAGGTGCCGCTTCTCGAAGCTCGACAGGTCGTCGGGCGAGACGAAGTTGTCGGTCGGGAGCCCGGCGCGCACCCGGGCCGACTGGTGGCGCAGGCGCACGTAGCCGAGGAACTCGAACGCGTCGCGCAGGTCGCCCGCGAGCTCGTCGCCGAGCACCCCGGCGGCCCGGGCCGCCTCGATGCGGGCGCGCGTGTTGACCTCCGGGAGACCGTTGGCCAGCGCGTGGACCCGCGCCAGCTCGACGACCGGGAGCAGCCCACCGCGCTTGATGTCGAGGGTGGCCTCGTGCTCGCCGGCCTTCTCGAGGACGAAGCCGCGGAAGAACCCCAGGGGTGGCTCGTGCGACGCGGCCTGGCGCGCGAGGTGGGTGAGGAAGGTGCGGGCACCGGGTGCGGTGCGCAGGACGTGCTGCTGGAGAGCGGTGTACAGCGACTCGTCGCCGTGGACGGGGCGCATGTCGAAGACGATCGAGGAGTGCAGCACGGCATCCGGCGTCGGCGCCGCGAACCACGACGACAGCTCGCGCCGCCACTGCGACAGCGGGTGCCGCCAGCGCGGGTTCGTGGCCATGACGTCGCCCGTGCACCGGGGGTAGCCGCAGCGGACGAGCCCGTCGGTGACCCACTCGGCCAGGTCCTCGAACCACGCGAGCCCGTCCTCGTCGACCGCGTCGTCGATGACCATCGCGTGGTCCTGGTCGGTCGCGAGGGCCTGTTCGAGCCGCGCCCGCGAGCCGAGCGCCATCCAGCAGTAGGGCACCGGCGGCGGCCCCAGCACGTCCTCGGCGAGCCGGATGATGCGCCGCTCGACCGCGTCGCCCACGGCGGTGACGACCCGACCGATGTCGTCGGCGGAGGCGTCCTGCTCGACGAGGGCCTGGACGATGCGCGGCAGGCGTGACGCGGTGCGGGCCACCCCGTCGACGTCAGGCTGCTTGGCGACGTCTCCCGCGAGGTAGACGGGGTTGGCCTCCTCGAGCCGCAGCAGGTCGGTGGTCGTGACGATGCCCGCCGGGCGGCCCGCGGCGTCGAGGACCGGCAGGTGGTGGATGCGCCGGCTCGTCATCTCGAGGAGGGCCTCGAAGGCCAGCGCCTCGACCGAGCCGGTGACCGGGTCGCGCGTCATCACCTCGCTGACGGGCACGGTGGGGTCGACGCCGGCGGCGAGCACGCGGGTGCGCAGGTCGCGGTCGGTGAGGATGCCGACGAGGCGCTCGCCGTCGAGGACGAGGAGCGAGGAGACCCCCTGCTCCGACATCGTCTCGGCCGCCGCCCGGACGCTGGCCGTCGTGGGGACGGACACGACCTCGCGGCCCACGAGGTCGCGCACCGTCGTCTTGAGGATGGCGTTGCCCGAGCTCGAGACCTGCAGCTCGGCGACCGCCCCGCGCATCCGGCTGCGGCGCTGGGCGTCGTAGAAGGCGTCGACATCGGGGTGCTCGCGGCACAGGGCGTGGAAGTCGTCCTCGGGCAGCAGCAGCGCGAGGCTGTCCTCGATGGCGGTGACCGAGAAGGTCGAGGGGTTGCCCTGGGTCAGGGTGATCGAGCCGAACGAGGAGCCGGCCTCGCCGCGGTCGACGAGCGTGCCCTGCGCGTCGCGCACGTCGGCGGCTCCGGAGCGCAGGACGTAGAGGTGGTGGTTCTCGCTGCCCCGGGCGATCACCTCGGTGCCGCGGCGGAAGTACTCGAGCTGCATCCGCCGCGGGAGGCCCGCCAGGACGTCGGCCGGGAGGGCGGAGAAGGGTTCGTGGCGGGCGAGGAAGTCGCGGACCTCCGCCAGCTCGACGTCGAGGGCCATGGGCTCATCGTCCCAGTCGCGCCTGAGCCCCACAACGGGCCGCTGACCTGCTGGAATGACGGGACACGGTGCCACCAGGGCACCGGTTGACGAAGGGTGGGCACGATGAGTGAGACCCCGACCGAGGGCCCCGCGGACAGCGGCGCCGGCGACCCGGCCGTTCCGGGCGAGCACGACGGCGGCGCGGACGGCGGCGCGGGCACCGAGGGTCCCGCCGACAGCGGCGCGGGCGACCCGGGCGAGCCCGGCGAGCACGACGGTGGCGCGGACGGCGGCGCCGAGGGCCCGGCCGACAGCGGTGCCGGTGACCCGGGCGAGCCCGGCGAGCACGACGGTGGCGCGGACGGCGGGGCGGACGCCTCGCAGTGACCGACCCCGCCTCCCCCGAGCCCCCGGGCGGCACCGGCGACGGTGCCGCCCGGGGGCTCGCGGCGGTGACCGGGCTGGCGCCCGACGAGTTCGCCTCCGCGCACTGGGGCCGCCGCCCGCTCCTCACCCGGGCCGAGGCGCTGCCGCCCCCGTCCCACGGCTTCGACGCGGACGCCGTCGACGAGCTGCTGGCCCGCCGTGCCCTGCGCACCCCCTTCCTGCGGATGGCCCGCGACGGCGCCACCCTCGACGCCCGGGAGTTCACCCTCGGCGGTGGCGTCGGCGCCGCGGTGGCCGACCAGGTGAGCGAGGACAAGGTCCTGCGACTCTTCGCCGAGGGCGCGACCATCGTCCTCCAGGCCCTGCACCGGTCGTGGGAACCGGTGTCGCGCACCGCCCGTGCGCTGGCCGCCGACCTCGGCCACCCGGTGCAGGTCAACGCCTACGTCACCCCGCCGCAGAACCGCGGGTTCGACGACCACTACGACGTGCACGACGTCTTCGTCGTCCAGGTCGAGGGCGAGAAGCACTGGCGCGTGCGGCCGCCCGTGCTCGAGCTGCCCCACCGGTCCGAGCCGTGGACCGACCGGCGCGAGGCGGTGGCCGAGGCCGCGACGGCCCCTCCGGTCGTCGACGACGTGCTGGCCCCCGGCGACTGCCTCTACCTGCCCCGCGGATGGCTGCACTCGGCCACCGCGCTGGGCGGCACGAGCATCCACCTGACCTTCGGGGTCCACGTGTGGACCGGGCGCACGCTCGCCGACGACCTGCTGGCCACGGTCGGGCGCCGGCTCGACGACGACCCCGCGCTGCGCCGGTCGCTGCCCGTGGGCGTCGACGGCCTCGACCCGTCGACGACGTCCGGGGCCCGGGAGTCGTTGCGCGAGAGCATCATCCGCGCCCTCGACGACGTGACCGACGACGAGCTCGCGGCCGCACTGGCCCGCCGGGTGCGCGCCGCCGAGCGTGCCGAGCCGCTCGGTGTGCTCGCGCAGCACCGGTCGGCGGGGGCCGAGGTCGGGCCGCGCTGGCAGGTCCGGCAGGGCCTCGCGGGGCGCTGGGAGGGCGACGTGCACGTCAGCCGGGTGGGACGGTTCCGGGCCGGCGCCGACGACAGGGTGCTGGTCGAGTCGCTCCTCGCCGGGCGGACGGGGCCGGAGTCGCTGCCCGACGACCTGCGGCGGCGGCTGGTGCTCGCCGGCGTGCTCGTGCTGGGGACCTGAGGAACGGGCGCGTCACGACGGGGGCCACGGCACACAGGTCCATGGTCTTTGTGTCCTGCGGACACACCGGCACCCCGGGCGGCCCCGCCTAGCGTCGACCGACATGACCGACCCGCACGTCACCCCACCCGCCGCCCTGCTCGCCGCCGACCTGAGCGGCCGCACCGCCCTCGTCACCGGCGCGGCGAGCGGCATCGGGGCGGCCGTCGCCGTCGCCCTGGCGTCCGCCGGTGCGAAGGTCCACGCCGTCGACCGGGACGCCGAGGGACTGGAGCGCCTCGACGACGTCGCCGGCCTGCAGCCCCTCGTGGCCGACCTCGCCGACCTCGACGGCCTCTCGGCCCTGCCCACCGACGTCGACGTGCTCGTCAACAACGCCGGCATCCAGCACGTCAGCCCGCTCGAGGACTTCCCGCTGGAGCGCTTCGACCTCATCCTCGACCTGATGCTCGCCGCCCCCTTCCGGCTCGTCCGGCAGTCGCTGCCGCACATGTACGGGCGCGGCTGGGGGCGGGTCGTCAACGTCTCGAGCGTCCACGGCCTGCGGGCCAGCGCGTTCAAGGCCGCCTACGTCACGGCCAAGCACGGCCTCGAGGGACTCTCGAAGGTCACCGCGCTCGAGGGGGGCCCGCACGGCGTGACGTCGAACTGCGTCAACCCCGCGTACGTGCGGACCCCGCTCGTCGAGCAGCAGGTCGCCGACCAGGCCCGCACCCACGGCATCCCGGAGTCGGAGGTGCTCGGGTCGGTGATGCTCGAACCGGTCGCCGTCAAGCGGCTCGTCGAGCCCGAGGAGGTCGCGGCCCTCGTCCTCTTCCTCTGCGGCCCGGCGTCGGACTCCGTCACCGGGGCGTCCTTCGCGATGGACGGCGGGTGGACGGCGCACTGAGCGCCGTGACGCACCCCGTCGTCCCTAGGATCGGCGGCGTGGCCAGGGCAGCGGAGGAGTCGGACGACGGGGCGCTGCGCCTGCTCGCCCTGCTCGCCGAGGGGGCGCCGGTGGCCGACGTCGCCGCCGCTGCCGGCACCGCCGACGAGCAGGTCCGCGAGCTCGCGCTGCGGGTCGCCTCGGCCCGCGAGGTGCACCGGCGCCGCGAGGCGGGGCTGTCGGCCCTGCTCGAGACGGCCCGCGCGCTGGCCTCCGAGAGCGACACCGGGCAGGTGCTCGACGCCATCGTGCGGCGGGCCCGGGCCCTGCTCGGCACCGACCTGACGTACCTGACCCTCCACGACCCCGAGCACGGCGACACCTACATGCGGGCGACCGACGGGTCGGTGTCGGCGGCCTTCCAGTCGGTGCGCCTCGAGCTGGGCGCCGGCCTCGGCGGTCTCGTCGCCTCGACCCGCAAGCCGTACTGGACGGCCGACTACTGGCACGACGAGCGCTTCCGGCACACCTCCGACATCGACGGCGCGGTGTCGGAGGAGGGCATCATCGCCATCTGCGGGACGCCCCTGCTCGTCGAGAACGACTTCGTGGGAGTGCTGTTCGCCGCCAACCGGTCGCCGCGGCCGTTCACCCGCGAGGAGGTCGGGCTGCTCGGCAACCTCGCGACGCTGGCCGCCGTCACCCTCGTGCAGACGCGCGCCCTGGCCGACGCGGAGTCGGCGCTCGCCGCCCTCTCCGAGGCGCACGAGACGGTGCGGCAGTACGCGGACGGCATCGAGCGAGCCGCTGCCGCGCACGACCGGTTCGCCTCGCTGGTGCTGGGGGGCGGGAGCGTCGACGACCTGACCCACGCAGTGGTCGAGCTGCTCGGGGGCTGGGCGGCGCTCGTCGACGAGGACGGGGCGGTGCGCAGTGCCACTCCCGGAGCCGTTGTCCCCGAGGTCTTTCCGGAGCTCGGGTCCGGGCGCGTCGTCGAGTCCGGCGACGTGTACGGGCTGGCCGTGGCGACGGCGGACGAGCGGCTGGCCACCCTGTTCGTCGGTGGGGCGGGCGAGCTCGGGGACGCCGACCGTCGCACCGTCGAGCGCGCCGGGGTCGTGACGGCCCTCGTGCTGCTCTTCGAGCGCCAGGCCGCCGACGCGCGGCAGTCGGCCCGCAACCGGGTGGTCAGCGAGCTCGTCGGGGCGCGGGGTCCGGCCGAGGACAGGGTGCAGCTGGCCCGGTCGGCGGGGACGGACGTCGAGTCCCCGTACTGCCTCCTGGTCCTGCGGGGCGACGTGGGCGCCTCGACCCGCGCGCTGGCGCTGTCGGCGACGGCGGCGACCGGGGAGGGCGCGCTGGTCGGCGCGCACGACGGCGACGTCGTCGCGCTCGTGCCCGGCACCGACCCCGACGCGCTGGCCCGCACCGTGGCCTCCCGGGTCGGGCGACGGGGTGAGGTGACGGTCTCCGGGGTCGGGCCGCTGACCGGCGTCGACGCGGTGCCGGGGGCCCACGAGGAGGCGGTGCGGACCGTGGCGGCGCTCGTCGCGCTCGGGCACCGCGGGCGTGGGGCGGCGGCGACGCACCTGGGGTTCGCAGGGCTCATCGTCGGCGCGGACCCCGACGTCGCGGCCTACGTGGCGCGCGAGCTGGGGCCGCTGCTCGACTACGACGAGCGTCGCGGCACCGACCTCGTCGGCACGCTCGGCGCGTGGTTCGAGGCCGGCCGCAGCCCGCGGCACGCCGCGACCGGGCTGCACGTGCACGTCAACACGGTCGCGCAGCGGCTCGAGCGCATCGGGGCGCTGCTCGGGTCGGACTGGCAGGAGCCGGAGCGCTCGCTCGAGCTGCAGCTCGCGCTGCGGATGCGGCGGCTGCTCGCGACGCCGTGACGGGGTGCGGCGGGGTCGTCCGGGACGGGGTCAGTCGCCGCCGGTGTGCTTGGCACGGCCGATGATCGTGGGGTCGGGCGCGTAGACGACCTGCGGGTCCTTGCCGGCGTAGTCGAACTGGTGGAGGAAGGCCCGCATCGCGTTGAGCCGGCACCGCTTCTTGTCGTTGCTCTTGACGGTGGTCCACGGGGCGTAGCGCTTGTCGGTGTGCTCGAACATCGCCTCCTTCGCGGCCGTGTAGGCGTCCCAGCGGTCGAGGCTCTCGAGGTCCATCGGCGACAGCTTCCACCGGCGCACGGGGTCGATCTGCCGGATGGCGAAGCGGGTGCGCTGCTCGTCGCGGGTCACCGAGAACCAGAGCTTGCTCACCGTCATCCCCTGCTCGATGAGCATCCGCTCGAACACCGGCGCCTGGCGCATGAACGTCGCGTACTCGTCGTCGGTGCAGAAGCCCATGACCCGCTCGACGCCGGCGCGGTTGTACCAGGACCGGTCGAACAGGACGATCTCGCCGGCGGTCGGGAGGTGCTGCACGTAGCGCTGGAAGTACCACTGCCCGCGCTCGACCTCGGTGGGCGCGGCGAGGGCGACGACCCGGGCGGCGCGCGGGTTGAGGTGCTCCATGAACCGCTTGATGGTGCCGCCCTTGCCCGCCGCGTCACGGCCCTCGAAGAGCAGGACGTGCTTGGCGCCGACGTCCTGGGTCCAGTACTGGAACTTCAGGAGCTCGATCTGGAGGAGGTACTTCTCGTCCTCGTACTCGTCACGGTCGAGCAGCTCGTCGTACGGGTAGTCGTCGCGCCAGGTCTCGACCGCCTGGCCGTCGGGGGCGATGAGCACGGGGTCCTCGCCCTTGCCGCCGCGCACGGTGTACCCCTCGGTGCGGAGCGTGTCGATGTACTCGCGCAGGTTCATCTTCTGGGCCATGGACCCATCCAAGCCGCGGGGAGCGGTTGCGCGGAAGGGCCTGTGCCGCACGACACCGGACGTTCACCTGCGGTCCTCGGCACGTGGTGGTCGGTCGAGTCGGGGTGACCACGCGGTCAGGGGGTGGTGGGGACGTCGAAGCCGTCGTCCATCGGGCCGTCGACGAGCTCGCCGGACGGGACGCCGGGGTAGACCTCCCCTGCGCTCGAGGAGATGTTCGCGAGGATCACCAGGGCGACGATGGCGACGAGCACGAACATCACGACGCCGACCGGGCTGCTCGGCAGGGAGCCGCCGCCGCGAGGACGAAGCCCGTGGAAGGGCGCGCCGTGGTGGATCTGCTGCTGGTGCATCCACGACGCCGAGCCCGGTCCGTCGAGGCCGCCGACCCCGAAGGGGTGGGTCGGGCTATCCGGACCGGCGCAGTCCGGGGTGCTGCCGACACCGGAACCGAAGGCGCTGCCGCCGGGGTCGGACCACCCACCCCCGGTGCCGGCGTCGAACCCACCGCCGAAACCGCCACCGGACCCGCCGTCGAAACCGCCACTGGCGCCGCCGTCGCTCATCGAAGCCCCTCCGCTCCCGCTCGTGGTGCACGTGCGTCGTGGAAAGACGTCCGTGACGGTCGAAGGGTTGCACGGCGCCCGGCCGGGTCGCTGCGGTTCCGTCCACGACACGACGCGTGAGGGCGGAGGTCGTCCGGGGCCCCGGCCGGAACCGCCGGCCGTCAGCGGGCGCGGACCTGACGGACGAGGTCCCGGGCCGCCTCGTCCCACGTCGGGTGCTGGAACTCGAAGCCCGCCTCCAGCAGCCGCCCCGGCACGACGCGCCGGCTCTTGAGCAACAGCTCGGTGTCGGTGCGCATCACGAACGCCCCGATCTCCGCCATCCACTCCGTCGCGGGCAGACCGGGCCGCCGCCCCCACGCCCGTCGCAGCCCGCGCATCAGGTCGCGCTGCGGGACCGGTTCGGGTGCGGCCAGGTTGACCGGGCCCTCGAGGTCCTCGCGCGCGAGCAGCAGCGAGACCGCGCGCACGAAGTCCTCGCCGTGGATCCACGACACGTACTGGTCACCGCCGGCGACCGGACCACCGAGCCCGAGCCGGGCCATGCACAGCATGACGTCGAGGACACCGCCGCGGTCCGGGCTCATGACCATCGCGGTCCGCAGGGCCACCCGTCGCGTCCCCGGCAGGGTCGCCTCCTGCTGCGCCGACTCCCACGCCCGGGCGATGCGCACGCTGTACTCCCAGTAGCCGGGCACCCCGGGCTCGTGCCCACCGATGACCCCGGTCGCCTCGTCGTTGGCCGCGTCGCGGCGGTCGGCGTAGATGGTCGCCGTGCTCATCTGCAGCCACACCCGCGGCGGGTTGGCCGCCTGCTCGATCGCCGCCCCGACGACGCGCGTCGACTCGACGCGCGAGTCCATCATCTGGTGCAGGTTCTCGGTCGTGTAGCGGCAGCTGACTGTGCGCCCGGCGAGGTTGACGACCGCATCGGCCCCGTCGACCTCGGCAGCCCAGTCGCCGAGCGTGCGCCCGTCCCATCCGACGTGCCGCACACCGGGTTCGAGCGGACCGGAGTGCCGGCTGAGCACGACGACCTCGTGACCCTCCGCCGCGAGCGCGCGCCGCAGGATGCCTCCGACCTGACCGGTTCCCCCGGGATGACCACCTTCACCCGACGAGCATAGGCGGCGGCCGCGTCAGGGCCGCGTGATCATCCGGACACGCCCGCTCCGGCCCCTGCGCGCGGTGGGAGCGTGGGAGTGGTGGCAGCGAGGAGACCATGATGACTGCGTTCACCCTCGAGCAGGTGCCGGCCACGACCGTCGCGACGATGCACCGCCGGGTGCCTGCCGCCGAGCTCCAGGACTTCTTCGGCTCGGCGTTCGAGCACGTCGCGGCGGCGGTCGGCGACGCGGGCGGCCACGTCGCCACCCCGCCCTTCGCGGAGTACCACGGGATGCCGACCGACACGGTGGACGTCTCCGTGGGGTTCCCGGTCGTCGGCGACGTGCACACGCCGGACGGCGGGGTCGCCCTCGCCGCTCGCCCGGGCGGACGGGCGGCGGTGGCCGAGCACGTCGGCCCGTACTCCGTTCTCGCGCAGGCCTGGCGTGACCTCCTGGGGTGGGTCGGCAGCCAGGGCCTGCACCCGACCGGCGGCATGTGGGAGGAGTACCTCACCGCCCCGAGGGCGACCCCGCCCACTGGCGCACCCGCGTCGTCGTCCTCGTCGCCTGAGGCTGGCACGCTGGGCGCGTGCGAGCCCTCGTCTACGACGCCTTCGGCGCGACCCCGCGCGTCACCGACCTGCCCGACCCGATCGCCCCGCCCGGCGGGGCGGTCGTGCGGGTGACGGCGACGGGCCTGTGCCGCAGTGACTGGCACGGCTGGTCGGGGCACGACCCGGACATCGCGACGTTCCCGCACACGCCGGGTCACGAGCTGGCCGGGGTCGTCGAGTCGGTGGGCGCCGGCGTCGACTCCGGATGGGTCGGTCGCGCCGTCACCGCGCCGTTCGTCCTCGCGTGTGGCGACTGCCCGACGTGTGCGGCGGGCGACGGCCAGGTCTGCCCGCACCAGCGCCAGCCGGGGTTCACCGACCCCGGGTCCTTCGCCGAGCGCGTCGTCGTCCACGCCGCGGAAACCAACCTCGTGGCCCTGCCCGACGACGTGCCGGCGACGGCCGCCGCCGGGCTCGGCTGTCGGGTCGCGACCGCCCACCGCGCCGTCGTGGCCCGCGGCCGGGTGGGTGCCGACGACACGGTCGTCGTGTTCGGCTGTGGCGGAGTCGGTCTCGCGGCGATCCAGGTCGCCGTCGGACGGGGCGCGCGGGTCTGCGGGGTCGACCTCGACCCGGGGTCCCGCGCGCTGGCCCGCGCGCTCGGCGCGGAGGTGGTGCTCGACGGCGCGCTCCCCGAGGCCGACCTCGTCGCCGCGGTGGCCGACTGGTCCGGCGGCGGCGCGCACGTCTCGGTCGACGCCGTCGGATCACCGGAGACCTGCCGCACGGGCGTCCTCGCGCTGCGGCGCCGCGGCCGGCACGTGCAGGTGGGCCTGCTGCCCCCGGTCGCCGGGCGCCCGGACGTCCCGATGGACCGGGTCATCGGCTGGGAGCTCGACGTCCTCGGCAGCCACGGGATGGCCGCCGCCGACTACCCCGGCCTGCTGGCCGACGTCGCGGCCGGTCGCCTCGACCTCGGGGCCCTCGTCGCACCGGGCGGACCCGTGGGGCTCGAGGAGGCGGGGCGGATGCTCGTGGCGATGGGCGACACGGCCTCCCGCGGAATGCAGCTCGTTGACCCCTCGCGCTGACCGAGCGCGGCGCCGAGAAGACCACCCGTCCCGGCGCCGCATGTCCGGCCGGACACTCTCGACGCTATACCCCGCGCCGTATCCACGCCGTGACGCGCGGCACAGCGCGGCCGGTCGTGGGAGGGGTCACACTGGGGCCGTGGGAGTGCGCCGCTGGTGGGACGAGCGCGCCCTGCCGCGGCTGACGCACCGCTCCTGCCAGGGGGCCGACGTCGACCGGTGGCGGGCGCCGGTCTGCCGCGCCGCGACGGGGGTCGTCCTCGACGTCGGGTTCGGCTCGGGACCGAACCTCGAGCACTACCCGTCAGCCGTCACGCGGGTGCTCGTCGCCGAGCCGTCGGACCTCGCCTGGGAGCTGTCCGGGCCCCGGCGCACCGCCTTCGAGCGGCCGGTGGAGCGCACGACCCTCGACGCCGCCGACCTGTCGGCGCTCGCCGACGGCTCGGTCGACACGGTCGTCACGGCGTGGTCGCTGTGCACGGTGCCGGAGGTGGACCGGGCTCTCGCGGAGGCGCTCCGCGTCCTGCGGCCCGGCGGGTCGCTGCGCTTCGTGGAGCACTCCCTCGCCCCCGACGCCGGAGCGGCGGGATGGCAGCGGCGGGTGCAACCGGTCTGGGGACGGGTGGCCGGCGGCTGCCACGTCGACCGCGACCTGCCCGCGACGATCGGGGCGGCGGGGTTCGTCGTCGAGCTCGAGCAGGCCCGGTACATCGCCCCGGGTCCGTTCCGGGCGTGGGGCTGGTTCGTCAGCGGCACCGCCCGGCCGCGCTGACCGGCGCGCGACGCTCAGGACCCGCCGGGGTGCACCTCGTCGGCCACCCGCCGGAGGACGACCACCGTGTCGAGCGCGGGGCGGTCCGCGCCGTCGACCGGTCGCTCGCGCAGCTCGGCCGAGACCACCTCGACGGGTAGGTCGGCGACGGCGGCCACGACCTCGTCGGGGTCGTGCAGCACCTCGGGGTCACGCGGACCCCCGACGCCCTCGGTGAGGTTCCGGGCGGCGTGGCAGACGACGAGGACGGTGCCGCCGGGCACGGCCGCCGCGACGCCGCCGGCCAGGGCGCGCGCCCACTCGGGTCCGGGGAGCTGGAGGTAGGCGAAGAGGACGAGGTCGTAGCCGTCACCGGTCGGCGGGGGCGGCGCGGGCTCCAGCGCGTCGGCGACGAGGGCCCGGAACGGCCCGGCACCGGGCGCGAGGCGCTCCGAGAGGCCACGGGCCCGCTCGACGGCCACGGGTGAGAAGTCGGCGGAGGTGGCGTCCCAGCCGCGCCCGGCCAGCCAGAGGGCGTTGCGGCCCTCACCGGCGGCCACGTCGAGGGCCAGGCCGGGCGCCAGCGGCGCGACGAGCTCCTCGACGAAGCGGTTGGGCTCGCTCGACCACACGAGGTCGGCCCCGGCGTAGCGCGCATCCCAGGCGGTGGCGTCCATCGTCGACACCCCGCTCACGCGAGGGAGAGGAAGAGCTTCTCCATCGACTCGACGTCCATGGTGCCGCCCTCGGGGTCGGTGATGCACTGGCGCAGCCCGAGGGCGATGACGGCGAAGCCGGCCCGGTCGAGCGCCTTCGAGACCGCCGCGAGCTGGGTGACGATGTCCTGGCAGTCGCGACCGTCGTCGATCATCTTGAGGATCCCGCCGATCTGCCCCTGCGCACGCTTGAGCCGCTTGACGACGGCCTGCATCTCGGTCTGGTCGAGCTCCATCGAGGAACCTCCTGCGGTGGTGGGCGGCGCGCCCGATGGTACCCGGGGAGGTACCCGGGAAGGGGTCTCGTGACGCGCCGTCCGACGCGTTCGGGCCGGTCGGCCGACCGTGGGCGCTGTTCGGCCGACGGACGGACGCTCAGCCCGCCGGCTGCGCGGCGACCTGTGCGCGGACCTCGTCCATGTCGAGGGCGCGGATGCCCTCGACGACCTGCTCGAGGGCCGCGGGCGGCAGGGCGCCGGCCTGGCGGAAGACGAGGATGCCGTCGCGGAAGCCCATGAGCGTGGGGATCGAGCTGATCTGGGCGGCACCGGCGAGCGCCTGCTCGGCCTCGGTGTCGACCTTGCCGAACACGACGTCCTCGTGCGTCTCGCTCGAGGCCTCGAAGGTCGGGGCGAACTGGCGGCACGGGCCGCACCACGACGCCCACCAGTCGACGAGGACGATTCCCTCGTCGCCGACGGTCTTCTCGAAGGTCTCGGCCGTGAGCTCCACGGTGGCCATCTGTCTGCTCCTCGCAGTCGGTGTCGATCGGTCAGCCGATGCCCAGCATACCCCTCCGGGTATTGGTGCGGGCACCGGTCCTGTGGGAGAGAACGCCTGCAGGGCCCCGGATCATCCCTCCCGGGCAGGATGGGCGCCGTGTCCACCGCCCTGAACCGCGCCCTGGAGGCGGTGCTCGAGGCCGCCGACACGGAGGCGCTGCGCCGCTCGACGGCCCGCCTCATCGAGGTCTACCGCTCCGGCGCGCCGCCCGAGCGGCAGGTGCTGCGCGACCCCGTCAGCGCGGCCGCGTACGCCGCCTACCGGATGCCCGCCACCCACGCCGCGGTGGCCCGCGTGCTGCGGCACGCGCTCGACGTGGCACCGGACCTGCCCACCGCCTCGCTGCTCGACCTGGGGGGCGGGACGGGGGCGGCGGCCTGGGCGGTCGCGGACGCCGTCGACGACCTCGAGCACGTCGAGGTCGTCGACGGGTCCGCCGACGCCCTGGCGCTCGGCCGGCGGCTCGGACAGCACGGGCCTCCGCCCCTGGCCGGCGCACGGTGGACCCACCGCGACCTGGCCGCCGGCGCTTCCCTCCCGGCCGCGGACCTCGTGACGGTCAGCTACGTCCTCG
Source organism: Phycicoccus sp. HDW14 (assembly GCF_011383005.1). Lineage (GTDB taxonomy): Bacteria > Actinomycetota > Actinomycetes > Actinomycetales > Dermatophilaceae > Phycicoccus. Next base: position 3,608,143 of record NZ_CP049935.1, on the reverse strand, counting down.
GGGAGCTGCCCGGCGAGCTGCCGGCGCGCGTCGTCGACGCCGCGGCCGCCGCGGGACGCACCGTGGTCGTCGTCGAGCCCGGGACGCCGCGCGGGTTCGGGGCGGTGCTGGCCGCCCGGGAGCGGCTGCTCGCCGCGGGCCTGCACCTCCTCGCCCCCTGCCCGCACGAGGCCGCCTGCCCGCTCGCCGCTGCGGGCGACTGGTGCCACCTCGCCGTCCGCCTCGACCGCACCGCGCTGCACCGCCGGCTCAAGGGGGCGGCCCTCGGCCACGAGGACGAGAAGGTGTCCTACGTCGTGGCGACCCGCGACCCGGCCCACGCGCGCGCCCTGCCGGCCGGACGGGTGCTGCGCCTTCCCGTCAAGCGCAAGGGACTCGTGCAGCTCGAGGTGTGCCACGCCGACGGCACGGCCGGCCGCGAGCTCGTGACGCGGCGCGACCCGCCGAGGTACCGCGCCGCCCGGCACGTGGCCCAAGGGGGCGGTGGCCGGAGGCGGGAACGGACGCGCCAGACTGGCCGTTGACGCCGCCGGACGGTTTCCGGCGGTAGCGTCGGACGTTCACGACCAACCGCACAACCCAGGAAAGGTCCCATGTCGACCAAGAAGGACATCGCCCAGGCCGTCGCTTCGCGCACGGACGTCTCCGCGTCCGCCGCCGAGGAGATCATCAACGCGGCATTCGACGTCGTCGCCGAGCACCTCGCCAAGGGCGAGGACGTCAAGCTCGCCGGCTTCGGCAGCTTCGAGACCCGCGCCCGCGCCGCGCGCACCGGCCGCAACCCGCAGACCGGCGAGGAGATCCAGATCGCCGCCTCGACGTCGGTCGGCTTCAAGGCCGCCGCGCAGCTCAAGCGCGCCGTCAACGGCTGACCCACGCAGCACCCCGTGACGGGGCGTCGACCATCCGGTCGGCGCCCCGTCCGGCGTCCCCGCAGGCCGCCCTCCGGGGAGCGGCGGCCGCCGTCGCGGGACTCAGCCCTGGCGGGCCTTGAACCGCGGGTCGAGCCGGTTGATGACGTAGACCCTCCCCCGGCGCCGGACGACCTGCGACCCCGGGGCCTTCTTCAGGGAGCGGATGCTCGAGCGCACCTTCATCGGACCTCCACCCGCCCCCGCGCGACGGCACGCACCAGGCGGCGTGGGACGACGACCTCGCGGCCGTCGACGGTCACGGGGACGAGATCGGGCGCGACGGCCCTCCAGTTCGCCCGGCGGTGACGGGTGTTGCTGCGCGACGTGCGGCGCTTGGGGACGGCCACGGGCCTGCTCCTTCGGTCGGGACTGCGGTGGTGGGTCAGGCGACCCGGTGGATGGGGCCGAGCCAGGGCTCGAGGCCGTCGGCGGCGACGTCCCAGAAGGGCCCGCGCGCCTCGAGCTCGGCGTCGGTGAGGAGGCACTCGCCGAAGACCCGGCGCAGCTCCTCGCGGGCGTCGTCCTCGCGCAGGCCGGTGACGAGCAGCCGCGTCATCGGGCGGGAACGCCCCCACTCCCCCTGGAGCCCGACGCTCAGCTGCCCGCCGGCGCCGTCCCAGACGCCGATGGCTCCGGGCCGGCTGGCCAGCCAGAAGCATCCGCGCGAGCGGAACGGCCCACCGCCGAGGACGTCGACCCGCTCGCGCAGGCGCTGCGGGTGCAGGGGCCGGTCGGCCACGAGCTCGAGGCTCCACACGTGGTGGCCCTCCCCGACCCGGCTCGGACCCTCGTGCACCTCACCGACCCACGCCTCGGTGGCGTCGTGGTCGTGGAGGCCGGGCAGCAGCCGGTCGGCGCGCAGGCCCGGCCAGTCCCGCGTGACGAGGGCACCGGGGCGGGCGAGATGTCGGGCCAGCTCGACGGCGGCGTCCGGGGTCTCACCGAAGAGGGCGACGAGGTCGGCGTACTCGACCATCCCGCCGAGCACCTCGCCGACACCGCGCCGGTCGGACTCCAGGGTGCCGAGGTCGCGCTCCGGCAGGATCTCGTCGCCGAGGAGGTCGTCGAGGGCCGCCGTGCCGTCGAGCGCGGCGACGACGCCGGCGATCCGCACGCTCGGCGCCGCCGCGGGGTCCCAGCCCAGGACCCGGCAGACGGACAGGCCGTCGGCGGCGACCGGGAGGTGGGCGACGACCGCCCCCCAGCGGCCGAGTGCACCGAGGCGCTCGAGGGTGGGCAGGACGTCCTCGCGGACCGCGCAGCTGGCGCACGCGTGCTCGAGCGGGACGACCTCACGCTCGAGGAGCCCGGTGAGGTCGCTGACCGTGCGCACGAGCTGCCCGGCGGCGGCGTCGAGGTCGTGCCGGACGACGACGGCGTCCGGGAGGTCGAACTGGAGGCCGATGGTCGCGGCCGCCATCGAGTCGGCGTGCAGGCCGGTCACGAGGAACACCGGAACGCGGCTCACGACGCACCCCCGGGGCCGTCGGTGGAGCGGGTCGGGGACGTCGCGCCGGTCGAGCGGACGCCCTGGACGACCGACTCGTGGCGCGGGGGGATGCCGGGTCGCACGGGGCTGCCTCTCGTTCGGAATAGATTGATAACGGTTCTCATTCTATGTCATGGTGGTCGCACCCCGCAACCACCCGAGAGGTCCGCCGATGTCCCGCACCTGCCAGGTGACCGGAGCCGTCCCCGGCTTCGGCCACTCCATCTCGCACTCGCACCGTCGGACGAAACGTCGCTTCGACGTCAACGTCCAGCGGAAGCGCTACTGGGTCCCGAGCCTGCGGCGCCATGTGCGGCTGACGGTGTCGGCACGGAACATCCGGACCATCGACGCCCGCGGCATCGACGCGGTCGTCGCCGACCTGCTCCGGAAGGGAGTGAGGCTCTGATGGCCAAGAAGTCCTCCGACGTCCGCCCCAAGATCGTCCTGCGCTCGAGTGCGGGGACGGGCACGAGCTACGTCACCGAGAAGAACCGCCGCAACGACCCCGACCGCCTCGTGCTGCGCAAGTACGACCCGAGGGTGCGCCGGCACGTCGAGTTCAAGGAGTCGCGCTGATGGCGAGGCGCAGCCTGCGCGCTGCCGACGACCGGCGGCGCGCGGTGGTCACCCGGTACGCCGAGCGGCGGACCGCCCTCCGGGAGGCGGCCCGCGACCCGCGCGCGAGCGAGGAGGCTCGGGCAGCAGCCCGGCTCGCGCTCCGGCGGCTGCCCCGCGACGCCTCCCCGACCCGGCTCGTCAACCGCGACGTCGTCGACGGCCGGCCCCGCGCGGTGTACCGCGCGTTCGGGCTCTCGCGCATCCGGCTGCGCGAGATGGCCCACCGTGGTGAGCTGCCGGGGGTCACCACCAGCTCCTGGTGAGCCCCCGGCCGGCCCTCCGGAACCCCGACTGATTGCCCAGAACCCACCCCGAGGGCGCTCCCACGGCCCCTCGGAGGTGGGTGATGGGCAATAAGTCGGGGAGGTCGGGGTTGGACCGCGGACCTGACCCCGATGCGAAGGAGCACCCGGCATGAGCCTGGACCGCCCGGTCACCCCGAACCCCTACGACCTGCTGCCCCGGGTCGCCTCGTTCACCGTGACGAGCGAGGACGTCACCGACGGCGCACCGCTGGCCGACGCCCAGGTCGCCGACCAGGGCAACACCTCCCCGCAGCTGTCGTGGAGCGGCGCGCCCGAGGGGACGCAGTCCTACGTCGTGACGATGTTCGACCCGGACGCGCCCACCCCGTCGGGCTTCTGGCACTGGGTCCTCGTCGACCTCCCGGCCGACGTGACCTCGCTCGAGGCCGGCGCCGCGGCGGGCGAGCTGCCCGGCCGCGCCTTCCACGTCCGCAACGACACCGGGGAGGCCGGCTTCACCGGTGCCGCCCCGCCGGAGGGCGACCAGGTCCACCGCTACTACGTGGTGGTGCACGCCGTCTCCGAGCCGTCCCTCGGGGTCGACGCCGACGCCTCGCCGGCCGTCGTGTCGTTCGACCTCGCCTTCAAGACCCTCGGCCGGGCGATCATCCACGGGACCTACCAGCACTGATGACGGCAGCCGTCGCCGAACTCAGCGACGGAATCCGCGGCCGATCCGGGCCCACGCTGGCCTTTCCGGCAGCGGCGTGGGCCCGTATGCTCGCGAGCATGCACCAGTACATCGACGGTGAGCGGCGCGCCGCGAGCACCGGGGAGACCTTCGACGTCCTCGACCCCAGCACCGACGAGGTGCTCGAGACCGTCACGCTGGCCGGCCCCGACGACGTCGACGCCGCCGTGGCCTCGGCCCGCACCGCCTTCGCGGAGTGGTCGCGCGCGACGCCGCTCGAGCGGGCCACCGTCCTCACGAAGGCCGCCGCCCTCCTCGACGAGCGGGCCGAGGAGCTCGCGCAGCTGGAGGCCCGCCAGGCCGGCAAGCCCATCCGGCTGGCCCGCGAGTTCGACGTCCCCGGCACCGTCGACAACACCGCGTTCTTCGGGGCCGCCGCCCGCCGCCTCGACGGGATGGCCAGTGCCGAGTACTCCGGCAGCCACACGAGCTCGGTCCGGCGCGAGCCCATCGGCGTCGTCGGCTCGATCGCCCCGTGGAACTACCCGCTGCAGATGGCCGGCTGGAAGGTCCTGCCGGCCATCGCCGCCGGCAACACGATCGTCCTCAAGCCGGCCGAGATCACCCCGCTCACCTCGCTCCTGTTCGCCGAGGCGTTCACCGAGGCCGGGGCGCCGGCGGGGGTCGTCAACGTCGTCACGGGCACCGGCGCCGTCGCCGGACAGCACCTCGTCGGGCACCCCGACGTCGACATGACCTCGTTCACGGGCTCCACGGCCGTCGGGCGGCAGGTGATGGCCACCGCGGCGCAGACCGGCAAGCGGGTGCACCTCGAACTGGGCGGCAAGGCCCCCTTCGTCGTCTTCGACGACGCCGACCTCGAGGCCGCGGTGCACGGCGCGGTCGCCGCCACCCTCATCAACGCCGGCCAGGACTGCACCGCCGCCACCCGCGCGATCGTCCACCGCTCGGTGCACGACGCGTTCGTCGCGGGCGTCGCCGACCTCATGGCCGCCGTCCGCCTCGGGCTGACCGCCGACGAGGCCACCGACCTCGGGCCGCTCTCCTCGCGCGGGCACCTCGAGAAGGTCGCGGGGATGGTCGAGCGGGCCCGCGGCTACGCGAAGGTCGTCACCGGCGGGGCCTCACCGGGCGGCGAGCTGGCCCGCGGCTACTACTACGAGCCCACCCTCGTCAGCGACGTCCCGCTCGACTGCGAGCTGTGGCGCGACGAGGTGTTCGGCCCGGTCCTCGCCGTCGTCGCGTTCGACGACGACGACGAGGCGATCCGGCTGGCCAACGACACCGAGTACGGCCTCGCCGCGTCGGCCTGGACCCGCGACACCTACCGTGCCGGTCGCGCCTCGCGCGAGATCGCGGCAGGCTGCGTGTGGGTCAACGACCACATCCCGATCATCAGCGAGATGCCGCACGGTGGGTACAAGCACTCCGGCTTCGGCAAGGACATGTCCGCGTACTCGTTCGACGAGTACACGAACGTCAAGCACGTCATGCACGACATCACCGGTGAGGCCCACAAGGCCTGGCACCGGACGATCTTCACCCTGCCGGGCTGACCCGGACCGACCGACCGAAAGGCCACCGATGACCGAGTTCGCCTCCCCCGCAGTGCAGCCCGACCCCGACAAGGGCGCTCGCGTCGCGCACGACGACCGCGCGCACGTCTTCCACTCCTGGTCGGCGCAGGCCCAGATCAGCCCCCTGCCGATCGCCGGCGCCTCGGGCAGCCACTTCTGGGACTTCGAGGGCACGAAGTACCTCGACTTCTCGAGCCAGCTCGTCAACGTCAACATCGGCTACCAGCACCCGAAGCTCGTCGCGGCCATCCAGGAGGCCGCGGCCCGCCAGTGCACCATCGCCCCGAGCTTCGCCGACGAGTCGCGCTCCGAGGCGGCCCGGATGATCGCCGAGCGCGCGCCGGGCTCGCTCGACAAGGTGTTCTTCACCAACGGCGGCGCCGAGGCCACCGAGAACGCGATGCGGATGGCCAAGCTGCACACCGGGCGCCACAAGGTCCTCACGACGTACCGCAGCTACCACGGGGCGACGGCGGCCTCCATCGTCGCCACCGGCGACCCGCGCCGCTGGGCCAACGAGCCGGGGATGACCGGCATCGTGCACTTCTGGGGTCCGTACCCGTACCGCTCGCAGTTCCACGCCGACAGCGCCGAGCAGGAGTGCGAGCGCGCCCTGCAGCACCTGCGTGACGTGCTCATGGTCGAGGGGCCGCAGACCGTCGCGGCGATCATGCTCGAGACCGTCGTCGGCACCAACGGCATCCTCGTGCCGCCGGACGGCTACCTCGCCGGGGTCCGGGCGATCTGCGACGAGTTCGGCATCGTCTACATCGCCGACGAGGTGATGGCCGGCTTCGGGCGCTGCGGCGAGTGGTTCGCCGTCGACCACTGGGGCGTCACGCCCGACCTCATCTGCTTCGCCAAGGGCGTCAACTCCGGGTACGTCCCGCTCGGCGGCGTCGTCATCTCCGCCGAGATCGCCGCGACCTTCGACGACCGGGTCTTCCCCGGCGGCCTCACCTACTCGGGCCACCCGCTGGCCTGCGCCTCGGCCGTCGCGTCGATGCGGATCTTCGACGAGGAGGGCATCCTCGAGAACGTCCGCAAGGTGAGCGACACGGTCATCGCGCCGCGGCTGGCCGAGATCGCCGAGAGGCACCCCAGCGTCGGCGAGGTGCGCGGGCTCGGGTTCTTCTGGGCCCTCGAGCTCGTCAAGGACCCCGTGACGCGCGAGCCGCTCGTGCCGTACAACGCCGCGGGTCCGTCGGCCGGACCGATGAACGAGCTCGCCGCCGCGTGCAAGGCCGAGGGGCTCTGGCCGTTCACGCACTTCAACCGCACCCACGTCGTGCCGCCGTGCACGACGACCGCCGAGGAGATGGCCGAGGGCCTCGACATCCTCGACCGCGCGCTCGACGTCACCGACCGGCACGTCACCGCCTGACCCCACCCGTCACCACTTTTCCGCCGGATGCCGGAACCTTCAGCGACCGACCCCTTGCACGGGGTCGGTCGCTGAAGGTTCTGGCAGATCGGGGTCGCGGCGCCCCTCAGTGGCCGCCGCCGCCGACGCGGGCGCGGCGGGGCAGGAGCCACGCGAGCACCCAGGCCACCGCGACCAGCCCGACGGTGAGCAGCAGTGTGTTCTCGGCCGCGAGCAGGTGCCGCCCGGCGGCCAGGGCGGCCCGGGGCCCACCCGCCTCGAGGTCGTAGACGTGGAAGAAGACCGTCGCGAGGCCGGCGATGCCGAGGGATGCCCCGAGCTGCTCGGTGGCGCTGAGCAGCCCTGTCGCGGAACCCACCTCGTGATCCTCGATGCCGCCGAGCACGATCGAGAACAGCGGCACGAAGATCATCCCCATCCCGAGGCCGAAGAGCGCCAGCCCGGGCGACAGCGCCCAGACCCCGACGTCGGTGCCGCGCGACCCGTCGAGCGCCCACCACAGGACGAGGCAGCCGACGGCCATGATCGCGGTGCCGACGTGGAGGATCGGACGCCCGAGGTTCTCCGCCGCCCACGAGCCCACGCCCGCCCCGACGAACGAGCCCACGGCCAGCGCCGAGAGGCAGAGGCCGGCGTCGAGCGCGGACTTGCCGAGGCCGACCTGGAGGAAGACGCCGACGACGAACTGGAGCCCGACGACGGCGCCGAAGAACACGGCCATGAAGACGATGCCGGCGACGTACGAGCGGTTGCGCAGCACGCTCGGCTCGAGCACGGGCGCCGCACCCCGGGCGACCCGGACCCGCTGGTGCCGGACGAAGACGGCGAGCAGCGGCACGGTGGCGAGCAGCATCCCGAAGACCCAGAGCGGCCAGCCGAGCGCGCGCCCCTCGACGAGGGGGTAGGTGAGCAGGAGGCTGACCGCGGCCAGGACGAGGGTGCCGACGACGTCGAGGCGCGCACCGGCGGTGGGGGCGCCGGCGGGAAGGACCTTCCGCCCGAGGACGAGGGCGAAGAGGCCGAGCGGCACGTTGATGAGGAAGAGCGAGCGCCAGCCGGTGCCGAACGCGTCGAGCTGCATCAGCCCGCCGGCGATGACCGGGCCCGCCACGAGCGAGAGGCCGATCGCCGGGCCCATCGCCCCCATCGCCCTCCCGACCCGGGCCGGCGTGAACATCTCGCGGATGAGCCCGAAGCACTG